>JALERA010000113.1:0-8206 GCA_022764365.1 Bacillota bacterium
AAAGTACGGCGCTGACGAAAAGAAGGCGGAAATCGCCGCGCTTTTCCATGATATGTACAGAGGCGTACCCGAAAAGAGCCTGAACTATTATGTAAAAAATCTCGGACTTGAGGATAAGTATCTCAACAATTGCAATCTGGCACACGGAAAAATCGCCGCGATTGTAATGAAACGGGATTTTGATATCGAAGACGATGACATTATAAACGCGGTTTCCTATCATACAACCGGAAGAGCCGGAATGTCACTGCTGGAAGAAATCATTTATCTGGCAGATGCCATCGAGCCAAACAGAGCCTATCCGGGTGTTGAGAAACTGAGGGAAACCGCACAGACGGATCTCGATAAAGCTTGTCTCTTGTCACTTTCAAACACGATAGACTTTGTTCGTTCCAGCGGAAAATATTTAGATGAAGAAACGATACTTGCGAAAGAGTATCTGGAAAGAAAAATAAAAGAAAGGGAGAATGCAAATGACAAATAGAGATTATGCTGTTTTAGCCGGACAGACATTGTCCGCCAAGAAGGCGCAGGATATCTTAATCATTGATATCAGCGAAAAAGCATCCTTTGCGGATTATTTTGTAATCTGCTCGGGTACATCGGAGAGACAAATCAACACGCTTATTGATGAGGTGGAAGATGCCTTTGCCAAGGAAGGTCTTCTGGTTAAGTCTGTTGAAGGTAAACAGAATTCAGGGTGGATTCTGATGGATTTCGGTGATGTTATCGTAAATCTATTCACAAAGGAAATGAGAGAAAAATACAACATTGAGAAAATTTGGGGCGACTGTGAGTTCATCGAAGTGGAGGATTAAAAAAGGAAATGAACGAGAGATACGATTTTACAAAAATTGAAAAGAAATGGCAGAACTATTGGGAGAAAAACCAGCTTTTCAAGACGACAGAAGACGAAAGCAAAGAAAAATATTATGTTTTGGAAATGTTCCCTTATCCGTCAGGAAAACTGCATATGGGACATGTAAGAAACTACTCCATCGGTGATGTGGTAGCAAGATTTAAGAAAATGGACGGATACAATGTCCTTCATCCGATGGGATTCGACTCTTTCGGGCTTCCTGCAGAAAATGCCGCAATTAAACACGGTACGCACCCAAGTGAATGGACATGGAACAATATTCATGAGATGGAAGAGCAGCTGAAGGAACTCGGTCTTTCCTATGACTGGGACAGAGAAGTTGCAACCTGCCACGAAGACTACTATAAATGGATGCAGTGGATTTTTATTCAGTTCTACAAAAAGGGACTGGCATATAAGAAAGAAAATCCGGTAAACTGGTGCCCAAGCTGCCAGACCGTACTTGCAAACGAGCAGGTTGTCGAAGGCGCATGCGAAAGATGCAAGACGCCGGTAACGAAGAAAAACCTGTCGCAGTGGTACCTTAAGATTACCGACTATGCAGACAGACTGCTTGAAAACCTTGATAACGGCAAGCTTGACGGTTGGCCGAACAAGGTAAGAGTTATGCAGAAAAACTGGATTGGTCGTTCCTACGGCTGCGAAGTTGACTTTGAAATGAAGGATTCTGACGAAAAGCTGACCGTTTTCACGACCAGAGTTGATACGATTTACGGTACGACTTTCATGGTTCTGGCACCGGAATATCCGACTGTCCTCGAAAATGTAAAGGGCACGGAATACGAACAGCCGGTTCTGGAATATATTGATAAAGTAAAACATATGAACGAAATTGAAAGAACATCCACTTCCAACGAAAAGACGGGTGTGTTCATCGGCAAATATGCAATCAATCCGTTTACTCACAAAGAAATGCCAATTTACATCGCAGACTATGTTTTGATGGGATATGGTACAGGAGCCGTAATGGGCGTACCTGCACATGACCAGAGAGACTTTGATTTTGCGACAAAATTCGGCATCGATATTATTCCTGTTGTTGATCCACAGGATCCTGAAGTAGATGTAAACAATCTTACGCAGGCTTGCGCGGCTTCCGGCATTATGATTAATTCCGGAGAAATCACAGGAATGAAGTCTGCCGATGCAATTCCATATATGATTGATAAGGTAGAAAAGGAAGATCTCGGACAGAGAAAGGTTAATTACAAGCTCAGAGACTGGCTGATTTCGCGTCAGAGATACTGGGGCTGCCCGATTCCTATGATTTACTGTGAAGAGTGCGGATGGGTTCCGGAAAAAGAAGAAAATCTTCCGGTTAAACTTCCTACCGACGTCGAATTTACCGGCAAGGGCGAATCACCGATTGCTACATCCAAGACATTCAAAGACTGCACATGTCCTAGATGCGGCAAGAAGGCAACAAGAGAAGTGGATACGATGGATACTTTCCTGGATTCTTCCTGGTATTTCTTAAGATACTGCGATCCTAAGAACACAGAAGCTCCGTTTGCTCCTGAAAAGGTTAATTATTGGATGAACGTCGATCAGTATATCGGCGGAGTTGAGCATGCAATTCTACACTTGATGTATTCACGTTTCTTCCAGATGGCACTTCATGATCTCGGTCTTGTTGACTGCGAAGAACCGTTTAAGAACCTGCTTACACAAGGCATGGTAAACAAAGACGGAAAGAAGATGAGTAAATCTCTCGGAAATGTTGTCAGCCCGGAAGAAATCATCAAGAAATACGGCGCGGATACTGCAAGACTGTTCATCCTGTTTGCAGCACCGCCGGAAAAGGAACTTGACTGGTCTGATGCAGGGGTAGAGGGAAGCTATCGTTTTCTTGCAAGAGTATGGAGACTGGTTTATGAATACACGCAGAAATACAGCGATGCACCGGACACATTTGAAGTGACGACGGCGGAAGACAAATCACTGAACTATATGTTGAATGCGGCAATCAAGAAAGTCAGCGAAGATGTAGGCGGAAGGTTCAGCTTCAACACAGCAATCAGTTCCATCATGGAACTTGTAAACGAAATGTACAAGTACAAGGAACAACCGGAATTCAATCGCGGACTTTATGCAAAAGCGGTTCGTGAACTTATTTTGATTCTTTCACCGTTCACACCGCATATTTGTGAAGAAATGTGGGAAGAAATAGGGGAAAAAGAATCCGTTGCAACGATGTCATGGCCGAAGTTCGACGAAAAGGCACTGGTAAAAGATGAAATTGAAATCGTTGTTCAAATCAACGGCAAAGTGAAAGAAAAACTGAATGTTGCCAATAATCTTGGAAGAGAGGAGTTAGAAAAAGCAGCCCTGAACAATCCTAAGGTTCAGGCATTGACCGATGGAAAAACAGTTGTTAAGGTCATCGCAGTACCGAACAAACTGATTAACATCGTAGTAAAATAAGGACGAAAAAATATGAGAAGAAGACAAACAACAAGAAAGAGGGAAATCCCGAAATTGAAGGTTATTCCAATCGGCGGGCTGAATGAGATTGGAAAAAACATGACCCTGCTCGAATGCAATAACCAGATAATGATTATAGACTGTGGGCTTTCCTTCCCGGATGATGAAATGTACGGAATTGATATCGTCATACCGGATTTTTCCTATCTCATTGCAAACAGAGAAAGGATAGCAGGCATGGTAATCACACACGGCCACGAGGACCATATCGGTGCGGTTCCATATCTGCTCAAGAATATCAAGATTCCGGTGTACGGCACGAGACTGACACTGGGGCTTGTAGAAAATAAACTCAAAGAACACGGAATTCAGGGAGACCTGAGAACGATAAATGCCGGAGACAAAATACAGCTTGGATGTTTTGACATCGAAACGATCAGAACGACGCATTCGATTGCAGATTCCATCTGTCTTGCCATTACAACTCCGGCCGGCGTTGTCTTCCATTCGGGAGACTTCAAAATCGACTATACTCCGATTGATGGCGAACCGATTGACTTTTCAAAGCTCGCCGAAATAGGCAAGAAGGGCGTTACGCTGATGCTGTGTGACAGCACGAATGTAACAAGACCCGGATTTACCGCATCGGAGCGGGTAGTCGGGCAAACAATCGAAAATATATTCAGAAACGCAAAAACGAGAATTATCATAGCGACATTCTCATCGAATGTGCATCGCGTACAGAAAATTATTGAGAACGCAGTTAAATTCGGACGCAAAGTTGCGATATCGGGCAGAAGCATGGAAAACGTCGTTGCTCTTGCAATCGAACTTGGATATTTGGATATTCCACCGGGAACTTTGGTGGATTTGAAGATGACGAAAAACATACCGGATGATCAACTCGTTATCATCACGACGGGCAGCCAGGGTGAACCAATGTCGGCACTTTCCAGAATCGCTTCGGGTGAACACAAGTCCGTAAAGCTGAAAAAAGGCGACATGGTTATTCTATCATCAACACCGGTACCGGGAAATGAAAAAACCGTTTCAAATGTTGTAAACAAGCTGTTTGAAAAGGGTGCCGAAGTTATTTATTCGGACATTGCAGACATCCATGTATCCGGTCACGCATGCCAGGAAGAACTGAAACTGATTCATTCGCTCATAAAACCGAAATTTTTCATGCCGGTTCACGGCGAATACAGACATCTGATTGCCCATGCAAGACTTGCCGAAAGTCTCGGAATGAACAAAGACAATATCTTTGTTCTTGAGAACGGAGACATTCTCAAGGTAAATAAGAGAAGAGCCAAAAGAGAAACAGCAATGGTCGAAGCAGATGCAATTCTCGTTGACGGACTTGGCGTAGGCGATGTCGGAAACATCGTTCTGCGCGACAGAAAACTTTTGTCAGAGTCCGGTCTTATCATTGTCGTTGCGGCAATCGAAAAAGAAAGTCATATGGTAGTATCCGGGCCGGAAATAATTTCAAGAGGTTTCGTATACGTAAGAGAAAACGAAAGCCTCATTGAAGAAGCACGTAAGGTTGCGATGGAAGCACTTGAAAAATGTCAAAACAAGAGAATGAAAGACTGGAACGCCATGAAATCGCAGGTAAGGGACGCACTCAACTCGTACATTTACGAGACAACGAAGAGAAGTCCGATTATTTTGCCGATTTTCCTGGAAGTTTAGTCGGGAGGTAGAAGCATGAATGTATATGATCAGGCGCACGGTTTAGCTCAAGCAATCAAGGCATCCGAAGAGTTTAAACAATACGATGCGGTAAAAAAACAAGTTGACGCAAACGAAGAACTGTCTAAAATGATAAAGGACTTTCAGGCAAAACAGCTCGAACTGCAGACCAAGCAGATGATGGGCGAAACGCCGGGTTCCGAAGACATGGCAGTGATACAGCAGTTATATGCAATCATGGCGAAGGATCCGATTGCAGCGCAGTATATGGAAACCGAGATGAGATTTTCGCTGATGATGAAGGATGTATATGAAATCATAGGCGAAGCAATCGGTATCGGCAGTATTCTTGGATAATGGGTACTTGGCAATCCGCTTGTTTTTTGGTATAATATACGGAGTTAGGTTAAAAAGAGTCGAAAAGGCTCAAAATTATAAATAACAGCACGAATTTTAAAAAGAATGGAGAGATAAAAAATGATTTATGCTAGTGATTTTAGAAAAGGCAGAACATTCCAAATTAACGGTGAACCGCATGTTGTATTGGATTTCTTACATGTAAAACCGGGTAAAGGTGCAGCTTTCGTAAGAACGAAGTACAGAAACATCATTACCGGAGCTACAAGAGAAGAAGCATTCAATCCGGATGATAAGTTTGAAGAAGCAATCATCGAAACGAAGAAGATGCAGTATTTATATGACATGGATGATCTGTATTATTTCATGGACCCTGAAACATTTGAACAGGTTCCTCTCGGAAAAGAACAGGTTGAAGAAGCAATCAAATTTATGAGACCGAACGATGAAGCAACCGTTAAGTTCTTCCAGGGAAATGCTTTCCTCGTTGAAGCACCTAACTTTGTTGACCTTGAAGTAATTGAAACTGAGCCGGGCGTTAAGGGCAATACAGCTACAAACGTTACCAAAGCAGCAACCGTTGAAACAGGTGCGGTTGTTCAGGTTCCTATCTTTATTGAAACAGGAGAAAGAATTCAGATCGATACAAGAACAGGCGAATATCTTGGCAGATCCAAATAATTGATTTTTCAGAAGGCACACGGCGGTTCGGTGCCGCCGCCTGCCTTTTTGGTTATGCTTGAAAGAATACATATTGGGGGAAGAAATGGATTCAAAAAAAATTGCAGTAGTAGTTGTAGCAGCAGTTCTTGTCATTGCAATTGCGGCAGCCGGAATTGTTTATCTGGGCATGGGGAAGGCCCTCGACGAAACGGATTCCACGCTGGTAAGCATTGTGATACCGTCAGGGGCAACCGCAGACAGCATTGCACAAGCACTTGAAGACAACCATGTTATCGACAAGGCCTCGGACTTCAAATTATGGTCTAAGGTAAAAGGATACGACAGTCAGTATAAAGCGGGGACATATGCACTTTCTGCAGCGATGGATTTTGATACAATCGCTGATATTTTGGTTGGAGGAAAGGTAAGCATGTCATCCTTTACCGTGCCTGAGGGTTTGACTGTGGAACAGACAATCGAAAAGCTCGTATCCCAGGGGATGGGTACGAAAGAAAACTTCGAAAATGAAGTTAAGGACAAGAAATGGTTTGATAAATATGAGTTTTTGCGCTATGCCTCCTATGAGGATGAAAAGCGAAAGACGCTCAGCGATAACTATTTGGAAGGCTATCTCATGCCGAACACGTATTATGTGGCAGAGGGAGCGTCCGAAGAAGAAGTTATTGATGTAATGTTAAACCAGTTCAACAAAGATGTCTTCGAAGGCATCTTCAAAGAATTTATGGAGGACAAAAGTTCCCTCCTGAACAGAAAATACGGAGCATATTTAACTACGGAATGCGGATTCCAGCTAAGGGAAGTAATAAAATATGCGTCAATTATCGAGAGAGAAACAGTCTTGGACGAGGAAAGACCTTTGGTGGCTGCGGTTATCTATAACCGGCTCGACAAGGGAATGAAATTCCAGATGTGCTCAACTGTTCAATATATATTGGGATTCAAGAAAGAAAATCTGACTTATGCTGATATTTCAATTGATTCGCCATACAATTCCTATCTGTATGATGATATTCCGGGACCGATTTGCTCCCCGGGACTTGCGTCAATTAAGGCAGCTTTTTATCCGGAAGATAAAGATTACTTGTATTTCGTCGTAAGTGATAAACTGGACGGAAGCATGAATTTTTCTTCAGACATCAATCAGTTTGAAAAAGATAAAGCTGCTTACAACAAAGCGTATAATGCGGCACATTAGAGGATATTTTGATGGAAGCAAAGAGAAACATTACCAATGACCTTGTAACAGATTACATAAACGGTTTTTATGCACCGCTTACGGACGAACTTGGTAAGCTGCGTGTGGATTCCGAAGAAAATAATGTTCCCATCATCTTAAAAGAAACCGAAAGCTTTCTCAAGACATTTCTTGGAGTAATCAAGCCGGCAAGAATTCTTGAAATCGGCTGTGCGGTCGGCTATTCGGCGATGTTCTTTGCACAGCTTACGGGGGCTGAGGTTTATACGATTGAAAAAAATTCCGAAATGGTTGAAACTGCCGTAAAAAACATTGAATCACTTGGGTATGCTGAGAAAATAAATGTTTTCGAAGGCGACGGCGAAGAAATCGCAGAGCTTCTTAAGAAAGAAGGTACGAAACCGTTTGATGTCGTATTTATCGATGCCGCAAAAAGCCACTACCAAAGGTTTTTTGATGCATGCCTTCCGCTGTGCGGGCCTGATACGGTGATTATTGCGGACAATGTGCTTTTTAAAGGAAGAATTGCCGATGACAAATACGATCCGGATGGAAAATATAAGACGAATATAAGAAGAATGAGGGGGTTTATTGCGTATATCATGAACAAGCCCTCGCTTGACAGCTCAATTCTTGCTGTCGGCGACGGACTTTCGATTACGAGATTCAAAACCATATAAACTCCGATAAGGAACAGAATGAAGAAAATAGAACTGCTCGCTCCGGCGGGCGATTTGGAAAAACTTAAAATAGCGGTGCTTTACGGAGCGGATGCCGTCTATTTCGGCGGCGAGGTCTTTTCCCTCAGAGCCGGTGCGGGAAATCTGACGATTGGCGAGATGAAGGAAGGTATTGCCTTTGCACATGAACGCGGGGTTAAATGCTACCTGACTATAAACATCTTTGCGCATAATCGGGATATTCAGCCGCTTCGGGAGTATTTAGGAAAGATAAAAGAACTGAATATT
>JALERA010000066.1:0-16287 GCA_022764365.1 Bacillota bacterium
CGTGAAATTCGGCAGAGTTCCTACGATGGATGTGATTTCTGAAATCACCGGAGCGGATGTAACGGTAGTGCTTTTAGGTGAGCGCCCGGGTCTTGCAGCAGCAGACAGTATGTCGGCGTATATGGCATATAAGGCTGAGGTGGGCATGCCGGAGTCCCGCAGAACCGTTGTTTCAAATATACATAAAAACGGAATCCAGCCTGTGGAAGCAGGGGCATATCTTGTGGAAATAATTGAGAAGATGCTGGCAACTCGCTCAAGCGGCGTTGATCTGGTTCTGTAAGGAGGGATAGCGTTGAAAGGTGATAGAATTCAGGCGACGGTACTAAGTATTCAGGAAATTCCGAACGCAGACCCATTCCTACTGAAAGCCCTGAAAGTTCCGGAAGGATACAGGTCTTTAGGAATCATGACATCTGACATAGACGATATTTCGTATGCGGCAATTGACGAAGCAACCAAGAAGGCGGATGTAATCGTCACTTATGCGCATTCGATGTACGCAGGCTCAGGAAATGCATCGACAGAGCTTGCCGGAGAATTTATCGGGATTCTTGCGGGAACCACACCCGCCGAGGTGAAAGCGGGGATTGCAGCGTTCAGCGAGTATGTAGAAAACGATGCCTTCTTCTACTCGGCCAATGATTCAGGTTCTATTCCGTACTTTGCACATACGATATCCAGAACCGGAGGCTATCTTTCATCAGTCGCAGGTATACCGGAGGGAACACCGATGGCATATCTGATTGCGCCACCGAATGAAGCAATCTGCGGTCTGGATGAAGCTCTCAAGGCGGCAGAGGTTGAGATGAAGGTGTTTTACGGACCGCCGACGGAAACAAACTTTGCAGGCGGGCTGTTGGTTGGCGACCAGGCGGCATGCAAGGCGGCATGTGAGGCGTTTGCCAGAACGGTTGAAAAGATTGCAGATACGCCGAAGGTCTTTTAAAGACGGAGAGTGAGACAGTTACAACAAAGGATAAACATATAATATTTTAAAATATTTGGGAGGTGGAAATTTGGAATACGATAAAGATTTACGTTCCATACAGGAAGCAAGAGACTTAATTAAAAATGCCAAAGTGGCGCAGAAACAATTTGCAAATTGGTCTCAGGCAGAGATTGACAAGCTCACAAAGCACATATGCGAAAGCTGCATCAGAAATGCCGAGCCACTTGCAAAGCTTGCACAGGAAGAGACAGGATTCGGCAAGTGGGAGGACAAGATACTCAAGAACCTTCTAGGTTCAAAGATGACCTACGAAGCAATGGAAAATCTGAAAACCGTAGGAATTATACGGGAGGACAGAGCCGGACGCTTCTTTGAAGTAGCGGTTCCCGTGGGAGTGGTTGTCGCTCTGATTCCATCGACAAACCCTACGTCAACAGTAATGTATAAATCCCTGATTTCTTTGAAGGCAGGGAATGCCATCATTATATCTCCTCATCCGAGCGCAAAAAATTGTATTTTTGAGACAGTCAAGATTATACAAAAAGCATGCAAGGAGTGCGGAGCACCCGACAACATCGTGCAGGTGGTACAGACTCCGACCATGCAGGCGACGGACACACTCATGAAGCACAAGGATACAGGACTGATTTTGGCGACAGGCGGAGAAGCGATGGTACATGCGGCATACTCCTCGGGCAATCCGGCACTCGGCGTTGGTCCCGGAAACGGACCGGCCTTTATCGAAAAGTCCGCGGATATTCCGACAGCGGTACGTAGAATTGTTGAATCAAAGACTTTTGACAACGGAACAATCTGCGCTTCGGAACAGTCGGTTATTACGCAGGAATGCATAAAAGACCAGGTTATTGCGGAGATGAAGAGGCAGCACTGCTACTTTATGAGTCCGGATGAAATTGAAAAAGTAGGCAAGTTCATCATGAGAGCCAACAACACGATGAACCCGGCAATCGTGGGAAAATCAGCACAGGTAATCGCAAAGATGGCGAGCATTGATATTCCTGATGACACACTTATTCTGGTTGCCGAAACAACAAAGATCGGAAAGGATAATCCTTATTCCAGAGAAAAACTTTGTCCGATTCTGGCATTCTTTACCGTAAAGAATTGGGAAGAAGCATGTGATAAATCCATAGAAATTTTAGAAAATGAAGGAACCGGTCATACGATGACGATTCATTCAAGTGATGAAGAAATTATCAGACAGTTCGGGCTTCGCAAACCTGTATCCAGAGTGCTTGTAAATGTAGCGGCAGCGCTCGGCGGAGTAGGAGCACTGACGGGGCTTCAGCCGGCACTCACGCTCGGCTGTGGTGCAGTCGGCGGCTCGGCATCCTCGGATAACATCGGACCGATGAATCTGCTTAATATCCGAAGAGTTGCATATGGCACGATGGAACTTGCAGACCTCAGAAGAGAAGCCGCGCAGCTTCAGACGAGCCCGACAGGCGGTTCTTCCTACGGTAAACCACAGCAGACAACATGCGGCGAAGCGGAACTGACAAAGAACCAAATCGAAGAGATTACAAAAGAAGTATTAAGATCAATTTTAGCTAACAGATAAAAGTGAATAAAGGAGAAATAAAATGGAAAATAATGTAAAAATGGCATTAGGAATGGTAGAAACCAAAGGCTTAGTAGGATCCATCGAAGCGGCGGATGCAATGGTAAAGGCTGCAAATGTATCCTTAATCGGTAAAGTACATGTCGGCGGAGGTCTTGTAACTGTTATGGTAAGAGGCGATGTAGGTGCAGTAAAGGCAGCAACCGAAGCAGGCGGAGCGGCAGCAGACAGAGTTGGCGAACTTGTATCCGTACACGTAATTCCAAGACCACATAACGAAGTTGAGTACATCCTTCCGACTTTGGAATAAAATTTGAAGGAGTGCAGTTATGGCTTCAAAAGTGATAGAAAACACATCACCGGAAGTGATGGCAATGGCAGAAGCTTCCGTAGGAAAAACGAAAAAAACAAGTCAAGCGAATCAAAAGAGCAAACAAAACAGTGAAACAAAGAAGGAGAAAATAAAAATGGAAAACAATGTAAAAATGGCATTAGGAATGGTAGAAACCAAAGGTTTAGTAGGATCCATCGAAGCAGCGGATGCAATGGTAAAGGCTGCAAACGTATCCTTAATCGGTAAAGTACATGTCGGCGGTGGCCTTGTAACCGTTATGGTAAGAGGCGATGTAGGTGCAGTAAAGGCAGCAACCGAAGCAGGTGGAGCAGCAGCAGACAGAGTCGGCGAACTCATATCCGTACATGTAATTCCAAGACCGCACAACGAAGTTGAATACATCCTTCCAACCTTAAAGTAAAATTCTATGCAGGGTAAAACCCTAAGCACAAACTTTATTAGTTGAAGGAGAATGACTGATGCAGATTATTAAGGCAAAAGATATAGAAAATGCCACGAAAGAAATGATTGTAAAAGAGTTTCGGGCGGACTTCACAATGTTTATCAGTCAGGAAGCAAAGGACTATGCCGAACAAAACGGAATCACGATTATTGATAAGGATGCAAAGGCAAAACCGAAAAAACCGGAGCACATGACCAATCTTGACGCCAAGCGGCTTGTCCTTAAAAACCATCCGCGTATCATTTTGCGAGGAAAAATCGATACTTTCCAGGCAAAGGTTTTGGAAACACAAATCTTAGCAGAAGAGTTGAGATGTCTGAACATGGTAAACATGCTTCAGGAAATCAACGACTATGCGAGAAAAATAATGGTTTCCGAACTTTTGGAAGAAAAGCTGGATGATAAAATTACCCTTCTGGGGCTTAATGAACACGAGCTCAGATATGTTTCGCAGCATCCGACACAGTACTTCGGAATCGGGCATATTGCTCCGTCATACAAGATGGGGAAATTGCCGGTAGAACTGAATTTACTCAGAGCGATGTCCAGAGAGGTTGAAATTGCAGCCATCAATGCGTTTTGCGATACGACAGGTACCGGTGAAAAAATTTCCAGAGCGGATATACTCAGGGCTTTAAATCGCTTAAGCAGCGCGTTGTACATCATGTACCTCGAATGCTTGGCAGAAGGGAGAGAATCGTAATGCAACATGATTTGATAAATGAAGAAGTAATAAAAAATATTGTGAAAGAGGTTGTGTCAGGATATCAAACGATGCCGCCGAAAAAAAAAGGTCAAAACGATGTTGAAGTTTTAGTGGAAGCATCGGGCAGACATGTACACCTTTCGCAGCAGGACATTGAAAGACTTTTCGGGAAGGGATATAAGCTTACACCGAAGAAAAATCTTTCGCAGATTGGACAGTTTGCAAGCGAAGAGCGGGTTACGCTTATCGGACCGAAAAATGTCTACCGCAATGTTGCGGTTTTAGGTCCGGCACGCAAGGAAACACAGGTTGAACTCAGCCTTTCGGACGCGCGATTTTTAGGGGTTGATGCACCACTGAGAATGTCAGGTGATCTTAGCGGAGCCGCTGGCATTATCATCGCTACCGAAAAGGAAGCCATAGCAGCCAAGAACAGCACGATCGTAGCAAAAAATCACATTCATATGACACCCGCACAGGCGAATCAATGGGGATTCTCGGACGGGCAGGAAGTTTCGGTGTCAATGAGGACAATGAGGCCGATAACCTTTGACGGTGTTGTAATCCGGGTTTCGGATGAAGCAGGGCTTGCAATGCACATTGATTTCGACGAAGCGAATGCGTGCATGTTCAAAAACGGAAATACAGGTGTGATTAATGCGCTTGATAAGACGGCCTGCAGTGTGGCTTCGCTGAACAGACAGGAAGCGCCGAAGGCGGAAGCCGGTACCGCGCTGAAGAAGCATTTTATTACGGAAGAGGATATTCGAAAAGCTTTGAAAAACACAAATGCCGTAAAGCTTTCGATACCTAAGAATGCCATACTGTCCGCTCCGGCAAAGGACTATGTTAACAAAGAGAAGATAACGCTGATGTATATTTAGGAGAAGCAATGATTATATGTAAAGTTGTGGGCCATGTATGGGCAACCAAAAAAGAAGAAAGCCTTGACGGATCAAAGCTGATGGTTGTAGAGCAAACCGACACCTACGGCGAAGCAAATTCCAAGGAAACCTTTGTTGCTGCAGATGTTGTGGGCGCGGGAATCGGCGAAAGAGTTCTGGTAGTCACAGGCAGTACGGCGAGAAAAACATTTGGCCGTGATGATATTCCTATCGATGCAGCCATTGTAGGAATTATCGACTCCCTTGAGGTCGACAGAAACAAATAAGGGGGGAAAGGTAGATGAACATTTTAGATAAGATTTTTGAAGCAGGGGTTGTTGGCTGTGGAGGCGCGGGCTTTCCGACGCATGTGAAGCTGAAAACAGAGGTAGAGTATTTTATCGTTAATGCGGCAGAATGCGAACCGCTGCTTCGCACAGACCGATATACCATGCGAAGCAGGGCAGAGGACATTATTGAAACGGTTGAAATCATCGGTGAGCATCTGAAAGCATCTCATAAGGTAATTGCGTTGAAAGGCCATTATCATGAAGAAATTGCATGTCTCAATGCGGCAATCGAAAAGAGAAATTCGGATGTGAAGCTTCATGAGCTTGAAAACTTCTATCCTGCGGGCGATGAGCAGATTATGGTTTATGAAGTGACGGGACGCGTGATACCGCCTTCGGCAATCCCGGCAGCGGTAAGCACCGTTGTATCCAATGTCGGAACGGTTGCGGCGATTTCAGATGCGTTGAAGGGAATTCCGCTCACACAGAAGATTATCACGCTGACCGGCGAGGTGGCAAATCCGAAGATTGTTTCTGCTCCGGTAGGAACACCGATTCAAGAAATTATCGACTGCGGAAATCCGATTCCGGGAAGATATACCGTGATACTCGGCGGACCTTTGATGGGAAGAAGAGTCGGCGCAGAGCAAATTGCAGATGAATATGTTACCAAGACGACATCCGGAATCATAGTGCTGGATGAAGCCTCACATCTTTCAAACAGAAGAAATACAAGTGTTGAAACGATGCTCAGAGTCGGAAGAGCCGCCTGCATTCAGTGCAGCTTCTGCACGGAGCTCTGCACCAGACATATGCTCGGACATCCGTTGCAGCCTCATAAGATAATGCGAAAGCTCGCATATAATTCGGACATCGAGGCAATCTTGGAAGACGAAGATGTAAAACAGGCTTTGATTTGCTCGGAATGCGGCGTATGTGAAGAATATGCCTGCCCGATGGGACTTCAGCCTAGGCGTATTAATAAGATGCTGAAGACTATCTACGGTCAGAACAAAGTGAGGTATCAGAAACCGGAGCAGACCGAGTGGGAAGCGCATCCTGCCAGAGAAAACCGCAAGGTTCCCTCAAAACGAATTGCGGCGCGCATGGCAGTAGATAAATACTATGACTACGATATAAGGGAAACTGTGGAGGTAAAGCCTTCTAAAGTTCAGATTTCCACAAGAATGCACATCGGTGCAGCCGCAGAGCCTATTGTAAGCTGCGGTGATTCCGTAAAATGCGGACAGCTGATTGCAGCGATGCCGCAGGGACAGATGGGCGCGAACATCCATGCATCGATTGATGGAACGGTGACCTATGCAGATGACACGAAAATTGTTATCGAAAGGAACTGAGGGAGGTAGTAGGATATGAATTACGAAACAATAGGATTTTTAGAATTAAACAGTATTGCCAAGGGTGTGGAAGCGGCCGATGCGATGCTGAAGGCTGCAGAGGTTGAGCTTATCAGCGCAAGACCAAGCTGCCCGGGTAAGTACCATGTACTCGTATGCGGTGAGGTTGCGGCTGTGAATTCCTCGGTTCAGGCAGGCGCTAAAATCGGTGAGGCAAATGTAATTGAAAAAACAGTTATTCCGAGAGTCCACCCACAGGTAATCCAGGCAATCAACCTTGCAACACCGGCGCAGGATAGGAATGCGCTTGGCGTTCTTGAATTTTTCAGCGTAACGAGCGCAATCATGGGCGCAGATGCCGCTGTTAAGGCTGCAGATGTAAATCTGATTGAAGTCAGACTCGGAACCGGAATCGGCGGTAAATCCTTTGTAACCCTCACAGGAGAAGTTGCAGCCGTTACAGAAGCCTGCAAAGCAGGCGCAGCAGCAGGCGGAAGCAATGGAATGCTGCTGAATTCCGTTGTAATACCAAGTCCGAGAGAAGAAATCTTCAGAGCGGTTATGTAAATCGCAATCTTGCAGACGAGATGTAATTAAGATATAATATTTCATATAAAAATTTAAGAAAGTAGGGCGTCGAAGACGCCGCCCGCATATGGAAATATGGATTACAAATTTGTTAAGGAGAACATTGCTCTTACCGCGGCGGAACTTGAAAAACTGAGAGAAATAGACCGAACTGTGGCAGATTTTGCGAGACTGACCCAGAGTGATATTTTTGTGGACTGCTTTCTTTCCGATAAAGAGGGGATTGTAATCAGCCACGGCAGACCGGAAAAATCCTTATATAAAAGAAATATTGAAGGCGAAAAAGTTCTGCGCCAAAAAGAACCGACTGTGTTTTATACCCGAGAAACAGGTGTGGGTATGAAGGATGCTTACGGCATTTCACAGGAAAATGTAAAGGTGCAGCAGCGGACTTCGCCGATTTTCGGCGATAACGGCAGAGTTATCGCTGTTTTTATTCAGGAATCTGATGTTACAGATAATGCTCGGCTGAATAATAAACTGACACATATGGCAAATGTAACAGAAATGTTGTCATCACAGGAGCTCATACGCGAGGGTGTTGCGGATATCAATGCAACCCCGCAGGACTATAATATTTTGCTGCAGGAAACCCACCACAGAATCAAAAATAACCTGCAGACGATATCAAGCATTCTCAATATGCAGCGCAGAAGAAGCCAAAATACCGAGACAAGAGAAATTTTAAGCGACAATATATCCAGAATCAATTCCCTTGCGGCAATGCACGAAATCATGATGACCGCTTTGGCAGAAAAGGTGGACATTTGCGAGGCCCTTGAAAAACAGGTACGCTTGTTTGAACAGATTCACCAGGGAAACGAAAAGCAGATAAGTTTTGATTTTGAAGGAATGAACATGGAGCTGTCCTTCGAAAAGGCGCAGGCGGTATCGATGATTGTCAATGAACTGATGGTCAATGCGATGAAACACGGACTGAAAAGCAGAGAGCGTGGCAGGATTTCAGTAAGACTGGTTGTCGGTGAAAATCAGGCGACGATTATCGTCTTCAACGACGGTGAAGAGTGCAGTAAGCAAAGTGAAAAAGAGACGAAGAATCGTTCAGGTTTCGGGCTGGATATCGTAAAGGGCCTTACCCACGATAAACTGCACGGAACTTATTCGCTGCAAAGCTCCGCCAAAGGAACCACGGTATTGATAAGTTTTCCTATTTAAATATTTGCAACTAGGAGAGGAATGTTTAGCGGAGGAGTGAAATGCTGAAGTATGTAGCAGAAGAAATTGCATCAATAACGATGCGAGTTACCGGATATCCGATTATTATTACGGATAAAAAAGCTGTCATTATAGGAGCAGACAAAGATAATATTGACAGATTGAATGACATTCACGAAGCATCAATTGAGGTTATGGCGTCGGGAATGAAAAAAAAACACGGTCCCACAGAATGCCGCAAACTGAGAGGAACCTATCCGGGCATTACCATGCCAATTACAATTCATGACGAAGTCGTAGGCTCCATCGGCATCAGAGGAGACTCAGAGGAAGTCGAAAAATACGGAATGCTGGTAAAGATGGTTGCTGAAATCATGCTAAAAGACCGAATTGAGGCAGAGTCGGCTCATATAAGACATTCAAACCTGCAGATGCTCGCAACAATGATCATCACTTATAATGGGGACGAGACTGCAAAATCTGCTATTATTAACCAAGGAATACTTTTGGGATTCAACCTGACAAAACCGCGAATCCCGATTATCGTGAGCAAAAGCAAATCTGCAAAAGAAGGCGACGCGACGCGGGATATGTATTCCACAAAGGTTTACCGAGCAATAAAAAGACAGTTCCATGACCGGCAGGACATTATCGTTGTAATTGATGCGGCTTATGAAAAATACTTGATTTTTGCGGCAGTGGAAAGGGAAATAGGAAAACTTACGGACGAAGTTCTCACCGCAAAATGCAAAGGGATGCAGAATGAAATTTTAGAAAGCGAAAAAGAACTGATTCATATTGCGCTGAGCAAAGCAAGTTCTTCCGTTTCAGAACTTAAGGCAAGCTATGAAAGGGCGGAAATGCTCCTTGCGACTACACTTTCAGGAAGCACGGACAAAAGCATTGTAAGAATTATCGATGTGCCTTTGGAAAGAATGCTCATAGAGGCAGCGGAATATTACAAGGGCAAAAGGCTGGAGCGCCGAATCAAAGGAATTTTGAACGATAAGAATGCGGAGTTATTCGAAGAGCTTATTATTACATGGTGCGAGTCCATGTTCAACTTCGCAGAGACCGCAAGAAGGCTGGGAATACATAAAAATACGCTCACCTATCGCTTTGAGAAAATCAAAGAAAACTGCGGCATTGATTTGCACGATTTCAAGAGCACGATTTCCATTTATCTGTGCCTGCGAATCTCCAGACTGAAACGAAGGAAATAATCCCATTATACAATTGAAAACAATCATTTTTTACATCATGTTTGAGATGCGAAAGATTTATCTGACAAAAAGCACAAAAAAATGTGCAGATTTGTGATAAAATTCGTATGGAAGGCATGATGTTTTTCTTTTGGAGGCTTGTTAAAATATTATTGAAAATAAATCAAGCATCTTATAGGAGGAACGGATATGATTTCAAGAAAAATCGCAGTATTAGGCGGCGGAAACGGCGCACATTGTATGGCAGCGGATATGAAGCTGAAAGGTCATACGGTTAAAATGTTCGAATTCCCTGAATATAAACACAATATGCAGAAGGTATTCGACACACAGACAGTTATCGCAAAGGGTAAAACTCCGGGCGCTGTAGACGGTGTCGCAAAGCTTGACTTAGTAACGGATGACATCGCAGAAGCAGTAAAGGATGCGGAGATTATTCTCCTTGTTACTCCGGCTTTTGCACATGAGCATTATGCAGAAGCTTTAAAGGGACATGTTAAGAAAGAACAGATTATCGTTACTTTCCCGGGAGCATTTGCAGCACTTGTAATCAAGAAGGTTTTCGGAGATGCGGAATGTCCGGTATTGGCAGACGCAAACAATCTTCCTTATGACGCTCGTATTTTGGAACCGGGGGTTGTTACATGCTTCGGCAGAACAAACATGAACATCGCATATTTCCCGGCAGATGCGAAAGAACAGTGGCACGACATTCTTGTAGATGCTCTTTTCCCATTCCAGCGCGTATATGAATCCGTACTGGAGTCCGGTCTTTCCATCGTAAATCCTGCATGGCATACAGGCCCTTGCCTCTTCAATGTATCCCGGATTGAAAGCCCTGAAGTAAACTTCTATCTGTATCAGCATGGATGGACTCCGTCCGCATGTAAGCTGAATATGGTATTGGACAACGAAAGAAAAGCAATCGGTGATGAGCTTGGATACAACCTTCATCCGATGGAAGACTTCGGTGGAATGCCTGAAAGAGCTTACACTTGGGAGCAGCTTTACATGGCAGGCCATGGCGACATTGCACTAACTCCGATTTCAGGACCGAATGATTTGTTTAACAGATATCTGACAGAAGACTGTCCGTACGGGCTTGTTCCTTGGGCATCCGTCGCGGAAGTTTTAGGCGTGCCGACACCGATGACCAATTCATGTATTGATATTTACAATGTAATTCACGAAAAAGACTGGAGAGCAGAAGGACTTACAGCTGATGATATGGGACTTGTAGGCATGACAAGAGATGAAATCATTAAGTATGTAAAGACAGGTGAGAAATAATCCGAGCAATCGGTTTAATAGGCAGTTATTACTCATAAAAAGACAAAGGAGAAAGAAAATGAAGAAATTATTTGCAGTCATTCTTTGCCTCATCATGGTGTTCACACTGGCTTCCTGCGGTGGCACTTCCGGCGGTGATGGTGAAACTTACGAACTTCGTCTCGCAACTCACTACAACACAGAACATGCGGGATATGCAGCTATCGAAAAAGCTGTGGCAGCAGTAGAAGAAGCGACAGACGGCGCTGTAAAAATCAAGGTATATCCATCTTCACAGCTTGGCGATTATACTTTGACTTACGAAGACCTTGGCAGAGGCGCAGTTGATTTAGCATTAATCCCTTGCCCGTCAGAATATGATCCAAAAATCGAAATGAACTTCGTACCGTACATGTTCTCCGATTATTCGCAGCTTTCCAAGGCATTCGGAGAAGGCTCCTACTTCCTCGATAAGTACAGAGACGTACATGCCAAGCAGGGTGTTAAGCTTCTCGGCATGTATGTAGAAGGCTTAATTGGTATGGGATTCACGGACTATCCTGAAAACTATGGCGATCCTACAATCAATAAGAATATGAAGGTTAGAGCTCCGGCAATCGAAGTTTACAATCTCGTTACAGAAGATTTAGGCTACAATGCTGTTACAATTCCGTATTCTGATTTATACACTTCCATGCAGACAGGTGTATGTGACGGTTGGATCGGCGGAACTCCGCAGCTCAACTATTCTGACTTCAAAGATGTTATTAAGTACTATGTAGCATATAACTGCTTCGCAGAAAATATCGGTTTCTTCATGTCCCAGAGCGTTGCTGACAAAATGCCGGCAGAATACGTTAAGGCCATTGAAGAAGCATTCACAGCAGCATCCGCAGAGTCCTTCGAAACTGCGAAGACATTAGATGAAGAAGCTCTTAAGGGTTTGGAAGAGTACGGCGTAGAAATTATCAACTTAACAGATGCAGAAATGGCTGCATGCGTAGAAAAGATTCAGAAAGAAACTTGGCCGAAACTCTATAAGAATATCGGTGAAGACACTCTTAAAGAATTAGTTGCGGCTCTTGAAGAATAAGGCTGTAAATATTTAAAACTGGGTCTGCGCAGCTGTAAACTGCGCAGACTGTCTTTTTAAAGAAGAAAAAGAGGTTTATCATGGAAACAAAATTCGGAACACAATTCGAAAATACCGGTTTCTGGAAAATACTGAAATGTTTGATAGAGTGGCTCATGATTATATGCAGCGTCGGATGTTCAGGTGTCATCATTATATCGACAATCATGCGTTATTTCCTCACCAAAAACTGGTATGGTTCTGACGAAATCATACTGATCTTTGCCTTTTGGCTTTACTTTATGGGGGCAGCTTACGGTTCCTATGAAAACAGCCACATTAAGGCCGACATTGTTGCATCACTGGCAAAAAACATCAGAAGAAAAGATTTGCTTTCTCTGCTGGCACAGGCGGTGCTTGTAATTGTAAATTTCGTCCTGATTACATGGGCAATTCCGTATCTTACCGATGCAATCGTAAGAATGCCGTCGACGACAGCACTCAGCATTCCGTTGTTTATCCCGAGAATTGCAATCCTTTTAGGACTGGTATTGATGGAATTCTATCATGTATATTATTTAATTAAAAACTTTGTGAACTTTAGAAGAATCGGATATTTCTCGGAGCCGAACGATTATGACTTTTTCCCTAGAAGTTTGATGGAAAAGTATCCGAACACAGGACTTCCTGACAAAGAAGAAATGGAAGCGAGAAGAGCTGCGGAAGCTGCGGCTTATGAAGCAGAAACTCATCAGCATGGAAAGGAGGAAAAATAAATGGTAGCATTTATAGGTGTATTGACTTTAATCGTTACATTAATTATTGGAATTCCTCTTCCGTTTGCATTTGCATGTGCTTTCATGTGGCTTACAGTCGGATACGGATATACCCCAGACTTCCTTTTGGCAGCGGGATACGGGCAGCTGAATTCTGTAGTATTGCTGGCAATTCCGCTGTTTATACTGGCAGGCGGAATTATGGAAAAAGGAAAAATCGGCGGGGCACTCATCGGATTCGTACAGATTTTCCTCGGGCGTTCAAAATCCGGCCTCGGAACCGTATCCGTAGTTACCTGTGCGGTATTCGGTGCAATTTCCGGTTCTGCTGCGGCGACACTTTCCTGCATCGGCTCGATGATGGAACCAAGACTTACAGAAGTAGGATATCCGAAGGGATATACGGCAGCCCTGCTGGCAGCAGCCTGCCCGCTGGGCCTTCTGATTCCGCCTTCTTCAGCGCAGATTCTGTATGCATGGTCGAGCGGACAATCTGTACTTGCATGCTTCTTATCAACAATTATACCGGGCATTATTTTAGTAATTCTTCTGAGTGTAGTAAACTATTTCTGCACGAAAAAAATGGATATTAAGGTAGCGCCGAAACTTTCGAAAGATGAGTTTTTCAGAAAATCCGGAAAAGATGCAGTTCATGCGATTCCGGCACTGCTGATGCCTGTAATCATCCTTGGAGGTATTTATTCAGGAATTATGACACCGACCGAATCTGCAGCAATTTCATGCTTATATGCGATTCCGGTTGCAATGTTTATCTACAAAGGAATGACACTCAAAGGTCTCAAGGAAACCCTTGTTGATACATCGTGCTCCACAGGTACGGTAATGGTCATGTTTTTTATGGTAATGATTTTCTCTAAAATACTTGTTATGGAAAATATTCCGACGCAGATTGCAAATGCTCTGCTGGGTCTGACAGACAATTATATCTTGATTCTGCTGCTTGTAAACCTCTTCATGGTTATCATAGGCATGCTGATGGACGATGTATCGGGCATTCTGTTATGTACGCCGCTTCTGGTTCCAATCGTGACATCCATAGGGGTTCATCCAATCCACTTTGCGGCAATCCTGGGCGTAAACCTCGGAATGGGTAATGTAACTCCTCCGACCGCTCCAATGCTTTATATGTCGGGACGTGTGTGCAAGGCAAAGACAGATCAGATGCTCAAGCCAATTTTGATTTTTATCATTTTCGCTTACATACCGGTGCTTTTGCTTACAACATTTATTCCTGCAATCGCAACAACCCTTCCAAAGATGTTTATGCCGAAACTCTTTGGGTTATAAGTCCATACTATAAATGAGGAAGCTGCACCGGTGCACGATAATCATCGATGCAGCTACCCTTTTCTCGATATATAAAAGATTTTGCATGTGGAGGGGAGATAATGGCTTACGGATTAATTGCAGGTGCGCTTGTTCTTTTTGGTAGCAGTGCTTTCATGCACTTTACATATAGTAAATCCAGTAATAAAAAAGAGCGGTATTTTTTGTGTGCTGTTGTTTTGAATCTTCTTGTTCAGATGTTTTTGATATATGAATACATGTATTTGAGAGGTGGTTTTGTCGTGCACAACTGTGTTTATGCGGTGAGCTTCGCACTTCTTTTGGGCGCGATTGTGCTTTGGACTTCACGGATGCTTTTTTCATTCGCGCATGAAGGGTTCCGAGTGCTCCTCGGAGCTTCGGCAGTTGTCGCCGGATGCCTTGGAGGGTGCGGAATTGATATGATAATAGCCTTTGAAGCTGGGGCTGCGTGCCTCTCTTCTTACAGTGCGGCGTGCGTTCTTTGCATCGGAGCCGTTTCAGTGATGCTTTCAGACATTGTGGTAATGCTGAAGAATTTTTCCGTAAAAGATCGGAAGATATATAGAATCCTGTTTGATATTACAAGCGCAGCTGGCTTTGTAATGATTTTTTACGGGGGAATTATCGCATAATTATATGCGTTGCAATAAGAATAATCCATGAAAAACTCGTCGGACGAAGGAAAGGATGACGAGGTTTTGTTGTGTCTTTTTTTGTTTTTGCTTGCTAAAAAGCTGTTAACATGATAATCTATTAACAGTATGTGACAGCTATTTACGATGTGGAGAATGAAAATGACGGTAGATAAAGATTTCATGGAAATGATGCTGGAATGCATTCCGGGGCTGCTTTGCATAGACAACGACGGTAAAATCACCTATGTCAATGAAAAGATGCTGAAATACAAGAACTGCACGAGCGAGCAGATGATAGGAAAACATATAAAAAAGTTTTTTCCGTACACGCATATGATTGAAAACATGGAAAATGAGAGGGATACCATCGCGTTCTATCAGGGAAATGTCACCTCTAAGGATGATGTGGAGGCGAGCGTGCATTATGTTCTTCGTAAAGATGGAAAACGGGTCGGACTGATGACCTATGACATTTTCCAGGAGCTGAAGGAATTCGAACAGTTTGTGCGGATGTACGGAGAACTGGATGATAAAATCAAGTATTACCGCGAAGAACTTAAGGAATACCGCATGACCAAGTATTCGATAGAAGACATAGTTGGTCAGTCGGAACAGATAAAAAAACTGAAGGCTGATATTAAGAATGCTGCCAAGACGAGTTCAACCGTTTTGATTACCGGCGAAACCGGCACAGGAAAGGAACTGGTAGCACATTCCATTCACGATTTATCGAAAAGACGTTCTAATAAATTCGTTAAGCTGAATATCACGAACCTGCCGCCGAGTTTGATTGAATCTGAATTGTTCGGATATGAGGCAGGCTCTTTTACCGGTGCGGTCAAAAGCGGTAAGAAAGGGCGTTTCGAAGAAGCTGACAACGGAACTTTGTTTATCGATGAAATTGAGACACTGCCGCTGGAAATGCAGCCGAAGCTTTTGCGGGTGCTGCAGGAGCGTGAAATCGAAAGAATCGGAAACAATGAATCCATACAGATTAATGTTCGGATTATCAGCGCGACGAATGAAAAACTCGAAGAATTAGTAAAGGAAAGAAAGTTTAGAAAAGACCTGTTTTATAGGTTGGAAGTCGTGAGAATCAATGTTCCGTCGCTGCGCGAGCGAAAGGAAGACATTCGGCTGCTCGCAGAACATTTTATCAGGGAATATAATATGACACTGGGTACAAATGTCACGGGAATTACAGATGCAGCTGTGGTGAAGCTGGAAAGCTATGACTGGCCGGGAAATGTGCGGGAACTGAAGAATGTAATCGAGCGTGCCATGGGCGCGGCAAACAACAACTTGGTGGATAGCGATTCCATACAAATCGCTTCCATTGTGGATAATTCTGCATTAGGCAGAGGAGGAACGGCAGCTGTACCGCACAGCTATTTTGACTTTGAAGGAGAAAGCCCAATCGAAGAAGCGAAGAGGCAAGCCGAAATTGCCGTCATTACAGAGGCTTTGGCGAGAGCTGAGGGAAATAAGAAAAGGGCAGCCGAAATGTTGAAAATTGCAAGGCCGCTCCTGTATCAAAAGATGGATCGGCTGAAAATCGAATAAAAACGGAAAGAAAAGTGTAAGTGTAAAAAAACATGACAGTATATACTTACACTTCTTTTTTTATCCGAAATGAGATTTGGAAGGAGG
>JALERA010000073.1:0-9320 GCA_022764365.1 Bacillota bacterium
CGAAATCGAAATTTGCGAGGATGCGGACAAAAATAAGCAGATGACTCTTTTCCCCGATAAAAAATCGTACACAATTAACATATAAATATTTACTTTTCGGCGAAAACCATGTATACTAAAGAGGCTGCGAACCTTTCGGTATGCAGCCGTAATCTTTTCAATATGGCTCCTTAGCTCAACGGATAGAGTAGTGCTCTCCGAAGGCATTGATCGGGGTTCGATTCCCCGAGGAGTCACCATAGCATGGGGCTGCCTGCATTAACGCTTATTTCCGTTAATGCAGGCAGCCCCTTTGTATTTGAGTGATCGGGGTAAGCAAACTTTCGCACTGGAAAAATTAGGTAATTCCCACCAAGTGCCCCATATAGACCCCTTTTCGTGTATTTTCGCCTGTTTGACACCCCTTTGATTCCGTTTTCCTCTGGATTTATGGCAGACTTTTACGCTTTTCAAAAATGTCATATTTTGGGAGGTTGAAATTTCAACGTTTTTCCAGAACCTCTTTTGTTATTATTTTACAGCAGCATCTTTTTCCCTCCAAGAATCCCTCGGATACACGAAGCACCCCTTTACAGAAGCCTTCTTCGTGTAAACGCTATTTCCGGCTCCGTAAATAGCACAGATCTATGTGATGCCCCGTGGTTTTCATCGGTGCACCTCTGTTAATTTGCTCAAGCGTTTAGCGGAAGGGATTATAAGGCGCAGCCGGTGCGGACTTGAACACATCACAGCACCTGTATATCTGCAATCAGCGCATCTATTTCATCCTCCGTTGTCGACCAGCTTGTGCAGAAGCGGACTTTCTTTCTGCCGTCTTCGAGCGTTCCCATGCCCTCGAAAATATACTTCTCGGCAAGCTTTTCCTCCTGCAGCGGTGTCAGAATCACGAACTGCTGGTTGGTCGGGCTGTCTACCGCAGAGGGAATTCCTTTCTCCGCAAAAGCCTCTTTCAGACGCATTGCCAACTTGTCTGCGCGTGCCGTAATCTTAAAATATTCTCCGTTCTCAAGAAGCGCATAGAACTGCAATCCGAGAAGCCAGCCTTTTGCGAGGACAGCACCGTTCTGCTTCATGTAGGTTTTGAATCTGTGCTTGAGCGAATCGGCAAGCAGAACAACCGCTTCGCCGAACAGTGCACCGCATTTCGTTCCGCCGAGATAGAAAACATCCGCAAGCTGTCCGAAATCCCGCAGGCTGACATCATTTGCCTCCGAGCCAAGTCCATAGCCCATGCGCGCGCCGTCCACAAAGAGATACATGCCGTATTTATCGCAGACCCGTCTGATTTCTTTCAGCTCTTCAAGTGAGTACAGCGTTCCGAGCTCCGTAGGAAATGAAATATATACCATTTTCGGAACGGTGAGATGCTCCGGCTCGCCGTCGCTAAAATATTCCGAAGCACAAGCTTCTATCTGCTGCGCGCTCAGCTTGCCGTCAACGCCCGACAGTTCCAAAATCTTATGGCCTGTATTTTCAATCGAAGCAGCCTCGTGACAGTTGATATGTCCTGTTTGGGCGCAGATTACGCTTTCAATCGGACGCAGCGCCGCTGCCGTCACCACAAAATTTGCCAGCGTGGCCCCGGCGAAGAAAAAGACGTCCGCATCCTGTCTGTCGATTTCTTTTTTGATAAGCTCTTTTGCTTCGTCGCACCAGATGTCCTCTCCGTAGCCACCGTAGCCTTCGCCTGCGGTCTTTTCAAGCAGCTTAAGGACGCATTCATGCGCCGAATGGTTATAATCGTTGTTAAATCTCATCATATGCACTTCCTCCTATTTTCTATACTATATCACAGGTTTACAATTCTGAACACATAAAGTTCTGCTCTCTTATTTTTATATCGATATAATCCATTGTTTTTTGGTACCTTAGACAATTTTGAAATGGAACTTTTTCATAAAGGGGTTCCGTGCTATGTTTAGAATATAACAAAGAGGAAAGGAGAGAAAATGAATCAGTTAGTACAATATAGGCGTGAGTTCCACTATTTTCCTGATATTGGGTGGAGAGAGTTTCGGACAAGTGCACGAATTGCCGAGATTCTTACAGAAATGGGATATGATGTGGTAATAGGGCCGGAATTGATTGATGAAAAAAGCATAGGCGAACCGGAAAGGCTGGATGCAAATACCGTTCGTGCGGAGATGAACCGCGCAATTCAACAGGGAGCAAATCCAAGCTTTGTCGAACAAACAAAAGGTCTTCCGGGAGTAATGGCTGTTCTCGACAGTGGAAGACTCGGACCGGTTACCGCATTTCGTTTCGATATCGACGCATTGCCTTATCCCGAAAAAGGAGAAGAGGGATTTCGACCCTTTGACGAAGGATATTTTTCCTCCAGTCCGAACGCTGTGCATGCTTGCGGACATGACGGACACGTGGCAATTGGACTGGGAACGGCGGAAAAACTTCTCACGCGGAAAGATGAGCTTTGTGGCAAAATTAAGTTCTTTTTTCAACTGGCAGAAGAGAGCTTTTATGGCGCACAATCAATTGTAGATAAAGGTCATTTGGATGATGCAACGAATTTTATCGCACTCCACATCGGGCTCAGTGCAGATAGCAAACCGCTGCCTTCGCATACAATTGCATGCAGATGCAGAGACTTCGTAAGCGATCGACAGCTGGATGTGTATTTCAAGGGAAAGGTAGCACACCCGTGCGGTGCCGCACAGGAGGGAAAGAATGCTCTGCTGGCGGCGTGCTCTGCAGCCCTAAATATTCATTCGATTGCGCCCCATGAAGAGGGGCTCTGCCGTGTAAATGTCGGCGAAATACATGCGGGGCTGTGCGCCAATACTATCGCTCCGGAGGCAATGATGCGCGTTGAGTATCGGGGACAGAATGAAAATATATCGGATTATCTCGGCAGACGCGTGATGGCGATTATCAAAGGAACGGCAGCTGCATACGAACTTGAATACAGGATTGTTGACTATGGTGAAGTTCCGGCGGTAGAAAGCGATGATGAGATGATGCAGCGGTGATGATGAAAAGGGTTCAGGAAAACGGAGGAAAGGCGGTATATGTGGGAATTGGAGCAGATATTACCAATCCTTTGCATAACCCGGAATTCGATTTTGACGAGGACTGCCTTGAGGCTTCTGTGTAGCTTTGTGCCAATGCGGTATTGCAGATAGAAGACTAATCCTTCTCTTTTTGATTTTTGTTCAATACTTTTTTGGAAATATTAAAAAACTTTGTTGCACTTTGCGCTTTTTTCCGTCTTAATATATAGAAGGGAAAAAAGGAGCTTTTTACAGCCTAAAAAATAATTCACGGGGATTGATAAGGTACTGGAGGTGAAACCAATGTGGAAATAAAGAAAAGATAGTACTGAATTAAGTTGAGAAGGAGGAAAAAAAGATGAAACAGGTGAAAAGAGTTATAAGTTTGATAGTAAGCCTAATTTTATTAGCCACATCTGTTGTGTTTGCTACTGAAGAAAATCAAGTTTGCCAAAACAGCAGAAAATCCCTGGGAGAAAGTGAAAACTTAATAATAATGCCGGGAAATGTAGAAATAAACGGAGCACCGGCTGGGGTTAAATTTGGCAAAGAAACAACTGGACAGGGAAGTTATGAAATAGAAGGGATATCTGCTTCAACATCAGCATCTGCCATTGCTGTTGCCATGGGAGTTGGAGGAATTAATGGATATATACTTTTAGGCGTAACAACCGCATTGTCGACAGGGGCAAGCCACATCTATTGGGTAAAAAAAATTGCGTATGGGGAGGATTCAGAATATTACTATGTTAGAACAAAAATCAGATTGTATTCAGATGCTGCTCATACAAACTCTGTAACTGAGTGGAAGACTGTTTACCATAAGAAATCAAAAAGTAGTGGTGCCGCAGTAGAAGGTGAGCAGATATGATTATCGGAGAAGGTGGAACTAAAAAACTGTATATAAGTATGATTGCGGTGACACTTTTACTTTTTCTGTTTAGCTGTGTGCTTTTAAAAGAAAATAGCCTTTACTCGTTGGCATGTGCAATTGTACCGTTTCCCATCTACTCTCTTATGGATAAAATTTATGTACTGCGAAAAATGAAAAAATACAAATCAAAAGGGAAAAAATTGTACATTTTAGCAGGAATAAACCTTTTCATAATACTTGCAATGGTGAGCTACTGCACATATATTTTTTCAAAAGGTGATGTGATTTGTACAATTATGGGGACAGGCCTATACGGGCTTATCGACTTAGCATTATGGTGTGCTATCAAATATAACGGATAGAATGATTGACTGGTTATTGTATTAAGCGAAAAAGAAAGGAACACTTTGGAAAATACTTAACGTAAATACGACCATCGAATTAAACCGGTGGTCATTTTTTTTGAGCGAAACAAAAAAACTTTGTTGCACTTTGCGCTTTTTTCCGTCTTAATATATAGAAGGGGAAAAGGAGAAACAAAATGAAAAGCAAAATTGAAGATGATAAGATTTATACAAGCAAAAGTCTCACAGAAGAGATGAACGAAGAACGCATTCGACAAGGAAAAGATGAATTGCCGAAGATTAATCCGCTCAGAGGCGGAACGAGCACTTTGGCGCGAAAAGACAAGTCATGGAGCAGCGTACCGGACTTCTTCGCAAAGGTTTTCAAGAAGAAATGAAAGCAAGGCTTGCGCAGCAACCTTTGATTTGGTAAAATCTTCTTACACAATAAGTGATGTGTAAGAGGGTATGATAAATGAGTAAAAAACAAAGCATGGAAGAAATTTACCTTGAAAACAGGTATTGGGTATATGGCAGTTTTCTTAGAAAGACGGGAGAGATAGAGACGGCAGAGGATTTATCGCAGACGCTTTGGCTGCGTTTCTTTCAAAATTACGAGAATTTGAATCTGCCAAACGAAAAGGTTGTGCGGGCCTATCTTCGCAGCATGATTTTGCATGCGATAGCTGATTACCGGCGGAGCACGCAGAAGGCGGAAGATTTAATGAAGGAACTTGAAAATCTTTTGGAGGCAGACAATATCGGGCAGGATGCTGTTCATGCGGAGGCTTTTCCTGAAGATGCGATAGATGATATTGAAGCTGTTTACAAAGAACTCAGCGAGGAAGAGTGCCTTTTGCTCTCGCTCAAGTACGAAGGTCGTTATACCAGCAGGGAAATCGGAGCCGTCATCGGAATTTCTCCGTCGCTGGTGCGTATGCGGCTGAGCAGGATTACCGAAAAACTGCGCAAACAGATGAAAAAAAGAAATGAGTAAAGGAGGTGAAATCTGTGGAGCAAAAAATGATGAAAGCCTTAGCGCGAAAAATAGATAATGAGTTTGAAAAAGAATACGAAGAGCTTAATGAAGCGGGAAAAAAGTTTTCCCCGCAGCTTGATGGGAAGCTTTTGGAAGCGGCAAAGTTCTACGACAAGCGATATGCGGCAGGGCAGAAAAAGAGAAAAAGCCGGCAGATTTTGCAAAAGGCGGCGGTTTTCCTTTTCATTTTTCTTTCCGTCAATACCCTTGCAATCGGGACTTCGCATGCCTACCGCCAGTTTGTGTTTCAGGTGTTTGAAAACAATGAGAACAATTCCATTACCATTCATAACCCCGCAGAGCTAGACATGATAGGCTCGTGGGAGGATTACTGGTATCCGGCCTATTTGCCGGAGGGTTATCAGATTACTGATGCGGAAGAGATTCCGACAAAGTGCTTTTTGATTCAGCCGGGTACGGGCGCGGAGTCTCTGATTATTACGGAATATCCGCAGGGGTCGGAAATTTCCTACGATACGGAGCATTCACAGATTTCCGACATTCAAATCTTAAATTACCTCGGAAAAAGAATCGCCTTTGAAGACCATACAAGGATTGTATACCCGACCGAAACGATGATTTTGGAGTTCAGCTTTGACGCCGGAATTCCGGAGCAGGAGGTCGTGAAGATTGCGGAGAACATGAAGTATGTGGCGGAATCTTAGGCGGATTTGAAAAATTTATATAGGATATGCAAAGATAGGGGGATTGCGTCATGACTCGGAAAACAGTTTGGATTATCATAGGGGGACTGCTTTTTAATGCGGTCACAGGCTTTGTAATTTTGCGAAACAGTATGTATGATAAAGGTTCGCTTATTTTTTCCTGCATTGTGTACCTGCTTTGGCTAGTGATATGTGTCGGATTAACTTATGATAAGAAGTTTTCTTTAAAAAAAGCTTGCGGCATGGGATTGGCACTTGCACTTTGTTATGCCAGCGGGGTGCTGTTTTCGTACAGCCTCTTTGGGATAATGTTCCTTTGGCCGTTTATGGGGATTGCTTATCAGCTCTATCCGACATTCGATTATTCAATTACGGCTTTACTCTTATATTTCTTACTTGGCGTAGTAATGTTTGTGCCTGCATTGAGGCGTGAGCGGCGATTGATGAAAACACGATCATCGAATTAATCCGGTGGTCTTTTTCTTTATAAAAACAAAAAAAGTTTGTTACACTTTGCTTTTTTTGTCGTCTTTATTTATAGAAGGGAAAAAACAGGTTTTTATGAGCCGAAGAAAATGGAGGGGAAACTACAATGAATAAACGACAGACCGCAATCGTAAGCATATTCGTACTTTTCGCAGCGCTCCTGACCTTGTGTGGGTGCAAAGACAGCAAAAAAGAAATCGTCGATCTTGCACGAAGTAGCATTGAAAACGAATTGAAGCAGGAACAGGAATCGGGAAGACTGCATGACTATACAATTGAGTCTTGCGAGGCTTTCTCCGCCGACGAAGAACAGCAGGAAAAAGTACGTATTACCTATGATGTGATTTTGGGTGATGCGGATTGTACCGGCATGACAGTTACGGTTGAAAGCCTTTGCATATTTGAGAAAAACGAAAAAGGGGAGTATACAGAAAATGCAGGAATGCGTGAATATGTGAAATTCACAGCTCATGAGGAAGAGCAGTATTGCAGAGCAGTTACGACCGGAGATTTTGTTGTTAAAATCAATAAGAGTGAAACGGAGGGGAAATCGCCGGAAGATGTGGCGTCGATCCTGTTTCGACAGTGGATGGAACGATTTGAGAAGTGGGACGAGAAAAATTCTTTTATCGTTTTACAGCATACAAACCACAAGGTGAGCTTGCAGTCATATGATGTCGATCCTGCGTGGGGTCAGCATGAAGGCGCAACAGGCCCAAGACGAAAATATCCTGATGCAAAGGGCGGGTGGCTGGTTTTTCCGGAATGTGAATATACATTTTACGGCTATGCTGCTGTTATAGATTCGGATTTTGGGCAGTTCGGAGGAAAACCTTTTGGAAATGATGGGAGTACAGTTTCTGCCGAAGCAAGCTTCTATGGGATTTCAAATCGCATGGTCATGAGTGAATGGGATGATTGCTGGACGCTCGAGACCGACGCACATTTCCTGCAAAGCTTGGAGATGAGTACGGAGGGGAGTTTTCGCGGATGAACGATATGGAAATTATTGAGATGTATTTTAGGCGCGACGAAGATGCGATAAGGCAGACCGTCCTCTTCCCATGTGGAAGGTGAAATCGAAAAAGGAATGTTGACCGAGGCCCTTAACAAGTGGGTTGGGGAGCTTCCGCAAATGGATCGCATCATTTTCCTGCGGCGGTATTGGTTTGGAGAATCTCTGAAAACCATTGCAAAAATATATCGGCTGACTCCGGCAGACGTCGCAAACCGCATGTATCGGCTCCGCCAAAAACTTAAGGCAGAACTGAAAAGAGAGGGGCTGTTCTTATGAGAGAAAAAATGGTAATAACGCTGTATGATAGTTTTACAAATATCGATGATCGATTTCTTCAGGAGGCCGCAGTTCAAAGCAGCGTACATAAAGGCTTCTTAAAAAAGCGGATGCTTTTGATTGCAGCAATCATTGGAGCAATCCTGCTTTGCGGGTTTGCAGCATATCAAGCAGGTGTATTCGATCCGTGGATTCAAGAAACCTCGACATCTCCAACGGAAACGGTGCAAAGCGCGCTTGAGAATCAAATGGAAAAAGAATACACGCTTGAACTCCAAATCAAGGAAATTGTCGTCGATCAAGATGCAACGGAGAGAGCAAAGCAGCAATACAAAGGGAGCGAACTCGCAGAAGAAAACGGCTGGTCGGATTCTTATTTAGAAGACAATCTGATAGCGGTTCGTGCGGAATACTATGTGGCATACGACCATCAAAAAACATTCCTAAAGGATGGCGATGCAGAGCAGTATTTCTTCCTCTTGCGTGATGAAAAGACGCAAAAATGGAGCATCTGGAGCAACACTGCAAGCGGAGATCCATATTACTAAAAGGGGGAGACGAAAATGAGAAAAAATTGGATATTCATCCTGTTGTTATGTGTCGGATTAAGCGCCGCAGCGCTTACGGGATGCTCGCTTAAAGACAGCGATTCAAAAAATAAAGAGCTGGCAGATTGTTTTCTGACAGAATTCTTTACGATTAACAGTGATGGAAGAAATGATGAACTGATGACAAATCTTCAAAACAATTCTGAGCTTTTTACCGACGGAGCTGTTTTGAACGATGCTTTGAAAGAATATTACAGCGGAGTATCGGAATACCTCACTGATGAGTGTCTCGATCAATTGATTACAGCGCGAACCATGTGGAGGCTTGACGCAGCTTTTCTCGGCGCGGGAAACAGTTGGAAGATTTCCGCGTTAGATATTCAGAATACTTCCGAGGCCGATTCCTATGTTTTCCATGCGGAGCTAAGTGCCGGCGAAGAAGTGAAAGAATTAAGCGGTACGCTCTCGTTTGCCGCAGACCATTTAATATCATCTGTCCTGCTTGACGATTATCAGGCCCAGTTTGAAACAAGTCATCCCAACTGGGCAGAGGGATTGGATGAATACGGCGTCGGTTACTACATCAAGCCTGTGGATTATCAGGCTGATCTGAGAGAACTGGAAGAAGGAGAGGGAAAAGAACTTGTTGACGAAATCCGCAGGTGGTGCAGCCAAAACGCAGAGAAAGACTTCGACAGTCTGTGTTATCAGAAAGGGAATGACTACTGGATATTATACCGTAACAAGGCTGCCAGCGGCTTATCTATCTGGTGTGAGCCAGAATTGACCGAGAAAATGGAGTTAAAAGTACGCGTATGCTATACCTATCCCCCTGTAATAAATCAAGTGAAGGGTGTATGGTGTCTGGAAAAGATTTCATCACCGATTCCTATAGCGAAAATGATAGGATACGATGACAAAACATATGACATCCTTTTTTACGACGATTTTTCAAAGAGCTCTGCCGGGGAAGATTATCTTAAAGATGCGAGCAATCTTTACGGTATAAACGGCGGCATGGTACCAAGGTGGGATTGCAGATATATTCTGCATGATCTAATC
>JALERA010000090.1:0-14124 GCA_022764365.1 Bacillota bacterium
GAAAAGGTGCAGATAAGCAATGCGGACGCTTGCATTCTTTGCGGGCTTTGCGAGCTTCGCTGCCCGGATTACGCAATTTATATTGAGGAGGAGGCAAAATAATGGCTAAGAGATTTCAGCTGCTGCAAGGCAATGAAGCTGTTGTGGAAGGAGCTATTGCTGCAGGGATGCGGTTTTATGCCGGATATCCGATTACTCCTTCAACCGAAATTGCAGAAAGAAGCGCGGTGAGATTACCGCAGGTTGGTGGCAAGTTTATACAGATGGAAGACGAAATCGGCGGGATTGCCGCTGCACTCGGAGCATCCGTTGCGGGACTGAAAGCAATGACCGCAACATCAGGTCCGGGATTCTCCCTGAAACAGGAGAACATCGGCTATGCGTCCATCGCGGAAATTCCAATCGTAATCGTTGATGTACAGAGGGAAGGCCCGTCAACCGGACTTCCGACATCCCCGTCGCAGGGCGACCTTATGCAGTCCAAGTGGGGAACGCACGGAGATCACCCGGTTATCGTAATTTCTCCGTCATCGGTTCAGGAATGTTATACCGAGACCGTAAGAGCATTCAACATGGCAGAGCGTTTCAGAGTGCCGGTTATCTTCCTTATGGACGAGATTATCGGACATTTAAGAGAAGGCTGTGAAATGATTCCTGCAGAGGAACTTACCATTTCCAACAGGAGAATCGACCGTAGATTTAACGGAACTTTGGCATATGCGGTTCAGGAAGGAAACTATGTTCCGGAATACGCACCGTTCGGCGAAGGAGACCACTTTAATGTAACGGGTCTGTTCCATGACCTTGACGGATTTCCGACAAATGACAACAACATTACCGACAGTCAGGAAAGAAGACTTCTTGACAAAATCAGAATGAGAAGAGACCGTATCCAGAAATGGGAAGAAGTTGATTGTGAGGATTGTGAAACCATGATTATCTGCTTCGGAGGAACTGCAAGAGCAGTCGAAGGAGCAATCGAAGAATCTCATAAGTTTGACTCTATAAAAATCGGAATGTTCAGACCGATTACGGTATGGCCTTTCCCGGAAGAAGCCCTGCTTAGAGTTATTAAGAACAATAAGCACTTAAGACAGATTATCGTTGCCGAACACAATGACGGACAGATGCTCCTTGAAGTTCAGCGTGTGGTTGAAGGAAGAGTTCCTGTTTCTTTCCTCGGAAAGATTGACGGCACGACGATAACCCCTGCAGAGGTACTGAATAAAGTAAAGGAGGATTATTAATATGCCTAGCAAATTGATTGAAAAAACAATGCGTGTTAACAGACTTCCTCACATTTGGTGCCCGGGATGCGGACATGGAATTTTGATGAGAGACGTTGCACAGGCAATCGAAAACTGTGGTCTTGACCCGGATAAAGTGGTAATCGTATCCGGAATCGGATGTTCGTCAAGAGCTGCAGGATATATGAACTACAACACGCTGCATACCACGCACGGCAGAGCAATCGCTTTCGCAACAGGCGTTAAGCTTGCAAACCCGGAACTTACGGTAATCGTCATCACAGGCGACGGAGATGCTTCCGCAATCGGCGGGAACCATCTGATTCACGCATGCAGAAGAAATATCGACCTTACCGTTGTGGTATTCAACAATAACATTTACGGTATGACAGGCGGGCAGTATTCCCCTACAACACCGCACGGCGAAAAGGGAACAACCGCTCCTTATGGAAATATCGACTACAATTTCGATATTCCGAAACTTGCAGAGGCAGCAGGCGCAACATTCACGGGAAGATGCACGGCATATCATGCTCCACAGGCAATCAAAGTGATTGAAGCGGGAATTAAACATCACGGATTCTCCCTCATCGAAGGAGTATCGGTTTGTCCTACATACTACGGAAGAAAGAACAAGAAGGGCGACTCTGTTAAGATGCTTTCCTGGCAGAGGGATGTCGCTGTTGATGTGAAGAAAGCGCAGACAATGTCTCCGGAAGAGCTTGAAGGAAAGATGGTGATCGGCGAGCTTTCAAGAAACGAGAACAAGGAAGAATATACGGATATGTATCTTCAGATAATTGATAAGGTTGGAGGTAATAAGTAATGGCAAAGACTGAGATCAGAATGACAGGTTCCGGCGGTCAAGGCGTTATTATGGGTACGATTATCCTTGCCGAAGCTGCTTTTGAAGACGGAAAACAGGTAGTTCAGTGCCAGGCTTACGGACCGGAAGCCAGAGGAGGCTCCTCAAAGGCGGAAACAATTATTTCAGACCAGAAGATTACCTATACTAAGGTATTGCTTCCGGATCTTCTTCTTTCCCTTACCCAGGTTTCTCTTGATAAGTATGTCGGAAGCATGAAACCGGACGGAATTCTGGTTGTTGACTCGGAAATAACCGTTCCGGAAGAAGTTGAGAAGAAACACAGAGTTTACAAGCTTCCGATTCTGGAAGGCGCAACAGAGGTAATAAAGAATCACATGTCAGCGAACATCATTTCGGTAGGTGTCGTAAATGAGTTGATGCATGTGGCTACACAGGAAGCGGTGGAAGCCGCTGTTCTGAATCATGTTCCGAAGGGAACCGAGGAAACGAACCTCAAAGCACTTCATTACGGAGCACAGCTCGTACGCGAATATAAATAATCCGAATATATAAACATGCCAAAAGGCTGCTCGATTCCGAATTGCTTTCGGAAAGAGCAGCCTTTCGCTTTAATATAGGAGCAATAAAATGAATTTTGGCATGCGAGTTATTATCTTCTAGGCTGCGGCCTTCTAGGAGGCTCACAGCAGGAATCTTCTCTGACATCACTTCTGCATGGATCACAGCAAGGATCGCAGCATGGGTTGCAGGACGGTCTTTGACATGGATCGCACTCGTCAGTCTCTTCGGATACTTCCCCGCAGTTTTCAAGCGTATCGGAAGGTCTGATCTGTTTCGGGAAAAGCGTTGGGAAAGTTGTGCAGACAGCGTTTTGCTGGGATTCAACGGATACAAACCCTGTTGAAAGAACGCAAAGCTGTACCGGAACAACGATTTTCTTCTCACATGTTACACAGATCGCAATAATCAGATTTCCGGATACGTTTCCGTCGGCATCTATGCAAAGATCTCTGCCGTAATTGTTTGTCGCAAGCCTTGCTTCGCATGCGGAATTGCAGAACTCCGTAAATCTCGGAAGGAATGCGGTATCAACGGTCGACGGCATACAGATTTCGAAGAAGTTTGTAAGTACCAGAGGCTGATTTGCATCAGCAACATTTACATCCGCACATATTGTGAACACCGATTCGTTATTGCAGCTGTCAGAAAGCAGCAAATCAAGTTCGATTATAACATTACCCGTAATTGTTATGTTCTGCGTTCCGAAAATCGGAGTGCCCATGCATCTGTCATCGCATTCCCGTGTTTCGGCATACAGCAGTTTTTCCGAAAAGTTTCCGTCGGCACCGACTACGGTAAGTTCCTCACCGCTGCCCTTTCTTAAGAATGTAGCACCGGAAATCGTGGTGTTAACATCAAGTTTTAAGTTTGTAGGATCATCTACATTGTTAGGATTAAAGCTCCGCCTGCATCTGATATCTATTACTCTTTTTACCCTGTGTCCGCAAGGAATTGATGGGGTAAACGACTGATTTTGAACTGTTTTCATGCCCTGCAGATGCACTAATACCGCATCGTAGACTTTTTGCACATAAATCGGTTCCGAAACCACGTTGCTTAAATCACCGTCAAATTCGCAGAGGACATTTGAGTTACAGCAATTTTGATAGAGGTCTTGGGATACTCTTCCACCAAAGCAGCTCATAAATATACCTCCTTATAATCCAATATCTTTTCTTTCTTACTATATGATTTTTCGGCAAAGTGTGTTACAATAAAGTGGTTATTTTATTTAGGGCAGGTTAGAAATGAATAAATTAGTAATCGGAATCGTAATTTCAATCTTATTCGGGTTTTGCCTTATCGTATGGGCAACCGATTCGGTAGGTGCATCCTTTGGAAAAATAGGAGAAAATATCGCGCTCGGACTTGTCGCGATTGTTTTAATCATAGGATTGATAAAAGCCGGGAGGGAAAAGAAATGAGCAAAATTGAAATTAAAAAATTGAATTGCGGCGTTCGCGTCGTGATGGAAAAAATAGATTATGTACAGTCGGCATCTTTTGGCATATGGGTGCGCGCCGGTGCTGTGAACGAAAACGAGAAAAACGCCGGAGTGTCGCATTTTATCGAGCATATGATGTTCAAAGGAACCGAAACACGGAATGCAAGAATGATTGCTGAGGATATTGACAGAATCGGCGGACAGATCAATGCTTTCACAGGTAAGGAAGCAACCTGTTATTATGTCAAGACCATCGGTTCGAATCTTCAGAAAGGTGCGGAGGTCATCCTCGACATGCTTCTGCACTCAGTGTTCGACAAGGTTGAAATGGGAAAAGAACGCAAAGTCATCTGCGAAGAAATCAAGATGATTCAGGACCAGCCGGACGATCTGGCTCATGACACCGTGACGGAGATGCTTTTTAAGGGCAGCCCGCTCGGCAAGAGGATCATAGGAACTCCGACTTCCTTAAAAAACATATCAAGAAATGTTCTCATGAAATATAAGGAAGCGCAGTACACAAGGGATTCCATCGTCGTATCGGTTGCCGGAAACTTTGACGAAGAGGCATTTTGTGATTTTCTGGAGGATAAATTCAGCTCCATGGCAGCCTCCAAGAAAAGTCCGAAATTGGAACCGAATAAGCACGAAGGAAACTTCAAAGTAATGGTAAAAGACATTCAGCAGTCTCACATCTGCCTTGCAGCGAAGGGTCTTCCGCTTGACGACAAACGAATCTACGCTTTTCAGGTACTGAACAATATCATGGGAGGAAGCATGAGTTCAAGGCTCTTCCAAAACATCAGGGAAGAAAAAGGCCTTGCATATAGCGTTTACTCCGTGTCCAGTTCGTTTTCTTCAGACGGATATTACCTGATTTATGCGGGCGTGGGTCACGATAAAATCAGACATGTGCTTGCCGGAATCGAAGAAGAATTGATGATTCTGAAAAGAGACGGTGTTACACAGGACGAACTTTCCATGTCGAAAGAACAGCTCAAGAGCAGTTTTATTTTCGGTCAGGAAAATGTTGCAAGCAGAATGTTTGCAAACGGCAAAAATGTCACTCTCCTCGACAGAGTCTATACTCCGGAGGAGATTATATCGGAAATTGACAGCGTCAGCCTTGAGGATATCGACGAAGTTAAGATGCTTATATGCGACCCGCATCGTTACGCGGGAGTTGCGGTTACAGATAAGAGATTTGATTGGAGCAGAGCATGGAAATAAGGATTGTAAGCAAAGGCGGCGCCCTTCCTGCGTATGCAACCGAAGGATCTTCGGGTGCGGATTTGAGGGCCTATATCGAAGAGCCGATTACCTTGATGCCGGGCGAAAGGAGACTTGTGCCAACGGGGATTTTCGTTGAAATTCCGCAAGGCGTTGAGGCACAGATCAGAGCACGCTCCGGTCTTGCCATAAAGCACGGAATCGGTCTGGTAAACGGAGTCGGCACGGTGGACAGCGACTATAGGGGCGAATGGAACATTCCTCTGATTAACTGGGGGCAGGAACCATACACGATACATAGCGGTGACAGAATCGCGCAGGTGATTTTTTCACGATACGAAAAAGCGGATTTCGTTTCGGTTTCCCAAATAAGCGAAACGGAGCGGGGAGCAGGCGGATTCGGACATACGGGCATTAAATAGAAGGGTTTGTTTAAGGCGAGGTAGAAAATGTTACTTAGAGAAGAACTGGAAAAACGCGAATTTGAGATTTTGTCGGAAAAAGCAGCCAAAAGTGCTGAATCCAAAGGAAGAATGTTTCCCGAGGAAAAATGCAATATAAGGACGGATTTTCAAAGAGATCGGGACAGGATTATCCATTCCAAGGCGTTCCGAAGACTCATGCATAAGACACAGGTATTCCTGGCACCGGAGGGCGACCATTTCCGGACACGGCTCACGCATACCATTGAGGTTTCTCAAATTGCAAGAACCATTGCAAGGGCACTGAATCTCAATGAGGACCTGACGGAGGCAATCGCACTGGGGCATGACCTCGGGCACACGCCGTTTGGCCATAACGGGGAAGAAGTCTTGAACAAAATTCATCCGGGCGGGTTTGAGCATAACGTCCAAAGCCTCCGCGTGGCGGGTGTCATTGAGTCCACACAGTCCAGGCGCGGAATGAACTTGACCATGGAAGTCAGAGACGGGATCGTGAATCATACCGGCCCTGTGCGTCCTTTTACGCTTGAGGGGCAGATTGTCAAAATCAGCGACCGCATCGCCTATATCAATCATGATATTGACGATGCCATTCGAAGCGGCGTTATTTCTGCGGAGGACTTACCGGAAGAAGCCATTCGTGTTTTCGGGAATACACACCGTATGCGCATCAACAATATGGTTGTGGATGTCATCACAAACAGCGACGGCAGGGACATTATATGCCAAAGCGAGGAATACAAAACCAATTTGGATGCCCTTCGAACCTTTATGTTTGCGAATGTTTACAAAAGCAGCCGGGTAAAAAGAGAAGAGGATCTAAACAAGGTTGAGGTCGTAATCAGTTCGCTGTATGATTACTTTATCAAGAACATCGACCAGCTTCCGGAGGACATGAAGGAAATTGCGGAAAGAGACGGCAAAAATGAAGCGGTGAAGGATTATGTGGCAGGAATGACAGACCGATTTGCACTTGCGGTTTACACGGATTTGTTCGTACCGAAGGCGTGGAAATAAATCCCGACATTGACAAAAACTAAATTTTCGACATATTTTTCATAAAAAAAAGGAAACGGCCCTTTCTTCTCGTATATAAAACTAGAATGGTTTTGTACGGAGCGTAAGATGGGTCGTTTTATTAATAATTCAAGCATAGATGAGCTGAAGGAAAGCATTAATATCGTGGATGAAGTTGCCAAGGTTGTGCAGCTTAAGAGAGCGGGAGCCAATTACAAAGGATGCTGTCCTTTTCATAATGAGAAGACCCCATCGTTTGTAGTTTCCGAGCAGAAACAGATTTTTACGTGTTTTGGGTGCGGAGAAACCGGAAATGTAATCAAATTCACACAGAAATATTACAATCTGGACTTTCCGGAGGCCGTTGAGAAACTGGCAAGAGAAAACGGAATCACGCTGAAGCACAGCGGAACCGAGGACAAGGACCGCGAGAGATATTATGAAATAAACAAAGAAGCCGCAAGATTTTTCTACAAAAGCTTCACGGAAGCAAAGAATGCGGGCTATACATACATGAAGAAGCGTGGCATTAAGGATGCGGTTCTCAAAAAATTCGGAATCGGATATGCGGATGACGAATGGGACAGCCTCTACCGATACTTCAAGGAAAAGGGCGTAGAAGAAAAAATTCTCTTGGAACTCGGCCTTATTTCCGAAAGTAAGGGAAAATATTACGATAAATTCAGAAATCGTGTCATGTTTCCGATTATAAACACCGCAGGAAGGGTAATAGGATTTGGAGGGAGAGCAATCGGCGATGCACAGCCCAAATATCTCAATTCACCGGAGAACAAGGTTTTTCAGAAGAAGAATAATCTTTATGCTTTGAATATCTGCAAACAGGACATCGGAAGACAGAACAGTGCTATCCTGGTTGAAGGATACATGGATGTGATTTCTCTTTACCAGGCAGGCGTCAGAAATGCGATTGCGTCCCTTGGAACCGCACTCACCGAGAATCAGGCAAGGCTCATCAAGCGTTACACGAAGAATGTCATTCTTTCTTACGATGCTGACCAAGCCGGAAGAAAGGCGGCGATGCGCGGAATCGATGTGCTTTCCGGACAGGACTGCAAAGTCAAGGTTCTGCATGTCACAGACGGAAAAGACCCGGACGAGTTCATCAAGCAGCACGGCAGGGATGCTTTTCTCGCACTTACCGAAAAAGCACTTCCGATGATAGATTACAAACTGGATTCGCTGAAACAGAATATTAACCTGGGGAGTGAAGAAGGAAAAATTGATTTCATGAAAAAAGCCGCCGGAATTTTAAAAACTTTAAGCCCGATAGAGGCGGATATATATATAAAGAAGCTCGCAAAAGAACTCAAAATTGCAGAAGGCGCTATAAGAATGGAAATCTTAGGCAATAATAGTACGGGTGAAAAGAAAATCGTTCACTCCCGGGAGCAGAGCCACGAGCCGGAGCAGGAGGAAATCTCGCAGCTTGAACTGACATTGATTAAAGCTCTGATGATGAATCCACCGTTTGCAGAAGAACTTTTGGATAAGCAGGAAATCATGGAAAGCCGGCAGGCGCGCAAAATACTCAATATCATGTTTGAGCTTTACGGATTGAACGAGGATTTTGACAGCGCGGAGATTATGGATCGCCTTGATCCGGATGAAAGCCAGAAGCTTTCAAGAGAGCTGGATAGAATTATTATTGCAGGAAATGAAGACAAAGTTTTCGCCGAATGCATCAGAAAATGGGAACTTGACAAACTGTTCTTGAAAGAAAAGCAGCTGATTGACCGACTATCTCTGGCCGATGAAGAGGCCGGTGTGGAATCAATAAAAGAATTAACCGAAGAACTTATGAAAGTTCAGTCAAAAATCAAAACATACGGGGGAAGAATTTAATGGCAACAGAAAACAAAAACGAATTTATCGAAATGAATGCAAAACAGCGTACGGATGACAGCAGAGAAGAGCATTTTGTCGATGGTGAAGGGAAAGAGGAGTTTTCTGAAGAGAAGAAGCAGAGCCTGATTAAAGAACTGATTGATAAGGGCAAGACTTCAAAGAACAAACTCACTTACACGACGATCGCCGATGTGCTTGAATCCGCTGATTTGGACAAGAACCAGATGGATGACATATACGATATGCTCATGTCGAAGGGCATTGAGATTATATCGGAGACTGAGCCTGACGATTTTGACATTATACTCGATGAAGAAGATCTAACAGAGAATCCGGATGCAATCATCGAAGAGGCAAACGAAATTGACCTTGAAGCAAATATGCCAAAGGGTGTTGCGGTTGACGACCCTGTAAGAATGTATCTGAAAGAGATCGGAAAAGTTCCTCTGCTTACAGCAGATGAAGAAATCGAACTCGCAAAACGCATGGAAAAAGGCGATGAGGAGGCAAAGAAACGTCTTTGCGAGGCAAACCTCAGGCTTGTTGTAAGTATTGCGAAAAGATATGTGGGACGCGGAATGCTTTTCCTTGACCTTATACAAGAAGGAAACTTAGGCCTTATCAAGGCAGTAGACAAGTTTGACTACACCAAAGGATATAAGTTCTCCACCTATGCAACATGGTGGATCCGCCAGGCAATTACGCGTTCGATTGCAGACCAGGCAAGAACCATTCGTATTCCGGTTCACATGGTTGAAACCATCAACAAACTCATAAGAGTTTCCAGACAGCTCCTGCAGACTTACGGACGTGAGCCGACCCCTGAAGAAATCGCTCAGGAAATGGGACTGTCCGTAGACAAGGTGAGAGAAATACAGAAGATCGCACAGGAACCGGTGTCTCTTGAAACTCCTATCGGCGAGGAAGAAGACAGCCATCTTGGCGATTTCATCCCGGATGAGGATGTTCCGGCACCGGCAGAAGCAGCAGCATTCTCCATGCTCAAGGAACAGCTTGTCGAGGTGCTGGATACTTTGACGGAGAGAGAGCAGAAGGTTCTCAAGCTTCGTTTCGGCCTTGAGGACGGCAGGGCAAGAACGCTCGAAGAAGTCGGCAAGGAATTTGAGGTTACGCGTGAGCGTATCCGTCAGATTGAAGCCAAAGCCCTCAGAAAACTTCGCCATCCGAGCAGAAGCAAGAAATTAAAGGACTATTTGGAATAAACAGGGGATTTTTCTGATGATGAAGCTAAGTCCAAGACTGAAAAAAATTGCAGAGCAAATAAATGCAGGCGAAACCATGGCGGACATAGGAACCGATCATGGTTTTCTGCCTATTTATCTTTGGGAAAACAAAATCTGCCCGAAGGTAATTATGGCGGACATCAGCAGCGGCTCTCTTTCAAAGGCCCGCGAAAACTGCGAGATGTATGATCCGGATGCCCGGTTTGATTTGAGACTTGGTTCGGGTATCGAAGTGCTTAAAGAGGCTGAGGTTGATGCGGTTGTCATGGCAGGAATGGGCGGCATTTTGATGACGGAAATCCTCGAAAAGGATGTTAAGAAGTCTCTTTCTTTCCGTAAACTGATTCTTCAGCCGCGCAAAGACGTCGGCAAGCTGAGATACTGGCTTTTTAACAACGGTTTCAGCATAACAAACGAGGCTTTGGTGCGGGAAGGCAAATATATCTGCGAAATAATCACGGCGGTTCCCAAGGAAGTTGCAATAACAAGGCAGATGAACGGAGACGACATCGAATATGAATTTCCGCATTCCCTCATTGATTACAATGATGAACTGCTGGAAGAGTATTTAAACACAAAACGGAAGCTTGAAGCGGAAATCCTTGCGAACATGAAAAGGGGCAAGTATACAACCGCAAAGGAAATCAGACATCAGGAATACCGGATTTCGTATATTGATTATCTTTTGAGGAGGATCTAGCAAATGAGAATGGATGATTTTATAAGAGAAGTGGAAAACATAGCACCGCTTGAACTTCAGGAACCGTGGGACAATTCCGGCATACAGATCCGCGCCGGAAACAATGAAATTTCAAAGGTTTTGGTTGCACTTGAAATTAACGAAAGGGTAATCGACGAGGCAATCGGCGCGGGTGCGGACATGATTCTTACGCATCATCCTCTGATATTTAGGGAAATCAAAAGTGTTGACAGTAACGATGTTATTGGAAATCATATTGTCAAACTGATAAGAAGAGGAATCAGCGTTTATTCTTCTCATACACCGTTTGACAAATGCATAGGCGGAAACAACGATTACCTTGGCAGCATCCTTGGAATCGAGGATATCGGACCGATGCCCGGAGACGAAAGTGCGATTTGCAGAATCGGAAGCCTAGCTTCTCCTATGACCTGTGCAGAGTTTGCAGAGCACGCATCGCGGGTTCTCCGAATTGAGAAACAATTCTTTCAATTTGCGGGAATACCGGATGAACTTGTGTCGAAAATCGGCTGGTGCACCGGTGCGGGCGCGGAATTTCTTGATACGGCCGTTGCGGCCGGTTGTGATTTGTTCCTGACGGGCGATGTTAAGTACCATACGGCACAGCACGCAAGGGATTTGGGTATGAATGTGCTTGACTGCGGACACTACGGCACAGAATATATTTTCTGTGAAAATATGCGTTCAAAGCTTGACAAATTCTATAATTTGGATATAATTCAATCTCGTGTGAACATTAATCCGTTCGCAGCAATTTAAGAGAAGATTTCAGAGGTTTGTTATGAAAGATACCAGCAAAACAAAGAGAAGAGTGATACAGATTGCGGTGATTCTGCTGATTGCTGCAGTCGTTGTTACATACAGCATCACATTTATTGGTGCATTTTATTAATATTCATCCGTTTATTTTCGGGTAGAGCAGACGGTCGCGTGCGCCCTCGCCGGCGCATGAGGAAAGTCCGGGCTCCATAGGGCAGGGATGCCGGATAACGTCCGGCGTAGGTAACTATAGGGAAAGTGCAACAGAAACATACCGCCGAAACAGTACGGCTGTGGCAAGGTTGAAATGGTGAGGTAAGAGCTCACCGGCGACATGGAGACATGTCGGCCGTGTAAACCCCATCCGGAGAAAGACCAAATAGGGGCTATAGGTGGCTGCCCGTCACCTCCCGGAAGGTAGGTCGCTGGAGCTTGTCAGCAATGGCAAGTCGAGATAGATGATCGTTTAATACAGAACCCGGCTTACAGCTCTGCCCGAATCAATTTTGCACGAAAGACCAAATTGAAGTCAGGAAATAACATTTACACGAAGTCAGCCTCTCTGAAAGGGGTGCTTCGTGTATTTTTGCGTTTAAGGGAGGGAAAAAATTATAAGTGTAAAAAAAATTACAAAAACACCACGCGGCGAAAACGTTGAAATTTCAACCTTCTAAAATTTAACATTTTTACGCAGGGTAAAAACCTGATACAAATCCGGTGTGAAAAGGACTCAAAGGAGTGCTAAACAGGCAAAAATACACGAAAAGGGGGTCTGTTTTGGGCACTTGGTGGGAATTGCCTAATTTTTCCAGCACGCGAAAGATTGTTTACCCCGAACACTCAGATAGAAAGGGGCTGTCGTATTAATGGAAAATAACCGTTAATGCAGGCAGCCCCGTTTGTATCTTAATATTGATTCTGCACATCCAGCGCTTCAATCAGCTTCACATCGGAATGCTTTTCCTTGAAATACTGGAGCGTAAACTGGTTCGCAAAGAGAATCAGCGGACGCTTGAAGTGGTCGAATACCAGCATCTGTCTAGAATCTAAGATGTCTTTGATGGATTCGATGTCGTCGGTGTCCACCCATCTTGCCACGCTGAAATCAAGGCGGTCCATGCGGACAGCAGCATTATACTCGTTCTTAAGGCGGTACTCGAAGACTTCAAATTGAAGCTGGCCGACTGCACCGATTACGACTTCGTTATACTGGTTGCGGTAAACCTGAATGGCACCTTCCTGTGCGAGCTGATCCACGCCTTTTTGGAACTGCTTCGCCTTCATCGTGTCTTTCGGTGTCACGAGGCAGAAGAGTTCAGGCGGGAAAGTCGGAAGAGGCTCGAAGAAGAGCGGCTCTTTGGTTGTTGTCAGCGTATCGCCGATTTGATAGTTTCCGGTATCGTAGATTCCTATGATATCTCCTGCAATTGCGGTTTCAACATTTTCGCGCTCGTTTGCCATGAGCATGGTGGACTGTGCGAGCTTCATTTCCTTGCCGGTTCTTGACAGGCGTACGCTCATGCCGCGCTCGAAGGTTCCGGAGCAGATTCTGAAAAATGCCAGTCTGTCTCTGTGAGCGGGGTTCATGTTCGCCTGAATTTTGAAAATAAATCCGCTGAAAAATTCATCCGTCGGAAGAACTTCTCCGGTCGTAGTCTTGCGGGGACCCGGAGCAGGAGACATATCGAGGAAGTGATTGAGGAACGGAATCGTTCCGAAGTCGGCAAGTGCCGAACCGAAGAAAACAGGTGAGAGCTTTCCTTTTGCAATCAAATCCGAATCAAAATCGTTTCCGGCACCTTGAATCAGTTCAATTTCATCGCGGAGTGCGGAAAGATTATAGCCTGCGATTTCCGATTCCAGTTCGGGACCGAAAACACCGTCATCGCCGAGGGTAATCGTTTTGCCTGCCTTGTACAGATGCACCTCGTTTTTCAGGATATCATAAATTCCCTCGAAATTCAGTCCGTTGCCGATCGGCCATGTAACCGGAACGGAAGGAAGTCCCAGGACATCTTCCAGCTCCTGCACGAGATCAAACGGATCCTTGGTTTCGCGGTCGATTTTGTTGATAAAAGTAAAAATCGGAATGCCGCGCATGGAGCAGACCTTAAACAGTTTCTTAGTCTGCGCCTCGATACCTTTTGCGCCGTCGATTACCATCACTGCACTGTCAACGGAGGTCAGGATACGATAAGTATCTTCGCCGAAGTCATTGTGTCCGGGTGTGTCCATAATGGAGATCACTTTGCCTGCGTATTCAAACTGCATTACAGAGGAAGTTACGGAAATGCCCCTCTGCTTTTCGATTTCCATCCAGTCGGAGGTCGCGAACTTGCTGTTTCGTCGTGCCTTGACCGTACCGGCCTCGCGAATCGCTCCACCGTGCAGCAGCAGCTTTTCGGTCAGTGTTGTTTTACCTGCATCGGGATGCGAAATAATCCCGAAAATTCGTCTTGATTCTATTTCTTCCAATCTTGTAGTCATATAGTTTCCTTTCTTACGAAAATGTGAGTTTATATTATCACCAAAACTTCACAAGGAATATCATACCATAAATCTTGAATTTGTAAACACACTATTATATAATATATCTTTGTGGTATCAAGATAAGAAGAAAAAACAAATATAAGAGGTAATGATGGAAGGGAAAGAACATGTAAACAAGATGGGTGTCATGCCGGTCAAGAAACTCTTGATTGAAATGGCATGGCCTGCGGTATTATCAATGACAATCAATGCACTGTATAATATCGTGGACAG
>JALERA010000101.1:0-28620 GCA_022764365.1 Bacillota bacterium
ATCGAATTTTTCGATTTCTTTGCCGGGTCTGCGCATCAGAACAGCCTTCAGTGTGTCCACCTCAGAGCAAACGCCCCAATCTCCCCAGTATTCATTCATATCTTCCGTGAAACTCGTTTCTTTCGGAAACCATCTTTCTCCCGGGATTGCGTCAATGTCTAACTTATGATTTAGCATTACTTTTTCCTCCTTATAAAGTTATTTGAAAAAAGTAAAATGCAAATTATGTGCCAAGACTTTTACGCTCCAAAATTTTTTCCGAGCAAATATGCCTTCTGTGGGAATTCCGTCTGCTTGATTTCCTCGAGTACGCCGCATCCTCCTGCCGCGATAATGCCTGCATCCGACCAGCCGAGATATCCGCAAATGCCCTTATAGGTTCCGATTGCGCCTGCCGTCACATCCCATTCCGCATCCCCACTGGTTAAAAGCAGGACTGCCTTCTTCGGGGTCTGAATCTGCGCATTGTTCGCGTAAAAGCGGTCAATCGCTGTTTTCAGCTGCGCATTGATGTCGTAATAGTAAATCGGCGAAACAAAAACCACCGCATCGGCTTCTTTCAGCGCCGGATTGATTTGGTTCATGTCATCCTGATATACGCACACGCCGTCCTTTCTGCGGCAGTGGTCGCAGCCGATGCACGGATGTATGTCCATAAATGCCGTGTCAAATCTTGAAACTTCATGTCCCGCTTCCTTCGCGCCGCGCATGAAGTGCTCTGCTAAATATGCAGATGTGCCGTTCTTGTGCGCACTTCCTGTCATCATTATAATCTTCATTTTGTCTCCGCCTCCTGTTTCCCTCTTTGTGCTTCGTGCGGCGGCCGTGTGAGTGCATTTCCGCCCGTGCTTCTTACTTTAAGTATACTCGGAAAGGCTTTCTGTGGCAAGGATGTTTTTAGAAGGCATATTCGAATTTTTCATTGCGAAACGTCGAATTCTGTTGTATACTGGACGAAATAAGGCTACAGATTAGGAGTTGAATACAGCTCAGATTCACTCTGGGCTTTTTGTGATGTTCTGACTCAGAAAGCATCAATCGACAGGGAAGGAGCACTAGAGACAAAATGATCGAACTCAGACACTTAAGAAAAGAATATGAAGACATTACCCCGCTGGAAGATGTCAATGTTACCATCAATTCCGGCGATGTGATTTCCGTAATCGGGCCTTCCGGCACAGGCAAGTCCACCCTTTTGCGGTGCATCAACATGCTGGAACCGCCGACTTCCGGGGAGATTATCGTAGATGGACAAGTCATTAACGACGGCAACTGTGATCTTAATGAGATTCGCAAAAAAATGGGCATGGTATTCCAGTCCTTTAATCTGTTCGGACATCTGACGGTCATCGAAAACATCATGAATCCGCAGATTACCCTGCTCGGCCGTTCCCGGCAGGAAGCCTATGACAAGGCAATGTCCCTCTTGAATACCGTCGGCCTCAATTCCAAGGCCTTCAATTATCCGGAGGACCTTTCGGGCGGACAGCAGCAGCGTATCGCCATAGCCAGAACGCTCGCCATGGATCCGGACATCATCCTCTTCGACGAGCCGACCAGTGCTCTGGATCCCGGTATGATTGGAGAGGTTCAGGCAGTTATTCGTATGCTGGCGAAATCCGGCATCACGATGATGATCGTGACCCACGAAATGGATTTTGCAAGGAAAATTGCGAGCCGCGTGCTTTTCATGGACGAGGGCGGCATCTACGAAGAAGGGACTCCGAAAGAGATTTTCGAGCACCCGCAAAAACCGAATACCATTAAGTTTATCAAGCGCCTCACTTCGCTGACTTATAAGATTGAAACCGTCGATTACGACTTTACCGAGGCTTATGACGAGCTGCAGCAGTACGCCGAAAAGCTCTTAATTGAAAACGAGCGAATCAGTGACCTGCAAATCGCACTCGAAGAAATCGTGGTCAATAATATCATGGAAATGACGGACGAGCCGCAGGTTCTGGTTCGCGTCGACTATTCGGAGAAGCTCGACCTGCTCACACTCAGCATCCGCTACCAAGGTGAGCATCATGATCCGAAAGATTCGGACAATGAATTGTTCCTGGAAATGCTTGAGGAGCCGACCACCGATGTGCTCGACCAGATCGTCGAGCCGCCTTTCGGCATTTACAATAACCTGATCCAAATCAATTTCAGATGGGAGGAAGCATAAACATATGAAAAAAAGCAAAATAACGAAGAACTATGCATCCATCCTGTTGATACTGTTTGTGATCAGCCTGCTGCTTACCGGCAGCCTGTCCACCGCCTACGCGGCGGAATATCAGAGCATTGCCGACCTCAACGGAAAAAAGATCGGCGTGCAGACCGGCTGCCTTTATGAAACGCATATCGCGGACAAATGTCCGGATGCAGAAATCCAGTATTTCACCATGCCGCAGGACATGATTCTGGCCTTGAATTCGCAAAAAATTGACGCTTACCTCATCGAGGAAGTCGGCTATTACGCCACAGCGGCAGCCCATCCCGAGCTTGCGGCCATGAAAGAAAGTGCCGGGCTTTGCGAAGCGGCTGTCATCATCGGCAACAACGAAAAACAGGGAAAACTCTTAGCGCAGGTCAATGAGTTTATCGCCAACCACGGCCCGAACGGAGACGGCATGCTCGACGAAATGTACACTTACTGGGTCAAGAATTTTGACGCGGAAACCAGCAAAACCGAGCAAGGCGGCTTCACCGGCGAAAACGGAGAGCTGACCATTGCCTGTGAAGGCGGATACGAACCGTTTTCTTATGTCAACGAAGATGGTGACAGCGGCTACGATGTGGATTTCGTCTATCGGTTCTGCCGCGAATACGGCTACACGCCGAACATCCAGCGTGTGGCTTTTGAATCCATCGCACCGGGTGCAGAATCCGGCAAATACGATATCGGCATGAACATCATCCTCAGCGACGAAAGAGATGCCAACGCATGCCTTTCCGATGTTTATTACCGCTGCGATATCTTCATGGTCGTGCCGGGTCAAAACGATACAGATGCCGGTTTTATTGAACGCATGAAGGACAATTTTGAAAACACCTTCATCAAGGAAAGCCGCTGGAAGCTGTTTGCCTCCGGTGCAGGAATTACACTGCTCATCACACTGAGTTCCATCATTCTCGGAACCATCATCGGCTTTGCGGTCTTCATGCTCTGCCGCAAAGGAAACCCGATTATCAACGGTGCGACAAACGCCATGCTCTGGCTGATTCAGGGCATGCCGACGGTATTGCTTCTGATGATCCTCTACTATATCATCTTTGGCTCTACCAGACTGAGCGGCACACTTGTTGCGATCGTTGGCTTTACGATGATCTTTGCCTGTGCGATGTATGATATGCTCTCGGTGGGCTTCGGCGCGATCGGAAACGGTCAGTATGAAGCTGCAACTGCGATGGGCTACAGCAATAGCCAAAGCTTTTTCAAAATCCTGCTGCCGCAGGCGGCGAAGCACTTCCTGCCGATCTACAAAGGTGAGGTTGTCACTCTGATCAAAGAGACCTCGGTCGCAGGCTATATCGCCATCCAAGATCTGACGAAAATCTCCGACCTTGTGAGAGCCCGCACCTACCAGGCATTCTTTGCCTTGATTTTTACGGCCGTCATATACTTCGTGATTTCCGGCATTCTGACCCGAGTCGTTGGAATGGTTGAAAAGAAGCTTGATCCGCAGTCACGCTCGGTAGAACAGATTCTTGAGGGGATAAAAGTGGAAGAGTAACTTCAGAAATATGCACTTACAAAAACCCCGTCGGAAAAAGTCCGACGGGGTTTCATTATTACATTTTAGAAAGGTCAATCCTAAGCTTCAGCCTTCGCTTCTGCTGCTGGTGCAGGAGCTGCAGCCTGAGCAGGTTTTCTCTTCGCCCTCATGTTATTGATAGCGCCTGTAGGACATTCTTTCGCGCAAAGTCCGCAATTCTTACATTTTTCAGGATCAATGTAAGCGTGATTGTTTTCAACGGTGATTGCTTCGAACTTACATACTTTCGTACATTTTCCGCATGCGATACATCCGTTTGAGCATGCCTTGCGAGTTGCAGCACCCTTGTCTTCCGAGTGGCACTGAACAACAACTTTGTTCTTAGCCGGTGCAATTCTGATTACATGCTTCGGACATGCAGATGCGCATGCACCGCAGCCTGTGCAAAGGTCTCTTGCTACAACGGCAACACCGTCACAAATCTTGATTGCATCGAAATTACAAGCTCTTGTACAGTCTCCGAGACCGAGGCAGCCGTATTTACACTGGTTCATTCCACCGTAAAGTGTGGAAGCTGCGGAACAAGTTGTAAGACCCTGGTATTCAAGAAGGGACTTAGCAGCCTGTGAGTTTCCGTTACACATTACAGTTGCAACCTGTGGTTCTGCAGAGCCGGCTTCAATGCCTAAAATTGCAGCAAGTGCTGCTGCACAGTCTGCTCCGCCTACCGGACATTTATTAGGTCCAACTCCCTCAGGATCAGCAGCAAGAGCTGATGCATAGTCGTCACATCCTGCGAATCCGCATCCGCCGCAGTTTGCGCCCGGGAGTTGTTCTCTGAGTTTGATAACCGTTTCGTCAACAGGTACGAAGAATACCTTAGCTGCGATAGTAAGGATCACAGCGAAAACAAGACCCATTGCGACTACCAATAATACAGGTGTTAAAATTGGATTCATATTTTTCGCCTCCTTCTTATACTAAACCGCCGAATCCCATGAATGCAAGGGATAACAGTGCGGCTGCAGTCATAGTGATAGGTACTCCCTGGAAAGGTGCCGGAATGTCAGTATTTCCTTCAAGTTTGCTTCTCATACCGGAGAAGATAACCATTGCAAGAAGGAAACCGATACCTGCGCCTAAAGAGTTAATTAATGCTAATCCGTAATTATATCCTGCGTCGATGTTGTTGATACATACACCGAGTACTGCACAGTTTGTAGTGATAAGCGGAAGATATACACCGAGCGCTTTATGTAAGGACGGGATGAATTTCTTCAGTACCATTTCTACGAACTGTACGAGTGCAGCAATGATAAGGATAAATACGATTGTCTGTAAGTACGCTATTTCCCAATCGTTCAAAATCTGCATGATTGGCCATGTAGCGGCAGTTGCAAGTACCATTACGAAAATAACGGCAACACCCATACCAACCGCTGAATCTAACTTCTTGGATACGCCAAGGAATGGACAGATACCAAGGAATTGAGCCAATACATAGTTGTTTACCAAAATCATAGCGATTAAAATGCTAATCCACTGTGCCATTATGCTTCAACTCCTTTCGTTTCAATCTTAAGTCCGTCTAATTCTTCCAGGCATTTTTCCTGGCTGCACATGCTTGCAAGCGCGCAGCCCTGGCATCCGAAATCTCTCGGCTTCTTGCCCTTGGAAGCAAGAATCTTGTTTACAACTGCGATAGCGCACGCATAAACGAAGAATCCGCCCGGAGCAAGTGCGATGATGAGCATCGGATGTTCGGAAATGAACGGGATAGCAATTGTAAGTTTTGCAACCAAGTCCTCTCCGCCAAGGAAGAATCCGGAGAAAATCGTTCCGTTACCGATGATTTCTCTTACAGCACCGATGCATGTAAGGGAAAGTGTGAAACCAAGACCCATTCCGATACCGTCCAATGCGGAATCCAGAACGCCGTTCTTGTTTGCAAACATTTCGGCTCTTCCGAGGATGATACAGTTAACTACAATAAGAGGCAGGAACACGCCGAGTGAATTGTAAAGCGGTTCTGCGAATGCCTGTACGATGAACTGTACGAGTGTTACGAATCCTGCAATCAGTACGATGTAGCACGGGATTCTTACTTTATCGGGGATCAGCTTTGCGAGCAGTGAAATTGCAATGTTGGAGCAAATCAGTACTGCAGTTGCTGCGATACCCATACCCATACCGTTGAATGCAGAGGATGTTGTCGCGAGTGTCGGACAAGTACCAAGCAGCAATACAAGGTTCGGGTTTTCCTTAATGATGCCCTTCGTGAGGACGGCTAATCTATTTACTTTTTCTTTCATTAGTTAGCACCTCCTACTGCTTCAAACTGCTTTAATGCAGCGCATACTCCCTGGTAAACACCGTTTGTGGAGATTGTCGCACCGCTGACATGCTCTATAGCAGGGTCGCCTTTTACATTGTCAGCAAATGCAAGTGTGTCAAGGCCTTCATACTGTGTAACGTATTTGCCTTCGTGCGCTTTCGTACCAAGACCCTTCGTGTCCGCGTGTGCGGTTACCTTAACGCCGGTGATGGCACCGTTTGCGTCAATACCAACCATCTCAGTAAGCAGGCCGCCAAAGGATGCGGATTTAACGGTAACAACCATTCCGCCGTCATTTGCGATATAGCAGTTTTCTACATATATTTTATCTTTTTCAACTTCAACCAAGTCGCCTGTGTATTCTTCGAATGACTGAGCAGCAGGAAGAAGAACTTTTCTTGTTTCTTCAGCCGCTTTCCGTGTGTTCTCAGCGATAATCGGTGATGTAATCGAGTTTACATATGCAAGCGCAAATGTGATTACAAGACAGATTGCTACGAGAACAACGCTTGGCTGAATATATTCTTTAAATGTATTACTTTTCATTCTTAGCACCTCCATACATTCTCTTCTGGAAGAAGCTGTCGATGAGCGGTGTCAGGCAGTTCATAATCAGGATGGAGAAGGATACGCCTTCCGGATACTGACCGAACAGTCTGATGAGCATTGTGATAACGCCGCATCCGATACCGAATACAACTTTTCCTGCAGGTAATAACGGAGAAGTTACATAGTCTGTAGCCATGAAAATCGCACCAAGCATTACGCCGCCGGCAAGGATATGGAAGACTGCCATCTGGAGAGCGTCTCCGTTTCCTGTTGCACTGTAATAGATGAGTGCGAATACGAATACCGTACCGATGAAGCAGCAAGGGATGATTGGGCTGATAATCTTTTTCCATACAAGGAAAAGTCCGCCGATGATAAGTGCGATTGCACTTACTTCACCCATGGAACCGCCGATATATCCGAGGAACATTTCCATGTTTGTAGGAAGCTGTCCGCCTTCAGCAATTACTCCGAGCGGAGTAGGGCCTGTAAGGACATCTGCAGTCTGGTTCATTCTTGGAAGCGGCCACGTCGTCATTTCCGTTGCGAAGGAAATGAACAGAACGATTCTTGCTGTGATTGCAGGGTTAACGAGGTTCTTGCCGATACCTCCGAATAACTGTTTAACTACGATGATAGCTACGAAGCAGCCAACAATTGCAATCCAGTAAGGAAGTCCGGAAGGAAGATTGAATGCAATCAATGTTCCTGTAAGTGCAGCACTGAGGTCGCATACCGTCTGCTTTCTCTTCATAAGTTTGTTCCAAGCCCATTCGAAGAACATGGAAGCTGCGATACATACAGCAGTCAGAATCAGTACTCTGAATCCGAAAACATATGTACTAACAAGTAATGAAGGAACGAGTGCAATGAGAACCATCAGCATCGTCTTCTGTGTATCCATTGCGGTCACAAGATGTGGAGACGCGGATACGATTAAATTGTCATAATATTTCTTATCCATTAGATTCCCGCCTCCTTCAGTACTGTTTTACCTAAAGTATTGATGAATCCCAAAGGTCTGTGTGCAGGGCAGATGTAGGAGCAGGAACCGCAGTTCATGCACTGCATTACCCTTAAGTCTTTGAGCGCCTGTGCATCTCTCATTTCGTAAGCCTTAGCCAAAGCTGTCGGAATGAGCTTGAACGGACATGCCTGGTGGCATCTTCCGCAGTTGATGCAGGCTGTTTCTTCTTTTACAATGCTCTGCGGACCGGAGAACGCTAAGATTGCGTTGTTGTTCTTTACCAGCGGCATAGCATCGGAGTAAATAGCTCTTCCCATCATAGGTCCGCCCATCAAAATCTTCTTAGGCTCAGCTTTATAGCCGCCGCAGAATTCGATTACATCATGAACGGAAGTTCCGATTGGTGCAATCACGTTCTTCGGCTGAGCAACAGCATCGCCGTCAACAGTTACTCTCTTAGTCGTAAGAGGACGTCCTGTCTTGAAGTACTGACCAACGAATGCAACTGTGGTTACGTTGTCAAGAATGACGCCCATGTCTGCAGGAAGAACACCTGCATCCATCGTCTTGCCTGTGATTTCGTATACCAGTACACGTTCAGCACCCTTCGGGTATCTTGCCTGAAGCTTGAATGTTTCGATATTTGTGATTCCGCGCTCTTTGATGCGTTTGTCAAGAAGCTCGATTGCATCCGGCTTGTTTTCTTCAATTGCGATGTAGCCCTTGTCAAGTCCTACATACTTCATGATAAGTAAGCAGCCGTCAAGAAGTGCATCCGGTGTTTCCAGCATTAATCTGTGGTCGGATGTGATGAACGGTTCACATTCTGCAGCGTTTACGATGAGAGCGTGAACATCATCGATATTCTTAGGGTTAAATTTGATGTGTGTCGGGAATGAAGCTCCTCCGAGACCAACCAGTCCGGATTCTCTTACTGCTTTTACAAATTCGGCTAAATCCTTAGGTTCTGCAGGAACTTTAACTTCCTCTGATAATTCTTGTTTCTTGTCTGTTTCAATGACAACAAGTGTTTCAAATCCACCTGCTGCATTTCTCTGCTCCTCAATGGCTGTAACCGTGCCGGATACACCGGAGTGGATAGGTGCACTTACGAAAGCGTCTGTATCACCGATCTTTTGGCCGACTTTAACATAGTCGCCCTTTGCAACCAGCGGTTTACAAGGTGCTCCGATATGCTGAGACATAGAAATCTTTACAACATCCGGTGTAGGCATTATCTCTGTCGCACATCCAGCAGTGTGCTTATAATGACTCACATGAATGCTTTGTAAATGTTTTTGACTCATTGTGTGAGACCTTCCTTTCTAAATTTTATATAAAATCATACGCAATATATTATACTACAACAAAAAACAAAAATCACTAAAAATATTATTTCTTAGCACGAAAAAAGTCGAAAAAACTCCGCAAAGCCATGTTTTCAGCCTTGCGGAGCCTGTTTCCACATTATGTCCATACTGTTTTGCAGATTTCTCTTGCCATTTCTTCATATACCGAAACCGCACTCAAAAGCTGCCTTTTGCTGATTTTTTCGTGTATCGAATGTGCTATGGACAGGTCTCCCGGTCCAAGCACGATGCATTCGCTTTTTGTAAGCGCATTCATGAATCCCGCATCGCTCCATGCCGGAAAACATGTCAGCACAGGTGCCATGCCTTCCCTGCCGAGCGCATTTTCTGCAGCCTTGACAAGCGGCGAGTTTTCGTCTGTGCAGAAAGGAATATGCGGCATGGTTTCACCGTTGAACACATCCCGGATCTCCGCCTCGAATTTCGGATCCTCTTCATGCAGTTCGTCACAAATCGCCTGAAGTTCCTCGTATACCTGCGCGATGGTCTCATCCGTAAGACATCTCCTGTCAAGTCTTATGCTGCACTTGTCCGCAACCGTGCTCGGCTGATCGCCGCCTGTGATCGTTCCGATATTCAGAGTTGCAGTTCCGAGAACCGGATGCGTCCGCTTTTCAAGCTTCGGCAGATATTCCGTCTCCAGTTTATGAAGAAATCTGCCTGCCATCATAATCGCATTCACACCGTCCTTCTGCTCCTGTATTTAAATCCAACAATCCCCGCTATCGTCATACCCGCAAACATTGCTATAATCTGAAATGTGTTTTCCGATATTTCGAAGCTATTCATACGAATTCTATTTCCTTTCCGCTCTCTTGTTCTTCCTGCTTATATAATATAAGAGCGTCGCAAAACATGCTCCCAGGGCAAAGGCAAAAACTGCCGTGATGATATACCCGACCGCCACACTGTTCCCTATCAAGCTGGCCGTTCCGTGTATGTTCGACAGCTTGCTTTGTCCGATGCGCTTCTGTATTTCCGGCATAATATCACAAACCGCAGTCATCAAAAAAACACATACGCATGCCGCTGCGGCAGTTACCCCTATATTTTTAATCCTTCTTTTTTTCAGTTCCGAATGTCTCTTGATTTCTTCGCTTCGTGCAAATATCAATTCTTTTCGTTCTTCATTTGTTCTCATATGTAAATCCTTTTCGGTCTAAAATTTTCTTTAAGTTCTGCTTTCCTCTGTAGATGAGTTTTGTAATCTGGCTTTCCGTTTTGCCCATTACACCGCCAGCCTGCCTGTAGCTCATCTCTTCAAAGTAAACAAGATACAAGGCTTCCTTATACTCATTCTTCAGTTCTTCCATCGCTTCATACAAATGACGCTTCCTCTCTTCTTGATAAAGCGACGTTTCTGCAAGCGCTTCTTCACTCAATTCAAAAGGAATGTCTTCCACACTGACAAATCGGATTCTTCGCTCCTTTCTATGCCTGAATGCGAGATTCCTGGCGATTCTGTACAAATAACCTCTGAAGCCTCTTTCTCCGCGGATCGGCCTTGCCTTTGCAAAAATAAGCGCAAAGGATTCTATCATCAAGTCCTCCGCCTCATGAATGTCTCCTATGAATCCGTTAATATACAGAGTCAATGCATCCGCATACCGATCGACAAGCATGTCCGCCGCATCTCGGTTTCCGTTCACATACTGCCTGTACAGTCTCTCGTCGTCCATCTTAATACATCCTATTTCCCGACGCAAACCTTTCCGTCTGCTGTTATTCCGATAACCTTCTCATCCGCTGCCCGCCTTGCTTTTACATATTCGAGTACTTCTGCCGTCAAAATTTCTCCCGGACAGGCAATCGGCACACCCGGCGGATACGGAATAATCGAAGCGGCACAGACCTTCCCAGATGCTTCATCAATCGGCACATATATTTTCTCTTTCGGAAGTTCAGTCCTCTCCAATCTCTCTGTCAAAGCCTCCGGCTGCCGCATTTCACGTTCGCCGCTCATTTTCCGCTCGGCAGCAGTGGCTTTCAGCCCCTCAATGAGCCGCTCATAGTCACATCGTCTATTGCCGATTCCGCTCATGCACATGATGATATTGCCGGTAACAAGCTCAAGAAAAATCCCTCTCTTCATCAAAAGTTCTTCAAGTTCGTTTCCATTAATATTATATGCTGACATATCTATGTTCATTTTCGTGCGGTCAAGAGTTTCTTCTTCCATAATCACAAGCCCCGGAATCTTCTTAGCCTCTTCATAGAAAAAGTCCAGATTCTCTGCCCACGCACGCATCAATTCCTCTCCTTTTTCGAGCAAAAGGTCCGCACTGATGTCAAGCGTTGCCATCATCGGATAGGAAGGGCTTGAGCTTTCAATCGTCTGAAGTTTGTCTTCCAATACATTAAGATCCGTTCTGTCCGTGCAGACATTCAAAAGCGCGCTCTGCGTCCATGATGCGAGTGTTTTGTGTATGCTGTTTATCACAAGATCCGCACCTTGCTCTTCTGCCGCCTGCGGGAAACCGCATACACCGTATTTTGCGAAAAACTTAAGATGCGCACCGTGAGCCTGGTCAACGATTAAAATTTTTCCGCGTTTATGTACTTCATCCGCAATCGCTTTAATATCGCTGCAGATTCCATAGTAATTCGGCGATGGAATAAGGAGCGCATCCGCCTCCTGGTTTTCGTCCAGACACTTTGCGATTTCCTGTGCGCTGACTCCGCCAAGGACTCCAAATTCATCTATAATCTCCGGATATGCATACACCGGAGTGATGTCCGAAAGCGACAGTGCATTGAAGACCGACTTATGGCAGTTTCTTGCCATTACAAGTTTTCTTCCCCTGCCTACCGTTGCAAGGATTGCCGAAATAAGACCTCCGGAGCTTCCGTTTACCAAAAGGTAAGATTTTTTTACATCATAAAGCTGCCTGTATTTTTCCATCGTTTCGGCGATGATGCTTTCGGTCTGAAACAAATTGTCCGCTCCCGGAATTTCCGTAATATCGCAGTCCATGATGATATCCAGAAACTCTCCGTAGCCGTTTTCGCGGTAAATCCGCGAGCCTTTGTGTCCCGGCATGTGAAAGGATACCGGCTCAAGCGCCGCATGTTCTTCCAAAAATTGTCTGATTCCCTTATTCAACGCTCTGTATCTCCTCCAAAAATTCATTTTCTACCAATCCGTCCGCACGCATCAGATTCTGCATTGTTGCAATATCCGCTGAAATATCAATGCTCTCGGAAAGGAACATTTTGTCAAGTTGTTTCTCAAAAGCCGTAACCATCATGTCCATGGTGTCTTCAATCTTCCGTTTGGAGTCACCGATATTCGTGCCTTCAACGCCTTGTGCATCAAGCTCCGCATAACCGCGAAGCAGCTTCAGGCTTGTCGGAAGATAATAATCCATGAATTTCCGCATGCTTCCGAGTTTTTTCGGTTGTTCTTTTGCAATTTTAAAAATCTTGCCTGTCAAATCCTCCAGGCGGCTGATTTTTGCGCTCATTTCCTCGCCCGGTATCAGGTCGTTCAGGTCGCGAAGCTCTTTTAGGATTCTTTCGTACTCATCCAGATTCTCTGCGGCGGCCCTAGCTGCCGCTTGCGCCGCCTCCTTCTCAGTCTTTGCTTTTTTGGAAATCGGCGCCTCGCCTCTTACCACCAGGCAGTCGGAGCGCATATCAAGATATGCCTTCTCACCAAACATTCCAAAATCAATGCAGCGCTGCAGCATTTTCGCTGTTTTTCTATGGGATGCAGGCAGTGCAGCCGCAACCTCATCGATTGAAATATGATCCGCATCACCCACGACTGCGACAATACGTCTGCGTTTTTTGGATGCAGAGCGCATCCCCAGCGATATAAAAAGCATCCCAATTCCGCATACAAGCCATATGGAATCTCTTATCAAATCTTCAAGTGCGTAACTGATGCCGCTGTTGTTGTTCATACACCAAACCAGGTATTGAATCGAGTCCGGCAGTCCCACTGCGCTGAAAATGATAAGCACCGTTCCTAAAACAAGCCATATATTCTGCGTATTTATTTTCTTCCTGCTGCCCGGCTTCTTTTCCTTGGCAGGATCTTTTTCTTCACAAGCCCTTGCTACAATCAAACACACACCGATTGGCCAGCCGCCGCATATAAAAGTAAGCACAATCAGCCAAGTTGGGATATGATACCCTCCGTTTGGATTACGAAATTGATCTGTAAATTTTTTCTTTTGTTCCATTTCCCCCATACTTTCCTTCAAATATTCTCTTTTTTTCTACGCACAGTATAGCACCTTACCCCTCAAAATGCAATGTTTCGACAAAAAACAAAAACCCATCGGTCTGTTTTTCCGATGAGTCTTTCAGTTCCTTGATGGAAGCCTTAACCTTTGCGATGTATTCCGCTGTTACGGATTGTTGGTATTGTTGGACTTTTTAGACATTTTGCTGTTTTTTTACAACATTTCGTTCGATTATGCTCCTTATAAAGCTCGCTTTTCATACATATTTTGGGATTTATTGGAATTTTACAGCCTCGTTGCGAATAGTCCAACAAACGCATGCCAAAACTACCTTATTTCTTGGACTATTTCAGACATATCGTCAAAAGTCCAACTTTTGCCGTCATGCACCGGCAAATCAAGCATGGGCTGCAGGTTAGCCCCTCTCATACCACCGCGCGTGCCAGACGGCACGCGCGGTTTAACTTTCCTTTATTCATCGAAAGCAGCATTGCTTGCTGTATCGAAAATATCCGTTACTTCTTTCTCCGGTTCTGCCGTCAGCTTCGACACGATAACCGCAGCCACCATGGAGCAGATAAATCCCGGCACGATTTCATAGATTCCGGTTGATCCGGATAAGAACGCGAGCCAAAGTCCGTCTACAGCCGCACCTGTTACAACGCCTGCGATTGCACCGGCATAGTTGAATCTTCTCCAGAAAAGCGAAAGCAGAATCGTCGGTCCGAATGCCGATCCGAAGCAGCCCCATGCGTTTTCGACAAGGTTCATAATTGCCTGTGCCCCGGAGCCCTTAGAAGAAGCGAGCAGAAATGCAATAAGTGCGACGATTACAACCACAATTCTTCCAATCCACAAAACTTCTCTTTCGGAAGCGGCTTTTCTGATAATCGGCTTGTAGATGTCCGATGTGAACGAACTTGACGCAACTAAAAGCTGTGAGTCGGCAGTCGAAATGCAGGCTGCCATAATTGCTGCCAGCAAAAGTCCTGACGCAAGCGGGAAGAAGAATTTTCTCGACATTACCATAAATACTGTTTTCTGCAGTCCCTGTGTCAAAAGCTCTTCACCGACAAAGATTCTTCCGAAGTAAGCAACAAGGCAAGCAGCACCGAGTGCCAGTACAACCCATACGATTGCAACAATCGCGGATTTCTTGATCATCGATGGTTTTTCGATTGACATGAAGCGAACTATGATGTGCGGCATTCCGAAGTATCCCAGACCCCAGCCGAGACCGCTTACAATTTCCTTCCAGCTTGCCGAGAAGACGCCCGAGCCGAAATCGCAGGTTACCAGTTCGCCTGAAGCATCTGTGTACTGATAAACCGTGTGAATTGCAGTCGTGTCAATGTTCTGAGTAAGAACCACAACGATAGGAATTGCAAGCAGTGCAATCAGCATAAGAATCCCCTGGAAAAAGTCCGTCCAGCAGACAGCTTTAAATCCGCCAAGGAAAGTATACCCGATGATGATTAACGCACAAAGTATCATTCCCACGCTCTCCGAAACGCCCGGGAAAATCATTTTGAACACCGAAGCGCCCGCTACAAACGCGGAAGCAACATATATGGTGAAGCAAACCAAAAAGATTATCGCACAGATAACCTGCAGCGCGTTGGATTTCGTCGCAAAACGGTTTGAAAGATACTGCGGCACCGTAATCGCATCTCCCGCTGCCTTAGAGAACTTTCTGAGCCTTGTTGCGCAGAAAATCCAGTTTGCGGCAGTTCCCAGCGCCAGGCCGATTCCAATCCACATCTGTCCGAAACCGAATGCCATGATCGAACCCGGAAGGCCCATCAAAAGCCATGCGGACATGTCGGAAGCCTGTGCGGACATTGCCGTAACCCACGGACCCATCGAGCGTCCGCCTAGGAAGTAGTCTTCCTGATTTCTGTTTCCTCCGTTAAAGAAGAAGATCAGCGCTACAAAAAACAATATTATGAAGTAACCTAAAAACGCTATCATTTCTGCGTTGAACATTGCTAAATCCTCCTTATATTCCAAGTCCTGTGCTGATATTCCGCATGAAATCCTGCACATTCGTAACAATACCTTTTGCTGAGAGACTTCCGCGGTCGCCGAGTTTGTTTGCGGCGAATTCCGAAGTGTCTACCATGTAGAAATGTACAGGACGAATCGTTCCGTCCTCAAGCACTCTGTATGTCGGTGTCATATTTCCCGTTGCAATCGTGTGCAGTACGGTTGCCATGCCGATAACCGTTGTCGCTTTGCGTACATGGGAGCGGATCGTGTCCTGCCCCTCGTAAGTATGTTCGTACACCTCCGGCAGCGGACCGTCGTCACGAATCGAGCCGTTCAGCACGAACGGTACATTGTGCTTTACGCAGTTGTAAATAATACCGCTGCTTATACCTTCACCCTCAATAAACGCAGGAATGGAGCCGTAAGTGTTAATCGCATTGATTGTATCCAGATGATTGTAGTGACCCATGAAATGAAGCTTCTGATTTACGATGTCGCATCCGAGTGCGGTTCCCAAATATCCGCCTTCAAGGTCATGGGTTGCGAGCGCGTTTCCTGCAAGAAGTGCCTGGCAGTAGCCCTGTGCAATCAATTCGCCCATTACGCGGCGCGCTTCCACATCGAAACTGCATGCAGGCCCCAAAACCCAGACAACATAGCCGTTGTGTTCTTTCTCGTATTTCAGCAGTTCGATTAAGTCCTTATAGTCCTGCGTAAAGGAAGTTTCTCTGCTTCTGGACTGACGGAATGCAAAGGTGTTCTTCGCGTCCTCTTCTTCGTCCGCTCTCTTCCAGCAGTTGTCGTGTACATAGATGCCTTCGCTTGCATCTTCTGTTCTTCCGACTACGACCATGTCGCCTTCCTTGATGTTTCGAAACTCAACGACTCTGATTTTTTCGCCGTCCCAAATCGGAACCGCATCCATTCTGCTGTCTTCTGCCAAATGCCATTTGCCGTCTATTTTAAAATATTCCGGGAAAATGGAAGTTGCGTGAAAGCCCTTCGGTGCCGCCTTGGCACATGGTGCCTTGACAAGTGTTGCGTTCGGTGCGTTCACGAACATTTCCTTTGTAAAATCCGGTTCTATATATTTCGCTAACTGAAAACTCATTTTTTCTACCTCTTTTCTTAACATGCCGCCATTGTAACACATTCGAAACAAGAATGAAACACAGAATAAATTCTATACACTTTTCGAGATTTTTTATACTAAGTATTTACATTTATCTTGAATTTTCAATGTTTATAAGCTATACTATATTCTATACAATAAAATGCATAAAAAATAAATTTAAAATTTTTTAAAAAAAATTTTGGTATTTTACACAGAAAGGGACTGTCATGAAGAAAAAAAACGCACGCAACACCAAGGGCAAAATCGTCTCCGCCGCATGGCAGCTGTTCTATCAGCAAGGTTATGACGACACAACCGTGGAGGAAATAGTAGAAGCCTCCGGTACTTCCAGAGGCTCCTTTTACCACTATTTTGACGGGAAAGACGCGCTGCTTTCATCGCTTTCCTATCTTTTTGATGAAAAATATGATGAGCTTGCTGAGACAATGAATGCCTCGCTCACTCCGGTTGAAAAACTGATCTTTATGAATCAGGAATTATTCCTGATGATTGACAACACGGTATCCGTTGACCTGCTGAGCCAGCTTTTCGCTACGCAGCTCATCACCAGCGGCGAAAAGCACATGATGAGCCCAAACCGTACTTATTATAAACTTCTGCGTCAGGTTGTCAGCGAAGGTAAACAGCTTGGCTTTTTTAAGGAAGAGTTTTCCGTCAACGACATCACGAAAGCCTACGCTATGTTCGAACGCGGCCTGATGTATGACTGGTGCATTTCCGGCGGAAGCTACTCGCTCTGTCAATATTCGCAAAGCGTCCTGCCGCTGTTTCTAGGAAGCTTCTGTGCATAGCAAAAGGAGCCGAAGCTCCTTTTTTATTTTGCAATCACTTCTGCGCCGCCCATATACTTCTTGAGTACTTCAGGAATCTTAACGCTTCCGTCAGCCTGCTGATAGTTTTCCAGAACCGCTGCAGTTGTACGGCCGATTGCAAGGCCTGAACCGTTGAGCGTGTGCAGGAATTCCGGCTTGCCGCCTTCTCTTCTGAAGCGGATGTTTGCGCGTCTTGCCTGGTAGTCAAGGAAGTTGGAACAGGAAGAAATTTCAACATATCTTCCGTAGGATGGCATCCATACTTCGATGTCGTATGTGCAAGCGGAGGAGAATCCGAGGTCGCCTGTGGAAAGTCTTACAACTCTGTACGGAATATCAAGAAGTTTGAGTACTGCTTCCGCATCCGCAGTAAGTGCTTCAAGTTCATCCCAGGAATCTTCCGGCTTACAGAACTTAACAAGCTCTACTTTGTTGAACTGGTGCTGTCTGATTAAGCCTCTGGTGTCGCGGCCTGCTGAACCCGCTTCTGCCCGGAAGCAAGGAGTATATGCCGTATAGTGAATCGGAAGCTGTTCTTCCGGAATGATTTCCTGTGCAAGCAGGTTGGTTACAGGAACTTCTGCCGTCGGAATCAAGAAGAAGTCCTTCTGCGGTACATAGAACATATCCTCTTCAAACTTCGGAAGCTGACCGGTTCCTGTCATTGCAGCACGGTTAACCATGAACGGCGGAAGAATTTCCGTGTAGTCCTGATCGAGAGTGTGAAGGTCGAGCATGAAGCACATAATTGCTCTTTCAAGTCTTGCTCCGAGACCTTTATACACAGTGAATCTCGTGCCGGAAATCTTTGCCGCTCTTTCCCAGTCAAGGATGTCAAGGTCTGTACCGATATCCCAGTGTGCCTTCGGCTCGAAATCAAACTGTGTAGGCTCTTTGAATTTTCTCATTTCGACATTCGCGCTGTCATCTTCGCCAACCTGTACGAAATCAGCCGGGATGTTCGGAATGTTGAGCAAAGTATCTTTGATGTCCGCGTCGAGCTGAGATACTTCTGCGTCGAGGACTTTAATCTTTTCGGAAAGTTCCTTCATTTCCGCCATGATTGCGGTTGTATCTTCGCCTGCCTTTTTCATCTTCGGAATTTCCTTGGAAACCGTGTTCTGTTTGTTCTTCATTGCCTCAACTTCAGCTAAAACAGCACGTCTCTTTTCATCAAGTGCAGGAATCTTCTCAATGCCGAAGCTTCCCTTCGTTCTTCTTTCTACGCCGGCTTTCATGCTTTCGTAGTCTTCTCTGATTCTCTTAATGTCTAACATTTCTTATCTCCTTAAAATATGTTGATTAAAATAAGTTGCGTTTGTATGTCAAATATAATTTTCTGAGCTGCTCAATCTTTTGAGACATTTCAATCTGCAAGTCCGATGCTAAATCGTAGTCATCCTTGTCAAGAGCCTCGCTCGCACGGGTCAAAAGCGACTTTTCGTGCAAAGAGTCTTTTGCGATATAATGTCTCATGCGGTCAATCTTCGCCCAGTTTTCCAAATCGTAATCCGTAGCATCATCACCGTGGATTCTTCTGCACTCTCTGACAAATGTCATGTGATTCGGAATAATGCGGTTATGCAGTTCCGTCTTCCACTGACCGAGAATGGACTGCTCATACGATTCGAGTGAAATCGGCGTAATGACGCCATCTCCCATAATCGTATGCGCTTTGTCCGGATACGCAGAAAGACCTTTGAGATTTTCCCATACGGTCTGCGGTGCTTTTCCGAAAAGTTTCGTGCGTTCTTCCTCTGAAAAGTCCTCAAATACGTCTTTTTCGCTTCTGTATTCTCTGTCCTTTTCAAGGTAGAAATCATCCTCGCCACACTTCTTTGAAAGTGAGAGCTCCAATTCCTTTGCGGATTTTTCGGCACCGAGCGCTGCTTTGATACCGTCAATCATTGCCATATAGGAAACAGCCAAAACAAGGTATGTGTTGCTCTTTGGATTCGGTGCTCTGAGTTCAAATCTTGTAGCCATCGGATTTGCAGAGTTTCTGATCAGACCAATCAAAACCGTGCGGTTTCTGGAAGGGTCTTTCGGGTCATGACCGAGCGAAGTAACAATACATACCGGTGCTTCGTACCCCGGCTTCAGTCTGTTCAGCGAATCGTTGGTAGAGCTTACAAACGGATTCATCGCTTCATAGTTCTTCAAAATTCCCATAAGCGCTCCGAAACCGATCGGGGTAAGGAATTCCTCGCCCATCTTGATAGGCGAGAACAAGTTTGTCATCTTCCCGTTCTTAAGTTTCGCGCACACTCCTATGTGGGTATGTTCCCCGTTTCCGGCAACGCCCACGATTGGTTTTGCCATAAAGTTCGTATTAAGTCCGAACTGATTAAAAACATCTCTTACAACATATCTTACTAATTTCTCGTTGTCGCAGGCCTGCATCGCATCCGAGTATTTCCAGTCGATTTCCAGCTGTTCCATGATATGGTCATGTGTGCCGGCACTGGTTATCTTGGACTTAACTCCGCCAACCTCCTTATGTCCCATCTCCATCTCGATTCCGTAACGGTCGAGAATTTCGATGCTTTTTTCAAGGGCGGTCCGAACCGGTCCGTATGTCCTCTTCCAGTACTGTTCCTTCAGTTCCTGTGAGGTTGAAAGTTGTTCTCTGTCTGCCTTATCATCCGGTGTTTTTACCCAAAATTCAAGCTCTGTAGCACTGGTAATCCTGATTTCCTCAATGTCGTCCACGCTGTCTGCACCGTCAATGTATTCAAATACATACGGGTGCTCAGCAAGGAGCGACATGAGGTCTTCTTTGAATTTAGAAACAGCATCCCTGAGAATTACTCTGGAACCTACTTCTGTCTGGTCATTGTGGATTAGAAACGCAGGTATCCGCAAGGTTCCAACCGGAAGTCCGGTTTCTCTGTCTATATTGTCAAAATTGTAGTCAATATACCAGTTAACCGAAAAGTCCGGTATCATATCAACCTTCGCGTTATTCAGCTCTGCAATTTTAGGTAAATTTACACTGGAACCGTCAGTCTGAACACCATGTGCCAGCATAGCATCCATGTCGTCCAAGAAAAGTCTGACAGGAATTCTCTCATCCGTGTCGTTGCCTACCATGTCAAGTCCCGCATATGACACGAACTGGATCTCGGGATGCTCCTTTAATATCTTTGTTAGTTCTTCTTTGTTATGCATATCCTTTGGGATATTAAACAGCATTTTGTTTAAATCAAATTCCAGCATAATTTACCTCCTTTTCTTATATATTTTATTTTTATTATTGTCTTGTATTACTTCGTAAGTTCGTTTAAATATTCTTCCATTTTGTCAAGATATTCACCGTATTTCGCCCAATCGCCGTTCTTTTGCGCATTCTGTGCCTTAGTGAAATATTCCTGAACAAGTTCCGCAAGCTGTCTTGCACTCATGTTCGCAGCAGAATCATCTCCGCCCGACTGAGAAGGAGTCGTAGTTTCACTTCCGCTGACACCATTTTGTGCCTTGGTGCCGAACAAGGAAATCAGGCAGTCTGCAAGAGTTTCTTCGTACGCAATCTTATCATTGTACGCAACGATAATTCTCTTAACCTCCGGAATACTGGAGTTGGTTGCTTCCAGGTATACAGGTTCTACATAGAGGATGGAAGTGTTAATCGGAATGATGAACATGTTTCCTCTTCTGTACTTGGTTCCTGCGGAAGTCCAAAGTGAGAATTCCTTCGAAATTTCGGTGTTCTGGTCAATCTGTGCCTCAATCTGCTCCGGACCGTAAATCGTTCTGGATTTCGGGAATTGATACAAAACAAGCTGACCGTAATTTTCGCCGTCGTTTCGTGCAACCATGAGTGCCGTCATATTTTGCTTTGACTTCGGTGTGAAAGGAATTGAGTTGAAAAACTCAGCCTTTTCTTCGCCCGGAAGCTTAGCAATATAGTAGTTCGGCGTCATCTGTTTCTTTTCCATTCCGTAGATTTCGGAGGCGATATCCCACATATCTTCTCTCTGATAGAATACGTTTACATCTTCCATGTGATATTTCGCATAAACACTTGCCTGAATTTCAAACAAATAGTTCGGATATCTGATATGTGACTTCAAACCTTCCGGCATTTCATCAAAGCTCTTGAAGAGTGTCGGGTAGATCTTTTGGAATGTCGTTGCAATTGGATCTTTTTCATCAACAACGTAGAAGTTTGTATCGCCGTTATAAGCATCAACAACAACTTTTACGGAGTTTCTGATATAGTTTGTGCTTCCCGTGTTTCCGTCAATCGGTTCGGAATACGGATAATAGGAGCTCGTTGTGTAAGCATCCATCATCCAGTAGAGTTTTCCGTCTGCCGTAACCATATAAGGATCTGCCTCATAGGAGAGGTGCGGCATAATCTTTCTGACTCTGTCGATTACATTTCTGTAAATGATAATCTTGGAATCGCTGTCGATGTTAGATGAAACGAGCAGCTTAAGGCTCCCTTCCTTGATAGAGAAAAGCACTCTGTTGAAGAAGTTAAGCTTGATACCGGCTTTGCCTTCGTACATTGTGTACTTGTTGCTCTGTCCATCCGGATAGTCAAATTCTTTTTCGTCTGTATTTACAACGATATATTCATTTGAAAGTTCGCCGAAATAAATTTCAGGACGAGTAATTTCGATTTCTTTTACCTCGGATTCCGGCGGGATGTTTCCGATAAGAACATCCGGCTGGCCGCTGCTTGTAACCTTATCTACGCGAGATAATGTAGCACCATACCCGTGCGTATACTTCAAATGTCTGTTCAGCCATGAAGTATCAATCTTGTTTTCATCGATTTCTCTGGCTGTAAGGAACGTCTGCGTATATTTTCCGTTAATCATATATCTGTCTACGTCAACATCATGGAATGTATAGTATTGACGGATACTCTGCGTCTGATTGTAGAACTGCTGTGCAGGGTCGAAGTCGTTGATACGGATATTGTTTATCGTTTCGACATTCGCGTTAATGTCTGAATCCGTCAGCTTGTTGTCCGCTGCAAATGCTTTTATATCAACATCATCAAGCTGATAAGCATACTGCGTGTACTGAATGTTTCTTTCAAGGTACTGGCTTTCTTTGTTGATTTCATCAGGAGATACAACAAAGTTCTGAATGAGCATGCCTGCCCCTGTACCTACAAGTCCGACTAAAATCATAATAACAGGAACCGTAAGAAGGCTCTTGTATTTCTTTCTTCCCATCTGTACGATAAACATTATTGCGGAAAGGATGGCAAGTCCGCACAGAATTCTGTACATCCAAAGCGTAATGTTCACATCCGTAAATCCTGCGCCGTAAACAACTCCCGTGTGTGCATGAAGCAAGTCAAACTGGCGAAGGAAGAAGTTGATTGCCAGCATGATGAAAAAGATGAATCCAAGTATTGTAATCTTACCGGAAGCAATATTCATGAGTTGTCTGAAATTGCCGTCATCAAACTGTTTCTTCGGTTTAATTGGTCTTGCGTTTACCTTTTTGCCCGTGAGTGACTCGAAAATCTTCGAGAACGGATCTTTTGCATTATTCGCATTGTTACCGCCAAACGGGTTGTCACCGAAAGGATTTCCGCCAAACGGATTTGCGTTCCCGGTATATCTTTCTTCGGAATCTTCAGCAGTTTCTGCTCCCTGTACCGGTTCTTCCTTGAATACATCCGGTGTCCTTACCGTCATAAGAATAATGTAATATACAATAGTAAGAATTACAAAGCCAACGATAACCCCGATAAGAATTTCATTCAGCTGGCTCAGAAATTCAAGCTTGAACAAATAGAATGAAATGTCAAAGCTGAACAGGGGATCTGTAATATCAAAGTCCGTGCTGTTGGCAAACTTGAGAATTTCAAACCAAAGGTTCGTAACACTCATCACTGTTGCAACAACGCCAAAAGCCACTGCAAGCCAGTTTGTTGTGCGGTTGAGCTTCTTCATGTCGGTTGCCTCCGAAGACGCAATCTTTGCAAAGTAGCTCTTTCTGAGGTGGTGCAGATAAAGCATTACAAGACCCGTCACAATAATGAAGGTCGGTATTCCAACCTTAAGCTGCGTTACGAGTTGTGTAAAGAATACAGCAACATACCCCATTTCTTTAAACCACATGAAGTCAGATATAAAGCCGACAAGTGTCAGAAAGAGTGATGCAACGACCACTACAATCAGGATTATTATACTGACTTTCTTTTCGAGTTTTTCCATTATAAAACTTCCTCCTTGATTTCATTTATCACCATCAACCCATTGGAAATAACAGTGTATACTGTTTGAACATCCGAGATTTCCGAGCCGTCGGCTCCTGCATATGTGACTTTGCACAGCGTATAAAATCCCGACTGTCCGGTCTTGATTTCACCTATTTCCAGAGTATTGATTCCAACCAGACTCTCATCCTCTTTAGTATCTATCCATCCATCATAATATTTTATAATTGTTTCTATCAGCTTTTCGCCGTAGGTTGCTGACGCGTCTTTCCACTCTGCATCGACAAATTCGTCTGCAGAAGCGATTTCGTCGAATGAGTATGCCTTGCTTTTATCATAGACAAGCTGCGGATTATATATTACGGATCCTATGGTTTTGACATCTGCTGCTTTTTCGGTAACGATGCCCGATATGTATGCTGATTTCACATCATCGTCTTGTACATCATTTGCGGGTTCATCGGAGCCTCCCGTAAAAATGTCCGCCACTTTGAAGATTACATCGTTTACCATCTGTGACGCCTTGCTGTCCGGAGCAAAAAACTTTATGGCAAGGATGATTCCTTCCAGCACTAAAGCAATGATCAGTATTGCGATTAAAATTTTGAGCCCTGTATGCTTCTTTAACGGTTCTTCCTCTTCCTCATCAAAAGCAAAACCACTGCCGCTGCCGCCGCTGCCCGGAGTATCGACCCTGGGGAAAATATCCGAATATCTGAGTTTTTCTTTGTCCGTGGGCGCAGATTCCTCATTTGAGACATTACTGGGCGGAATCACAGTTTCCTTAGTCAAATCAAGCACCTGCGGTGTCTGCGGCTGCACAACGCCAATCAATACCGGTTCATCCGGTTCGGAAAGTGTCGCCACATCTGCGAGCGATTCTCCTGTTCCGGAGGGTTCCTGCGTCTCCGTCACCGGCCCTTCATCCGGTTCGGCTTGAATCTCTTTCACAGGCTCAGGTTTATGCTTTGCCGGAAAAACATCCGGTACCCAGGTATAATCCATCTCGGCAAGCTGTTTGTTGTATTCATCCTCCAGACTCCGGACACGTTCTTTCTCCTTGTCCAAAAGTTCCTGAAAGGCATTGTTCTTCTGATTAAATGTATAAAATCTGTCGTCAGGTTCTTTCTCAAGGCTGCCAAAAAGTTCTTTTTCAAGTTCTTCCACGGGCATTGCTTCGTCCCGGGTTTCAGGCAGTTCGATCTTTTCGACTGTCGGCTCTTGAAGCTCCACAGGTTCTTTCTTCTCCGGATATACCGCATCCGAACCGATTCTGCTGCGCTTTTCGAGTACGCTGTCCCAGTTAAAATCGACATCTTCCGTCTTTTGGGGCCGGGTGGTTGGAAAGCCTTCTAAATTCCAGTCAAAAGCAACCGTCTCCCTTTTTGCTTTTTTCTCTTCTTCTCTGCGTTCTTCGGCCGCCTTCAGAATTTCTTCCGTTTTCTTTTGAGCCTCAAGCTTAAAAGGTGGGTTAAAAACAATGTCGTCGTTTTTTGATGCGCTGCGGCTTCTTACCTCAGCCCCGCAAAACGCACAAAACCTATCACCCTCATATAATTCTTTTCCGCATTTAGTACAAAACATTTTTTGCCTCCGTAACTCAAATCTCGTTCTTTTTCTCTATGCTTTATCGTCAGTCTCTGATCTGACTTTGAATTTCCTCTTCGGAATAAACCTTTCCTGAGCGGCTTGTGTAAAATTCCTCTTTTTCAATCTTCTTTGCTTCGATTGGAATCAGTTTCTCAATTACAACCGGCTCCGAAACCGTATTCGGTTTCACTTGCTCGTTTCGGTCTTCTCCTGCAGGCGGCACTTCCGGTTCCGGCTGTTCTTCTGCCGGCTGTGCACTCTCACTTATAAGCTTATTCTCAAACTCCCTGCTCACCTGAGCGATATTTACCTCAGCTTTCTTTATATTAAGATTAAGAAGCATCTCTTCGGATTCGTCGCTGTTTCTTTTCGTGTGTTTTTTCTTCGATGTCCTGACAAGACAAATTACCGCCAGGAGCAATGCAAGTGCGTTGGTGCAAGCTAAGATTATTATGCAATTGTCAATGCAGAATTCTTCAATTATCAAAATAATTTCTTTCATTTCAGCCAACATCATTTCGCCCTTTTCTTTGTTTTCCTGTACAAGCATGTAATCCATTTTATTATATACTAAAATGGCATTAAATGCAAACAGAAAAAGGGTGGTTTGACCCACCCTTGTCCGTATAGTTTAGCGTTTTCTTAATATCTCTTTTCGTCAGACTGTTTGTCACAGTTGTTGTTTTTTTCATTTTTCTGATTTTTTTGATTCTTCTGACTCTTTTCATTTCTGAAATCAGACTTTTCGTTACAATTTTTTTCTTTCATTTTCAACCCCTCCTTTTGCTTATATTTTGCTCATTTTCGTGTAAACTATAAAAAGAAATTTTTTGAAAAAAATCTTTTTCTATATTGACAAGCCTGTCCTAAAATGGTAAGATAACAAATGTGCCAAACAGGCAGCGAAAATATGGATCATTAGCTCAGCTGGCAGAGCACCTGACTCTTAATCAGGGTGTCCAGGGTTCGAGCCCCTGATGATCCACCAGACAGATAACCTTTCTTACCGGCGGTTGGAAAGGTTATTTTTATGCAATTAAGGTTTGAACGAGTAAAGCCCGGTGTTTTCCATGCGCCGGGCTTTGTTATTTTTATCTGAGGAATCTCTTTATCAACTTTGTGGTCTTTTCTGTATATGGCTGATACCGAAGCGGCAGATCAATCCAATTGTACGTATGCAGAACGCTCTTTGCGTGTGAAAAGGTTTCAAAACTCTTTGCCCCATGGTAGGAACCCATGCCGCTTGCACCCACGCCGCCGAACGGAAGGTTCGGATTGGAAATATGCATGATCGTATCGTTCACGCATCCTCCTCCGAAGCTTACATGTTCCGTAAAGCGTTTTGCGGTTTGTTTATCATCCGTAAAAATATACAGAGCGAGCGGTTTTTCACCTTCTTTTATAAAACGCTCCGCTTCCTTCATGCTGTCAACCGTTATAACCGGAAGCACCGGTCCGAAGATTTCCTCCTGCATTACGGCATCTGCGCGCGTGATTCCATCCATCACCGTTGGCTCAATCTTAAGCCTCTGTGCATCCGAATGTCCGCCGAAAACAACCTTTTGCGGATCTATAAGCCCCAGGATTCTGTTAAAATGTTTCTCATTTATGATTTTACCGTAATCGCGGGCTGAAAGCGGCTCTTCCGTAAACATTGCCTTAATCTGCACAGACAGTTCCGAAAGAAAGGTTTTCTTTACATCTTTGTGAATCAAAAGATAATCGGGTGCCACGCAGGTCTGCCCACAGTTCAAATATTTACCGAAAGCAATTCTTCTTGCCGCCCTCTTTATATTGCAGTCTTTGTCCACGATACACGGGCTTTTGCCGCCGAGTTCAAGCGTCACCGGCGTCAAATATCGAGAAGCCTTTTCCATCACCTGCTTTCCGACATTCACGCCGCCGGTAAAGAATATATAATCAAAGCGTTCATCAAGCAGCGCCTGGTTTTCTGCCCTTCCTCCTTCTATGACCGCAACATATTCCGAATCAAAAATTTCGCCTATCATCTCTTTTATTACTGCAGAAGTTGCCGGGGAATATGCCGAAGGCTTCAGAACCGCACAGTTTCCGGCTGCGATTGCGCCGGCAAGCGGCTGAATGCACAACAGGAACGGGTAATTCCACGGTGACATGATCAGCACACATCCGTACGGCTCATTGACGATGAAACTCTTCGCATGGAAGTTAACAATCGGAGTCTTCTTTCTCTTCGGTGCCGCCAGTTTTGCCACATGTGAAATCATAAAGGAAATCTCCTCGAGTGCCAGTCCGATTTCGCACATATACCCTTCCGTCTCCGACTTTCCCAGGTCTTCCTTGAGCGCTTCTGCAATGCGTTTTTCATATTTCACCACAGCCGCTCTCAGTTTTACGAGCATTTCCTTTCTATATTGTATATCAAAAGTTTTTCCGCTCGCAAAAAATTCATGCTGCTTCCTTGTAATCTCATTTATATTCATCTTCCTTCATCTCCCTCTGCTCTTGTTTCTTGTTGCTTCGATGTCTCATCTGCCTTATGATGGTATTGTACCACACATTCCCTTGCCCGTGTCATAAAACTGCAGGGATTTGTTTTTATGTTTTTTAACAAAAACAATAAAAAATTTTCTAAATATGTGTTGACACACAACAAATTGTATGGTATTATCCATGCATATTTGAAATTTGATTCTTGAGGAAAGGAGAAACGCAATGACTAAGTTGATCGGCAGAGCAAACATTATGATGATGATGGAAATGTGCATGTGCAGCATGTGCATGCTTTGCAATACAATTTTTTCAAACGCGCTTTCCATCACCAAGACGAAAACTTGTTTTTAATAAGTGAACACGGAATATCCCGGAGAGCTCGTTTGAATGGGCTCTCTTTTTTATTCCAAACTCAAAACTAATTTTATGAAAAATACGGAGGTAACCAAAATGAAAAAAGTATTATCAACAGTTTTAACATTGACATTAGTGTTCGCACTTGCGATTGCTTTCACAGGATGCGGAAGCAGCGATGAATCCCTTGAAATCGCAGTTCCAAACGATACCACAAACGAAGCAAGAGCACTTCTCCTTCTGCAGGATCAGGGAATTATCACCCTTGCTGACGGTGCTGGCATCACTGCAACAGTAAAAGACATCGTTGACAACCCTAAGAACATCAAGTTCCAGGAAGTTGAAGCAGCTCAGCTCCCTACAGTATTGCAGGATGTTGACTACGCAGTTATCAACTCCAACTATGCACTTGACGCAGGATTGAACCCTGTAGATGACGCATTGGCAATTGAAGGCGCATCTTCTGCATACAGCAACATTCTTGCAGTTAAGAAAGGTAATGAAAACACAGATAAGATTAAAGCTTTAAAAGCTGCTCTCGAAAGCAAGCAGGTTGCTGATTTTATCGCAAAAGAATATAACGGCGCTGTAGTAAGCACAGTTGAAAACCCGGGAGACGGATATGACGCAAGCGTTGACTACGATGCATTAAAAGGTACAGAAATCACAGTTGCAGCATCTCCTACACCACACGCTGAAATCCTTGATGTTGCAAAGGAAATCCTTGCAGCAAAGGGTGTTGCATTAAAGGTTGTTGAATTTACAGACTATGTTCAGCCGAACAATGTTGTAGACAGTGGTGAGATCGATGCAAACTACTTTCAGCACCTTCCTTACCTTGAAGACTTCAATGCACAGAACGGAACAAAAGTTGTTTCCGTAGCCGCAGTTCACGTAGAACCAATGGGCTTATACGGCGGCAAGCAGACTACACTTGATGCATTAAAATAATTACGGGAGCCT
>JALERA010000007.1:0-26102 GCA_022764365.1 Bacillota bacterium
TGAAAATCCGGTGACAATAGCGAGGAGGTCACACCTGTTCCCATCTCGAACACAGTAGTTAAGCTCCTTAGCGCCGATGATACTTGGTGGGAAGCTGCCTGGGAAAGTAGGACGTTGCCGGTTTTTTATTTGAAAAGACAGTCTATGGACTGTCTTTTTTTCGTGCCGGCAGCGTCTCTACTTTCCGAAAGTATGGTGCTGGCAACATCTCCCCGCGGCCTCAGATAGCGTTTACACGTAGAACGCTTCTATGAAGGGGTGTTTCGTGTATCCTAGGGGTTGTGGGTGAGAAAAAACGTCGATGGATAAAAACTACAAAAAAACCACCCCGTAGAAACGTTGAAATTTCAACCTACCAAAACCTTACATTTTTGCAAAGGGCAAAATTCCAGTGTATAACCGGCGCTGAATGGACCCAAAGAGGTGAAAAAAAGGGCAAAATACACGAAACAGGGGCTGTTTTTGCCACTTGGTGGGAAATGCCTAATTTTCCCATCTGACAGATGCCTGCCGCGGGCATCCCAGAACGCACCGGACACGCCAGACACAACGTACACACCCGGAGCCTGCGCCCAAGAGCTGCCGGCGGGCAGCGGCAACATCTCTGCTTGACACCTTATTGCCCGCATGTTATTATTTTGCCAAAGAAGATGACTTGTTTCTGCGTAGGTTGTAAGGGGGGAGAAAACAGATATGAGTAAAAGATCAAAGACGCGAATTGGGATAATTGCTGCCGTTATTGTTATTCTCGTTTGTTTATGTGTTGTGTTTGTGTTGCCGGCTCGGAATCACAAGGCAAACCATGAAACACTCACGCAGGCATACGAAAACCTGCTTGAGGTGAGCGGTCTTGAAGGAGAACGCAAATCGCAGATCTGCTACGGCTCACCGGACGGCATTATGGCGCAGGAGTCCGTGATTGTCCGGCAGACAGAAGAACCGTTTGCAATTCTTGGCACCATGACCATGGAAACATGGGATGCCGCAGATTCAAACCGGGAAAAATCAAAAACAAAGCTTGATTTCTATTGTGAAGGCAATCGTGACAAATCACTGCACACATATATGCGGGGTAAAAATACCGAATTGGGTGAGGAATGGATTGACTACGGCAAGACGGATACACGCATCGAAACAATCGCCGCGTCCTATTACAGAGAACCGACCTCTTGCGGAAATTTTGATATGCTCGGAAACCTGAGACAGTGCATGAAGGCGGCTTTGAAGAGCGAATCCATCACGCGAAAAGGAAATGAATACAGCGTTGCGATGCCGAATGACCGGGAACTGATTTGTGCGATTGCTGTGAATCAGGGACTGCAGAATATTTTGGCTTCAAACGGCATGAATTTTGACGATTTACTGTCTGCAGATGAGAGCAAAATGGGAGAAATCGCTGAGAGCATCGGACTTGTAATTGAGATTAATGAAGATACGATGCTGCCGAGTGCATATAAACTGGATTTTACCAAGACACTTGAGATTATGCCGGGGCTGTTTGAAACGGAGTCTGATAATTTGGGAAGTCTTGAAATCAATGCTGTCCTCAAGGATTATAGTGCGGTCTCGGAACTTGACTATACGAATTACGGCGGCGAAGAGGCTTTTCGCAAGGCGCTTGCGAATGCTAAGACAGAAAACGAAGTATATGAGCAGCTGATGAAGAAGGAATACCATTTGAAGCTGGAAAGCTGGGATTTTCTTCTCAGCCAAAAAGACGGCAGTCTTTCACAGGAAACATTGGATAGGCTTGCCGAGATGTTTGAACCGGAAATATCTATGGGAAACAATGCGTCTGCCTTCAATCCAAACACTTTGTTTTGCTACTTCAGCAGCGAATACGACAAGCCGGAAGCGATGGAGTTGGAACAGTTTCTGAGGTATTATCCTGCATTTTCGGAATGCTTCGAATGGACCGAGGAGCAGGAAAAGAAGCTGCTTGATTCAGCGGTATGGAAACAGACCTTTGGCGACATGAAGATGATAGACACGCCGACTCCGGTTCGGCTTTTTGACCCGCAGGAGCTGAATAAAGGGCTCGAATATTATGCTGGCATTCGGATTCAGGACATTCCGACATGGCAGGAAGGAAGATATGTAGCGGAAATCGACCGCTATCTGAACACAACAAGCGATGCCGGAGGAGCAATCTTTGTGCCGACAGCAGGCAGCAAAGAAAACGGCAAAGTTGTCCTGCGAAGCGTGCCTGACGGTGAGGGCAGCGAAAGCGTGCTTACCTTGCAGGAAAAGGACGGCAGGTACTTGATTCGTTCCTATCATAGGGAAAAGGCAGAATAAAAAATACAGGCTTCTTGTATCAGCGGTTATTTTCCGCCGGTACAAGGAGTCTTTTTTGCGATTAAAACACTTCAAAAGCGCGCGGAGATATGATATAATAAATCATGTATGCAATCCGAAAGAAAGGCGGAATCGAATATGACATTTGCAAAGATTTGCTTGGCGGTTTTGGTTTGTATTCCGCTGGCGGTTGTTATTTACTTTTTTTTAAAAAAACTGGTAGACGAAATCAGATAAATCAAATCGAGAAAACAAAAAGGAGCACAGCAATGAAGCCGTTAAGCAGAGGCATTTTCATTTCTATCGAAGGACCTGATGGTTCGGGAAAATCCACACAAATCGAGAACATTAAGGAATTTTTCAGAAAAAAGGGAATTGATTTTGTTTTTACAAGGGAGCCGGGCGGCACCGCCATCGGTGAACGTATTCGTGAAATCATCCTGGACAAAAACTGCAAAGAGATGGATTACATGACAGAAGCGATGCTTTATGCGGCTGCTCGTGCACAGGATGTCGCAGAGGTAATCCGCCCCGCACTTGCGGCCGGAAAGGTAGTTATCTGCGATCGTTTTGTTGATTCGAGCATTGCATATCAAGGCTGTGGGCGCAGGCTCGGCGATGCGGTAACGATAATCAACGGGTATGCCGTAGGCGAATGCATCCCTGACTTGACGCTTCTTATGAAACTCGATCCGAGGGTCGGCAAGCATAGGATTAAAGAGGAACTGCAGGACAGACTCGAGGCGGAGAAGGAAGCCTTCCACATGGAAGTTTACAAGGGATATTTGGAACTCGAAAAGCGCTACCCTGAGCGGATTTACGGAATCGACGCGTCGGGAAGCATTGATGAGATAAAGAGGGAAATTTACGCCAAACTCGAAGAAATAATAGGCTAGACGGAGGAAACGGATTTGTCGTTAGCGGATTGGAAAGAGGATCAAAAATTAATAAACAGGATTTCTGCCGCAATTCGCTCGGGAAATGTTTCGCATGCTTACATCATTGAGGGAGATACGCAGACGGATAAAGAGAAGTTCGCGAGGGATTTTTTGAAAGCGCTGTGCTGCCGGGAAAGACCGGGAAGCGGATGCGATATGTGCGCAAGCTGCCGCAAAATTGACCATGACAATTCCGAAGACCTTTACATCGTAAGGGCTGACGAGATTTCCGTGAAAGATAAGGACATTGCGCTTCTGCAGGAAAATCTTAAAACAAAACCCACCGGTGAACGCAATATGGCAATCATTGCGAATGCGGACACGATGACCGTAAGAGCCCAGAACAGGCTGCTCAAGACTTTGGAAGAACCGCAGGGAAACACGGTTATCCTGCTCCTCAGCGAGAATAAGGAAAACCTGCTTCAGACCATTCGCTCGCGGTGTATTTCGTACAGACTCGGAGGATTTCGTACGGATGAGGGCGGATTTGAGGGCGCAAACGAAATTGTCAATGCCCTTTTGGAAAACGAGAAGTTTTTTTATTTGAAAAAGACCCTTTCGGGGTATGTTAAAAGCAGAGAAGATGCATTCAAACTGCTTGACGGTATGGAAATAATCTATCGCAATTTTGTAATCGGTGATGACGAGAGAGGACGGCTTGTGAGAAGTGAGGATGTTTTTTCGTACATCGAGCTTATCGAAGAAGCAAGGAGAGACATCATCGCAAACGTAAATTACAATTACGCGATAAAAGACATGATAATAAAAATTGGAGGAATTTATGGTTAGAGTTATAGGAGTCAGATTCAAAACTGCCGGAAAAGTTTACTATTTTGACCCGGACAATTTTGAATTGAAGATAGGTGATAATGTAATCGTCGAAACGGCCAGAGGCATGGAATTCGGTACGGTTACGATGGAGACATCGGAGGTGAGCGAAAAAGAAATCGTATCGCCGCTGAAAAAAATCGTAAGAATTGCCAACGATGATGATTACAAGAGACACCTTGAAAATGTCAAAAAGAAAGAAAAAGCACTGAAGCTTTGTCAGGAAAAGGTCGATAAACACGGTCTTGTGATGAAGCTGATCGATGTTGAATATACCTTTGACAACAGCAAGATTATATTCTATTTCACCGCTGACGGAAGAGTTGATTTCCGTGAGCTCGTTAAGGATCTTGCTGCGGTATTTAAGATGCGAATCGAACTTCGCCAGATCGGGGTAAGAGATGAGGCGAAGATGATGGGCGGAATCGGAAGCTGCGGACGCGCACTCTGCTGCCACAGCTGGCTGTCCGATTTTGAACCTGTTTCGATTAAGATGGCGAAAGTACAGAACCTTTCGCTGAATCCGGCAAAGATTTCGGGTATCTGCGGCAGACTTATGTGCTGCCTCAAGTATGAGAACGACATATACATGGAGCTTCGCAGAGGAATGCCGGATATGGGTGAAAAGATTAAGACACCGGACGGCATGGCAAGAGTTGTTGACACAAACATACTCGAAAACAAGGTAAGAGTAAGGCTCATCATGGAGAAAGACAAAAAAGACGGCACTGAGGAAAAACTTACACCGGACATTTACACTTACAAGAAGGAAGAAATAAAGAGGGTTGAACGACACAAAGACCGCAGAGAAAAGGAAAACGCAAATCTTTTTGAAGGTATGGATGCCGAAACCATGAAGGAAATGGAAGAAATCATTAAGGACTAGTCGTGTAAAGATGGCAGAAAGAATTGATAATATCGGATTCGGAGATCTAAAGTTAATACAGGAGCCCAGCGAGTTCTGCTACGGCGTAGATGCCGTAATTCTCGCGGATTTTGCAGCAAAGCACGCATCAGGACCCGTGCGGCAGGCAGTGGATCTGGGCACGGGAACGGGAGTCATACCACTCATCCTTTCATGGAAGACGGATGCCGAGATGATTGCCGGACTTGAGATACAGGAGGACTCATACGATAGGGCAGTGCGAAACGCAAAGATGAACGGACTTGAGAGCAGAATCCGCTTCTATAACGGTGATGTTAAGAACGCAGCGAAGCGTGAGCTCGCGCATTTGTGCGGCCGGATGGATGTAGTGACTTCCAATCCGCCATATATGCCGGGTGCAGGCGGTCTCAAGTGTGCAAACAGTGCCAAGAGCATAGCACGGCATGAGACAACGGCGGGGCTTAGCGACTTTTTTTCGTGTGCGGCGCTGCTGCTGAAGCCGAAAGGCGATTTGTTCATGGTGCACCGGCCATCAAGGCTTGCGGATTTATGCTGTTTTGCGCGTGATAACGGACTGGAGCCGAAGGAGATGTGCTTCGTAAGTCCGAATCTCAGGAAGGCGCCGAACATCGTCCTGATACACTATGTCAAGGGCGGCGGCAGGCAGCTTCGTTTCTTGGACCCGCTTTATGTCTACAATGAGGACGGAACCTACACGGAAAGTCTGAGGGAATGCTACAAATAGTCAGATATAATTGCATATTATAAGAGATACGATGATTCCGGTCATATATCCGATGAGGCCGCCTGCGAGGGCATGCCTCAATTTTTTTGCTTTCGTGACTCCGAAGTAGAGCGCCAGAACATAGATTACGGTTTCGCAACCGCCGGACATCACACAGGCCACACGCCCGGTGTAGGAATCCGGATTTGTGAGCTCCAGAATGTCCTGGACGATGATAAACGAACCGCTTCCGGAAATCGCACGCAGAAACATAAGCGGAAGAAGCTCCACCGGAACACCGAGAAAGTTGAAAAACGGTCGAAACGCAAGATAAATGAAATTGATAAGCCCCGAGGATGTAAGACCGTTTACCGCCAGATAAATCCCAATCATAAACGGAAGAATGTCGACCGCGGTTTTGAGTCCTTCCTTGGCTCCATCTATAAAATAGTCATATACAGGAGCTTTTTTTGCAAGGCCGTATGCTATGATTACGGCAGCCATTACCGGAAGAAAGCCGACCGAAATGGCAGAAAAAACGGAACTCATCGCGAGGAACCCTTCCTTTCAAGTATTTTGCAGACAAAAACAGAAACCAGAATCGTTACAGCTGCTGTGATGATGGATGGCAGAACGATGGAGTAGGGATCCGATGAACCCAAATCTTCCCGCATCTGAATGGTAACAACGGGAATCAAAGGCGCAAATGCCATGTTCACGACAGCGAAGGTACACATATCGTTACTCGCAAATTCACGATGGGAGTTCTGTTCATCGAGTTTCTCCATGGTTCGCAGGGCGAAAACGGTGGAACTGTTGCCGGCACCGAATATGTTGGACATGAAGCTCATGATTATGTAAGACAGTGTTTCCGGATCTTTTTGCTTGGGAAAGAGCAGTGAAGTGAAGGGGAGAAGCACCCTTGAAAGTTTGTTGATCAGCCCGGTTTTTTCGGCAATTTTCATAAGACCGCTCCACATGGCCATGATGCCCGCAAGGCTGAGTATGAAAGTTACCGCATTTTGCGAACTTTCCATCAGCGCGGCACCGAAGGCGGTGAGATTACCGGCAAAACAAGCATAAGCAAACGAGGCGAGCAGCAGAATCGCCCAAATATAATTCATCATAAAAACATCCTCCGATTATTTACAAAAAATATATGCAAAAAATCAAAAAAAATGTTGCAGTTATTTCCATTTTTGGGCTATAATAATATCTAGGCAAGAGATAGCCTATTTTAGAAAAAGGAGGTATGTATGACAGTAACAATAACATTAAAAGGCGTATTGCTTACGGTAATTGCTTTGTTGGTCATTGTCCTGCTTATTTACATCATAGTGCTCATCAGAAAACTGATAGACAGCCTTAAGCGGATGGATGCGATTTTGGGCGACACCAAAACTGTGACTAAGGTTGCTGCTGATCGAGTTCAACAGGTAGACGGAATTGTAGACGGAATCGGCGATACAGTAGGACAAGTGGTTGACGCAATGAGGGGGAACCAAAGCAGCATAGCAGCTGCGACGCATATTATCGATGCGGGCTCGTCTTTGCTCGGAATTTTAAAAAAGAAAAAGAGCAGCGACGAATCGGAAACGAAAAAAGCTAAGAAAAAGAAAGAAAAATAAATTTTAAGAACTTGGAGGTATTTAATTATGAAGGCAACAGGAATCGTAAGACCGGTAGATCCATTGGGAAGAGTTGTTATCCCGGTAGAACTGAGAAGAAGCTTAAACATCAAAACCGACGACGCTCTGGAAGTTTACGTAGACGGAGATTACATCATGCTTAAGAAATATGAGCCTGCATGCATTTTCTGCGGAGACGCAAAGGATGTTGTTAATGTAAAAGGCAAAAAGGTATGCAAGGCATGTCTGCAGGAAATGAAAAATCTCTAAGGCTGACGGAGGCTGAAATTGGCTAAATATGTTGTTAAACAAAGCGGACCTCTGAGAGGAGAAGTCTTTATCAGCGGCGCAAAAAATGCTGTACTGCCTTTGATGGCTGCGGCACTGCTGGCTGAGGAAGAGTGCATCATCAGAGATGTTCCAATGCTTCGTGATGTGGCATTTATGAAGGAAATACTTGCATCACACGGAGCAGAAGTTACGGAGCTTGAAGAAAATGTTTTGGCCATAGAAACCAAGGATATCACCTCAACGGAAGCAAAATTTGAACTTGTGAACAAGATGAGGGCTTCCATTTTGATAATGGGGCCTCTCCTCGCAAGAAAGGGAAAAGCGCGCATTCCGCTGCCGGGAGGATGTGCAATCGGAGCAAGACCGATTGACCTGCATCTGAAAGGGCTTGAGGCACTCGGCGCAGTTATAAATGTGAACAATGAAGAGGGATATGTGGAAGCCGTTGCCGGACCGCAGGGTCTTATCGGCGATACAATCTATCTCGACTTTCCGAGTGTGGGAGCAACCGAAAATATCATGATGGCGGCAGTCCTCGCACAGGGGACCACCTATCTTGAAAATGCGGCGGAGGAACCGGAAATCGTTGATTTGGCAAACTTTTTGAACAAAATGGGAGCCAAGATTAAAGGAGCCGGCACGGATACCATTAAGATTGAAGGTGTGGACAAGCTTCACGGAGCCAAGCACACGGTAATTCCCGACCGCATCGAGGCAGGAACATTTATGCTTGCGGCGGCTATTACAAGAGGCGCAATTCACATCACAAATGTTGTGCCGGACCACTTGAAACCGATCATTGCCAAGCTGCGGGAATGCGGCGTGCGCATAGAGGTAGGCGACGAAGAGATGATTGTAAGAGGAGATTTGGGGCCGCATACGGCGACCGACATCAAAACCCTTCCTTATCCGGGATTTCCGACCGATATTCAATCACCGTTCATGACCTATCTTGCTACGGTTGAGGGATCAAGTACCGTAATCGAAACTGTATTTGAAAACAGATTTATGCATGTTGCTCAGCTTAACAAGATGGGCGCAAGCATAGAGGCAATGGGCAACAAGGCTGTAATCCGCGGAAACGCCAAACTGCGGGGCTGTCAGGTTATGGCAACCGATCTCAGAGCCGGAGCGGCGCTTGTTTTGGCAGGACTTGTGGCAGAGGGAGAGACGGAGATTTCCGAAATCTATCATATCGAAAGAGGTTATGAGAAATTCATAGAGAAATTCGAGAAACTCGGCGCAAGCATCACAAAAATATAATTTCAAGTACCAAAAGACGGGGAATCATACCCCGTCTTTTTGCATAGAATTTTCTAAGTGCGACATAGAAAGAAAGGAAGCAGGGAAGATGAAAATTCTGGTACAAACCCTCGCCGTGTGTTTGATTTTCTTTATAGCCATCCCGCTCGGTGCCGTCCTCGCATTCGGAAGCTTACCGGACACACAAGCGGAAATCGGATACATTAAAGGCGAGGATGCCGCGGCTCCCCAAAACAAGGTCAAACTTCCGAAGAAGATAAAAGTCTGGAAGGAAAACGAAGGGAAGACGGTCAGTGTGGATTTTGAGGAATACGTGGCATGCGTAACGGCAAGCGAAATGCCGAACACATTCGAGAGCGAAGCATTAAAAGCACAGTCGGTAGCGGCAAGAACCTTTGCGGTGGCGAAGATAGAAAAATATGAGCAGAAGAAGCCGGTTTCACATCCGTCTGCTCCAATCTGTTCGTCGACCCACTGCCAGGTGTATAAGACCGAGAAAGAGCTCAAAGACTGCCACCCGGAAGGCTGGGCAGGCTCAGAGGAAGGCTTTAAGAAGATTCAGGCGGCATGTAAGGCGACAGAGGGAGAAATCCTCTACTACGACGGAAAGCCGGTTATGCAGCCGTTGTTTTTCTCTTCAAGCGGGGGACAGACCGAAAACTCGGAAGATGTATTTGTGAGTGCGCTGCCTTACCTGGTGAGCGTAGCAAGCCCGTACGAAAGCGAGGCGACGCATCGAAACGAGGAAAAAACATTTACATTGAAAGAATTCAAAGACGCACTTGTGAAAACTTATCCTGCAAAGGATTTTGGGGAAATCAAGCAGACAACCATCAAAATCCTGTCGAGGACCGCAGGCGGAAGAGTCGATAAGATGCAGGCGGGAAATGCTGTTTTGAAGGGAACAGAAGTCAGAAACGCACTGGGACTGAGTTCGGCGCTTTTTTCGATCGGTTTCGGAAAGACAAAGAGCGGGGATGCCGGGATTACCTTCACATCGAACGGTTCGGGACACGGCGTGGGGATGAGCCAGTACGGTGCGAACGGGATGGCAAAGGAGGGTTTCGGATACAAAGAAATCTTGAAGCATTACTACTCCGGAACGGAAGTTTATTAGATTAGTTCTTGATTTCGTGAGGAGGGCATTGTATTATAGTAATGGCAATAAAACAACATATTTTTTTATAGCGGGAAAGGAACCATAATGGCAGATTTAAAGTATTTAAGAAGATTATCAAAGGACTATCCGAATATCATGGCAGCTTCCGCCGAGATCATAAACCTCAAGGCGATACTGGCTTTGCCGAAGGGCACGGAGTATTTCCTCAGCGACCTTCACGGCGAACACGAGGCATTTATACATATGCTTAAGAGCGCATCGGGAACGATTAAGGCAAAAATCGACGAGCACTACGGAAGCGTACTCAGCGAAAGCGACAGAGACGACCTGGCGGCTTTGATATATAATGCCGAGGCGGAAATCGCCAGAAGGAAAAAAAGCGAGAGAAACTTTGATGATTGGTGCAGTACGGCACTGTATCGTTTAATTACGATATGCAAATCGGTATCGACAAAATACACGCGTTCAAGAGTGCGCGGACGTCTGCCAAAGTACATGGATTATAGCATAGATGAGCTTCTGCATGCTGACGATGAGGAAAACAAGGCACATTATTACAGCCAGATTATCAGTTCCATCGTGGAATGCGGAATTGCGGAGAAATACATCATTCAGCTTACGGAGGCTATCAGCAGCCTTGCGGTGGATAAGCTTCATATCATAGGAGACATTTTCGACAGAGGCGCACATCCGGATGAAATCATGGACTTCCTCATGGGATATCACGATGTGGACTTCCAGTGGGGCAACCACGATATCGTATGGATGGGAGCCGCTACGGGGAACTGGGCATGCATAACAAACCTGCTCCGTATGAACATAAGCTACAACAACTTCGATATGCTTGAGGTCGGATACGGAATCAACCTGAGACCGCTTGCGTCTTTTGCGGAGAAAGTTTACGGCGATGACCCGTGTGAATTTTTCAGACCGCATATTCTGGATACAAACAAGTTTGACCCGGTAGACGAGGACCTTGCGGCAAGAATGCATAAGGCAATCGCAATCTGCCAGTTCAAGGTTGAAGGGCAGCGAATCAAGGCACATCCGGAATACAAGATGGAAAAACGCCTTTTGCTCGATAAGATTGACTTTGAAGCGGGTACGGTTGAGATAGAAGGAAAAACATGGCCTCTGCGCGATACAAATTTCCCGACACTGGATCCGGAGAATCCGTACGAACTCACAGTTGAGGAAAAAGAAATGCTCAAGGCCTTGGAGGCATCTTTCCTCAATTCCGAGAAACTTCAAAGACACATAAAATTCCTTTACAGCCACGGGGCACTGTACACAAAGATAAACGGAAACCTCCTGTATCACGGATGCATCCCGACGGATGAGAACGGTGAGTTTGAAGAGGTGGAACTCAACGGCGTGAAACTTGCGGGAAAGGCTTTGATGGATTATCTCGATGACGAGGTGAGAAAAGCATATTTCGCACCGAGCAAATCCGGAGAAATCGGAAGATCCGGCGATATTATGTGGTATCTGTGGCTCGGAAGCAGCTCACCGCTTTTCGGAAAAGAGAAGATGACAACCTTCGAAAGACTTTTCATTGCGGACAAAGCTTCCCACAAGGAATATACCAAGCCGTATTACACATACATTAAAGAAAAATCCTACTGTGAGAAGATTATCAGAGAGTTCGGACTCAATCCGCGTACCGCAAAAATTCTCAACGGTCATGTTCCGGTTAAGATTAAGGACGGAGAATCCCCGATCAAGGGAGGCGGCCTCCTTTATGTAATCGACGGCGGAATTTCAAAGGCATATCAGAAGCAGACGGGAATTGCAGGATATACATTCATCTTCAATTCAAGATTCATGGCGCTTGCAGAGCATAAGCCTTACAGCCCGCTCATGCCGGACGGAACCCAGATCTTCCACTCGCCGGTGATGAAGACCGTGGAAACAATGCCGGAGCGTCTTCTGATCATCGACACAGACCAAGGCAAGGACTTCGTCGAGAGAATCGGAGACCTTAACGATTTGGTTGAAGCGTTTAAGACGGGACGAATCAAAGAAATTTATTAACGAATAAAACCATTCTTTACAAAAATACTATAAAACAATTACAACTTTAAAATGTTTTATGCGTGGTAAATTCTATGTTTATTATGTAGAATTTCTATAAAGGATGGTACAAAATAAATGTCAGAAGATTTTGGTAAAAGAGTAAAGAAAGCTAGAAAGAAGGCCGGTTATACACAGAGTCAGCTGGCAGAGATGGTGGATGTTTCCGTAAACCACATTTCTGCGATAGAAAGAGGTGTTTACGAAACGCGAATCGACACCCTCAAGAAACTTTCGATTGTTTTGGGAACAAGCACTGATTATCTTATTTTCGGCACCCCGGATGAACAGGGACCGCTCTTGAAAGCATTTTCAAAGGCAAACCGATTGTCTGAGAATGATAAGGCATGGATTGCCGACTATCTCGAAGCAATTCTGAAAGTCAGAAACAGCAGCAAATAAAAACAGAGGATTTTCTCCTCTGTTTTTTATTTGCTATTCGATTGATTTGAGCGACTCGGCCATATTGATTTTTTCCAGCCTGAAGTACATTGCAAAATTGACAATGAGCGCAAACAGGAAGGTTAAGGCTACAGCCATAAGATAGCTTGCAGTCTCTATATGAATGTCGAAGCTGAGCAAATCAATTTTGATCTGACCCATGACGAAGGCGTGGAACCACTTGCCGACCGGAATCCCCACAAGTGCGGATATTGCCGTAAGCACAAAGTTTTCTCTGAAAACATAGGCATTGGTTTCGCTCGGATAGAAGCCGAGTACCTTAATTGTCGCGATTTCTCTGATTCGCTCCGTAATGTTTATGTTGGTAAGATTGTACAGTACGATGAACGCAAGTGCTCCGGCACAAGCCATGACAAGAGCGATGATATAGTCAAGACTCTTCATCATATTGTTGACGCGGTCTCTCATGTCCTGCGTGATACTTACAGAAGCAACATGGGAAGCATCCATGAGTTTGGCACCCTGTTCATGAGGATTTGCAAGCGTTCCGTCTTCCGAATGCGGCCCGATTACGAATGCCGTGTTGATTTCCGGCTTGCCCCAAACATCCCGGTATGTATCAAAGGTAATATATACGTAGTTATAAACATGATTCTCGCACATCGCATCGATAACAAGATCCATCTCCCGCATATCGCTGTCAAACACCGTCAGCACATCTCCGACCTCAAGCCCCAGAGTCTGCCCCAAATTATCATTAATCACGCAATGCCCATCGCCGGGATAAGCAATTTCTCCATTCTCGTTTTTGAGGGTGATAAAGTCCGAAACAGGATCGGACGGGTCTGCAACCACCATGTTGATGGATTTGACCTGCGAATCGACATGTGCGTCCACGGACAGAGCATTCAGGAAAAGGGCTTTGTCAATGTATTCGCTGTTATCTTCAAGGAACTTGTTTTCTTCTTTTGCACTGATTCCGCGATCAAAAGTCACGGTGTAGTCATTGTGAAAAATCTCATCGTACTGAACCGAAATGATGTTCTTGATGGAGTCGGAAAGCCCCATCGCCGTAATCAGCAGAGCCGTGCAGCCGCAGATTCCGAGAACCATCATAAAGAATCTTTTCTTGTAACGGAAGATGTTTCTGAGGCAGACCTTGTGCAGGAATTTCAGCTTGTTCCAGATAAACGGAACTCTTTCCAGCAAAATACGCTTTCCGAGTGCCGGAGCTTTCGGCCGGATGAGTTCAGCCGGAACATTCACAAGTTCCGCATAGCAGCAGTAAATCGTCGTGCCCGCACAGCAGAAAACTGCGGCGAGTATGGATAATGCTCCGAGGAGAGGATTGATCACATAAATCAAATCCGCAAAATCGTACATCATGCCGTAAGCTGTCCATATTACGCCCGGGAAGAGGAAAGAGCCTCCGAAAAATCCCAAAAGTCCGCCTATGAGCGAAGCACTTGCAGAGTAAAATACATACTTGCCGAGGATTTTGCCTCTGCTGTATCCAAGAGCCTTCAAAACGCCTATCTGCGTTCTCTGCTCATCAATCATTCTCGTCATCGTGGTCATGCATACGAGCACAGCCACAAGGAAGAAAAAGACCGGGAAAACCTTTGCTATGGAGTTTACGATGCTCGTATCATTGTCGAAACATACATATCCGATGTTGGTATCGCGGCCGAGAACATAGGTCTTCGGATTCTCGATGTCATCTACCTTGTTTTCGGCTTTTGTCAGTTCTTTCTGTCCGTCCGCTACCTGCTTCTTGCCGTCCGCGAGTTCTTTGCGCCCGTCGGCAAGTTCCTGCTTGGATTTTTCCAGTTCCCTGCGTCCGTCGCTAAGCTTGGCGTAACCGGATTTTACTTCCTTCTCGCCGGCAGTGAGCTTTGCGTCCGCTGCGGCAAGTTCTTTCGCTGCAGCATCGAATTTCGCGTCGGCTTCCGACTTTGCCGCATTGTACTGCGCCAGATACTGATCGTAGTAAGGCGTGCCGGCAGCCGCATCGATCTGCTCCTTTTGTGCCGCAAGCTGTGCATAGGCATCATCCTTTTGCTTGTTGTAATCGGCAAGTGACTTTTCGTACTCCCGGCGCGATTTCTTGAGCTCGGCAGCGGAATCGTCAAGTTTTTTCTTGTTGCTGTCGAGTTCTTTTTGACCGTCATTTATTTTTTTCTGCCCGTCTGCCAGCTTGTCTTCCGCCTTCTTCAGCTCGGCTTTTGCATCGGCAAGTTCCTTGCGTGCATCGTCGAGCTTTCCGTTTGCCTCATCGAGGATCTCGTCATATCGGCTGCTTGCACATGTTTCCAGTGTGGACTCGAGAGGTTTTTCCATCGCTTTGGCGTTTTGCTTATATTCGTCGCTGTATATGACGCCTTGATTTTCGAGAGTCACATATATTTCCGTATAAACTTCGCTGTCCCAGCCGTCTGCCGGCACATAAAGATAAGTTGCCACGCTTCCGTTTCCCAGCGATGTCGAGCCGCGCTCAAAGTTCAAATAAAGCGGGGACTCGCAAAGCCCGACGATTTCGTAAGTATCATAGGCAAACAAATCTTTCGTGTCTTTGTCGTTATTCTTGCTGATAGTGATTTTTTTGCCGATGTCGGATTCAAGAAAATACCTTGCATCGCCGACGCATTCGTTCGGCTTTTCCGGGAGCCTGCCGTATGAGAGGGCAGGCGTATTCATATCGTCGATGAGTGCGTGGAATTTGGCAACGCGTTCACCGACATCTTCATCGTAACCGTCCGCGGCATCTTTGTCTTTGGAAATCAGAAAGAGCGCATCGGAGGAGTAACTCCCGCGGGCTTTTGCAATGCCTTCAAGATCTTGAAATTTCGCAACATCCTTTTCTTCAAGCCCCAGCGTCGAAATCAATTCGTAATCATAGAAGCAGTTGTCGCTTAGGAAGGTATCACCGGTGAGGATGAATGCCTCCTTGCAGACCTTCAGTCCGCAGAAAAAACCGACACCGAGCATGCAAATCGCAAGGATTGCAATCCAGCGGCTGAAGCTTCCTTTGATTTCGCGAAGTGTAGTTTTTCTCATGGCGTTTTTCATATGTGCATGCACCGCCTTTCTACCATTCGATTGTTTCCACGGGAACTTTGTTCTCGTTCAGTTCGACGGACGAAACCATGCCGTTCTTGACACGGATGATTCTGTCAGCCATCGGAGTGATAGCCGTATTATGCGTGATTATGACAACCGTCATGCCGGTTTCATGCGCGGTATCCTGAAGCAGCTTGAGAATGGCCTTGCCGGTATTGTAGTCGAGTGCACCGGTAGGCTCATCGCACAGAAGCAGTTTCGGATTCTTCGCCAGTGCACGGGCAATCGCAACCCTCTGCTGCTCACCGCCGGAGAGCTGTGCAGGGAAGTTGTCAAGTCTTTCGGCAAGCCCGACTTTAATCAGAGCCTCCTTGGCATCCATGGGTTCCTTGCAAATCTGTGCGGCGAGGGAAACATTTTCGAGTGCCGTCAGGTTCTGAATCAGATTATAGAACTGGAAAACGAAACCGATTTCGTACCGCCGGTAGGTGGTCAGTTCCCTTGCGTTGTATTTTGAAATCTCTGCACCGTCCAGAAAAACATGACCTTCTGTAAGAGAATCCATCCCGCCCAGAATATTGAGCAGCGTAGTCTTGCCCGCCCCTGACGGACCGACGATAACGCAGATTTCCCCTTTTTCAATTTCAAAAGAAGCATCCCGCAGAGCTTCAATCGTGACCTCTCCCATTTTATAGGTCTTTTTGACATGTTCAAATGTAACAAAAGCTGACATAATGATTCCACGATTCCTTTCTGTATATTTTAATATTCATTTTTCTGCATATTTTGATAAAATATTATATCACATTTCGTGGTATTTAGTATAGATGAAAAATGTGTTTAAAATATGCAAAGAATATGATAAAATAGGAAGCAAAGGTCAATCAAAATGGGGCAAGAAAGGATGGCAGCATGGAACAAAACGAATTAGTCAAAAAAATGAAAAGAAAGCGGGTTCGCAAATACGCACTCATCGCGCTTGTCTGCGTGATTGCGGTTTCTACAATTGTTGGACTCAGCATAGAAAATAAGGACGCCAAGCTCACCGACGGACAGGGCAACACCGTCATCGGCACAGGCGAGGATGTTTACGAAAACGACGGCAAAGAGGATGCGGAGGAAGAAAAGCCGGACGACAAGGCACAGGCCGAAAAGGACAAGGATTCCAATAAAGGCAAGAAGGCATCGGATTTGAAGTTCACAGAAGAAGAAAAAAAAGACCTTGATGCCAAAGACATTAAGGTTGACAACAGTGACGATCCGACCGCATCAAACGGAGGTAATGCAGCACTGAGACCGGAGAAGGAAGAACCAGTAACGGTTACGCTCGAAATCCGCTGCGACACATTGTCAAACGATATGGACAGACTAGAAAATCCGGCAATCAAGGACTACATACCGAAGGACGGGGTCATCCTTGAGCGGACGACTTACAAGGGCACGACGAACAACACAGTTTTCGATGCACTGAACACGCTTTGCAGAAACAACGACATTCAGCTTGAATTCAGCTATACACCGCTGTACGCTTCCTACTACATAGAAGGAATCAATTATCTCTACGAGTTTGACGGCGGCCCGCAGAGCGGCTGGATGTATAAGGTCAACGACTGGTTCCCGAATTACGGCTGTTCTTCTTATTACCTTAAGGACGGCGATACGATCGTATGGTGCTACACCTGCGAAGGACTCGGAACGGATGTCGGTGCCGACGAGTGGATGGGATAAAACAGGAAGCATCGAAAGGAGCGTGAAGGAATGAGCAATACAAGAAAAAAGCAAATCGCCATCGGCGTGGAGGATTTTAAAGAAATCATTGATAAAGGCGCATATTTCGTCGATAAAACTTTGATGATAAAGAAACTGATTGAAAGCCAGGCGAAGGTTACTTTGTTTACCCGTCCGAGACGCTTCGGCAAGACGCTGAACCAGTTCATGATTCGCCGTTTTTTCGAGGATGAAATTACTGAAAAAGGCGAGAAAGTCGATAATGGCTATCTCTTCAACGGGCTGAAAATAGCAGAGTGCGGTGAGGAAATCATGCAACACCAACAACAATATCCCGTTATTTTTATGACCTTAAAGTCGGCGAAACAGCCGACATATGAAATGGCACATGGTGCGCTTACAGATGAAATCTATAACGAATTTATGAGACATCGCTATGTTTTACAGTCGGATGTACTGCTTCCGATTGAAAAAGAACGCTATGAAAATCTGCTGAACCGCAGAGCAGATGAAAAAGAGGTTGTGAAAGCTTTCGCCTTCCTCTCGGAATGCCTTTTCAAGTATCACGGAAAGAAAACCATCATCCTCATCGACGAGTACGATGTGCCGCTTGAAAATGCGTATTTTGAAGGCTTCTATGATAAAATGATTAAATTCCTCCGCTCGCTCTTTGAATCGGCATTAAAGACCAATCCATATCTTGAAAGAAGTGTAATCACGGGATGCCTTAGAATCAGCAAAGAAAGCATTTTTACAGGGCTGAACAACTTAGAGACGGACAGCGTTCTTCACACACGCTATGGAGACGCTTTTGGTTTTACGCAGGAAGAAGTGGAAGCGATGCTCGCATACTATAATTTGAACGAGCAGATTGAGGAAGTAAAGAAATGGTATGACGGCTATCTGTTCAATAATTTTGAGATTTACAATCCATGGAGTATACTCAAATATGTCAACGACCGCAAAGATCATGTGACACAGTTTCCGCTTCCGTATTGGTCGAATACCTCATCAAACAGCATTGTACATGAGATGGTCGAGGACGCAGACGAGGATGCAAGGCGCGATCTGGAAACGCTCATGGATAGCGGAACGATTGAAAAAATTGTTCATGAAGAGATTACCTATGCAGACATTCATAAGTCACAGGACAACCTTTGGAACTTCCTGTTTTTCACCGGATATCTGAAGAAAATGGGCGAACGGACAGACGCAGAGGGAGATATTCACCTCAAGATGGCGATTCCGAATATGGAGATAAAGAAAATTTACAGGGAGTCCATTACCGAGTGGTTCGACCAAAGAATAAAGAAGAAAGACCGCAGCCCGCTCGTGCGAGCACTGGAAGACGGCGACTGTAAAACGGCAGAAAACTTCATTAACGAGCAGCTTTTTGATACTATCAGCTATTTTGATTATGCGGAAAGTTACTACCACGGCTTCATGGCGGGGCTTTTAAAGAATGCAGGAAGATATGCGGTCTACTCCAACCGCGAGAGCGGAAACGGCAGACCTGACATCGTGCTGACGGAACTGAAATTCAGAGGCAGGGCGATGATTCTGGAATTGAAAATTTCAGACACGATTCAGGGGATGGAGAAGAAATGCGAAGAAGCACTCGCGCAGATTGAAGAGAAAAAATACGCAGTTCCGCTTGAAGATGATGGATATCAGCCAATTCTCAAATATGCAATCTGCTTCTTTAAGAAAGGGTGCATTGTAAGGAAAGCAGAATAAACAAAAAGAAATGAAAGGGGAAAAAAATGAAAAGAAAAGCAAACAAAATTTTGAGCATGATGCTTACGCTGGCAGTCAGCTTCACGATGGTATTCGGAAGCGTAGATACTGCATCCGCAGCATCATATGACAAGACAAAAGCAGCATTTGAGAAATGCGGAGACTATTTATACAACGAAAGCGAACCGCCAAGCTTCGGCTCCATCGGCGGAGAGTGGATTATTTTCGGATTGGGACATGCAGGACATGATATGAGTGACTCCTATCTTGCCGCATACCGTGCGTCGGTGGAAAAAGCTTTGGAAGAAGGCTATCGCGGCACGAAAGGCATCCTGCACGACAAGAAATTCACCGAGTATGAGCGAGTAATCGTTGCGATGAGTGCAGTCGGCATGGACGCAGCCAATGTAGGCGGCTATGACTTGACGGCACCGCTTGCGGACTTTGTCAATGTGAAATGGCAGGGTATGAACGGACCGATTTGGGCACTCCGAGCGTTTGACTCAGCAAACTACGATGTTCCGAAAAGAACCGATTCCTACGCATACGGAACGCTTACTCCTGATGAAACCAACAGGCAGAACTCTCGCCAGAGAATGATAAACTATATTTTGGATAACCAGTATAGTGACGGTGGCTGGAATCTACAGCCGAAAAAGAAGGGCAGTACCGGCTATAACGCAGTATCCGATGTGGATATAACAGGAATGGCAATGATTGCGCTGGCTCCGTACATGACGAAGCAGCCTAAGGTAAAGAAAGCACTTGATCGCGCGATTACTTACCTTTCCAAACAGCAGAAACAAAACGGCGGCTTCGGAAGTTGGGGCACGATTAATTCTGAAAGCTGTGCGCAGGTGATTTGTGCACTTACGGCATGCGGCGTGAACCCGAATACCGATAAGAGATTCATCAAGAACGGCAAGAGCGTGATTGACGGTCTGATGACATTCTACGATGAAAAAGTCGGCGGGTTCCGCCATGTCAACGAAGCGAGCGGTGGTTATGAGCCGGTTGTAAACCAGATGGCAACCGAGCAGGCCTATTATGCACTTGCGTTTTTCTATAAATCGGTGCCAAGCCAGACGACGCTGACGAAGGCTGCGAAGGCCGGAAGCGGCAAGCTGAAAGCGACATGGAAGAAGGCGGCAATCAACACCGACTTTGTAACGAAAAAGAGCGGCAAGACAGCAGATGTCAGCGGTTATCAGATTGTATGCGCAACGAATAAGAGCTTTACAAAAGGCGTAGTAAAGACGACCGCGGGAAGCAAGGCACTGAGCAAAACCGTGACAGGTCTCAAAAAAGGCAAAACCTACTATGTAAAAGTTCGCGCATATAAGACGGTGAACGGCAAGAAAATTTACGGCACATACAGCAAGGCACTGAAGTGCAGAGTTTAGAATAAGAGAAAGAATTAGAACGAAAGCAAAGGAGAATCGATGGCATTTACGCATTTGCATGTACATACGGAATACAGTCTGCTGGATGGTGCAGCCAGAATCAAGGATGTAGTGGCGCGTGCCAAAGAGCTTGGCATGGACAGCCTTGCGATTACGGATCACGGCGTGATGTTCGGCGTAGTGGACTTCTATAAAGAATGCAGGAAACAGGGCATCAAGCCGATTATCGGCTGTGAGGTCTATACTGCCGCGCGCAGACTGACGGATAAGGATGCGGAAAAGGATAAACGGCAGGGCCATTTGATTTTGCTGGTAAAAAATGAAACCGGATATAAGAATCTGATTAAGATAGTCTCCGAGGGTTTTATCCGCGGATACTACTATAAACCTCGTATTGACAAGGATGTTCTGAGAGCGCACAGCGAAGGGCTGATTGCGCTTTCGGGCTGTCTGGCGGGTGAAATCCAGCACAGACTTCTTATGCGGGATTATGCCGGGGCAAGAGAAGAAGCTGCGGCACTTCTTGAAATCTTCGGGGAAGGAAATTTTTATCTGGAACTTCAGGACCAGGGATTGGAAGAGGAAGCTGCCATTCTTTCGGATATGCGCAAGTTGTCCGAAGAACTCGGCATTCCTCTTGTGGCAACCAATGATGCGCATTATGTGAGACGCGAAGACGCGAAGGCACATGATGTGCTTTTGGCGATTCAGACGGCGACAACGCTTGACGACGAAAAGAGAATGCGCTTTCCGAACGATGAGTTTTATCTGAAAAGCGAAGACGAAATGCGTAAGATTTTTGCTTACTGCCCGGAGGCCTGCGACAACACGCAGAAAATTGCCGAGCAGTGCAATTACGACTTCCGATTCGGTGAATATCATCTGCCGGAATTCAAAGCACCGGACGGAAAAGACAATACCGCATACCTTCGGGAACTTTGTCACGCGGGTCTCAGGGACCGGTACGGCGACGGCGATTGCGGAGAACACTCGCACCAAGAACTGGAAGACAGGCTGAACTATGAGCTCGGAACAATCGAGAGCATGGGGTATGTGGAATATTTCCTGATTGTATGGGACTTCATCAACTATGCCAAAAACCACGGAATCATGGTGGGGCCGGGCAGGGGCTCTGCGGCGGGATCTATCGTTGCTTATTGCCTGAAGATTACGGACATCGATCCGATAAGATATAACTTGATTTTTGAGAGATTCCTGAATCCGGAGCGTGTCAGCATGCCGGATATCGATATAGACTTCTGCTACGAGCGCAGGCAGGAAGTCATCGACTATGTGACGGAAAAATACGGCGAAGGCAGGGTTTCGCAGATTATAACCTTCGGAACGATGAAGGCAAAGCAGGCGGTGCGCGATGTCGGCAGGGCACTTTCGGTAAGCTACGCAAAGACTGACCAGATTGCCAAGGCGATTCCGTTCGAACTGGGCATGACGATTGATAAGGCACTTGTAACAAGTCCCGATCTGAAAAATCTCTATGAGACGGATGAAGAGACAAGAGAAGTCATCGATATGGCAAAGGCAATCGAAGGCATGCCGCGCCATGCGTCCACGCATGCGGCGGGCGTTGTGATTTCCAAAGCACCGATTGACGAATACGTACCTTTATATCTGTCCGAAAAAGGACCTGCGACGCAGTTTACGATGACGACCATCGAGGAACTGGGTCTTCTTAAGATGGACTTTTTGGGGCTTAGAAACCTGACCGTAATACGGGATGCGCTCGAACTTATCAAGCATAATCATGGCGTGACGATTGATTTTGCAAGGATGGGTTACGACGATCCGTCTGTTTACGAAATGATTTCTGCGGGCAATACGAGCGGGGTCTTCCAGCTCGAAAGCGGCGGCATGACGCAGTTTATGAAGAACCTCAGACCGACCTGCTTTGAGGATGTTGTGGCGGGAATTTCTCTTTACAGACCGGGTCCTATGGACTCCATTCCGAAGTACATCGAAAACAAAAAGAACCCAAGCGGGATTCAATATGTGGATGAGTCGCTTGCGCCGATTTTGGATGTAACCTACGGCTGCCTTGTGTATCAGGAACAGGTTATGCAGATTGTGCGTGACCTCGGCGGCTACAGCTATGGGCGTTCAGACCTTGTGCGCCGCGCAATGTCCAAGAAGAAAAAAGATGTCATGCTCCAGGAAAAGGAGTATTTCATCAACGGAAAGCTCGACGAAAACGGCAATGTCGAAATCGCAGGCTGCATCAGAAACGGAATCAGCCGTCAGGCAGCGGAGGCGATTTTTGAAGACATGGAAACGTTCGCACAGTACGCTTTTAACAAGTCCCACGCGGCGGCGTATGCGGTCGTGGCATATGAAACGGGCTATCTCAAGAAGCATTACCCGGTCGAATTCATGGCGGCTCTTATGACATCGGTAATGGGCGATGCGAAGATGATTGCAAGATATATCCGCAACTGCAGCGACATGGGCATAGAAGTTCTGCCGCCATCGGTCAACAAGAGCCGGAAGAAATTCAGCGTGGAGGACGGCAAAATCCGCTTTGGACTGCTGGGCGTTAAGAACGTCGGAGAAAATGTAATTGAGGCGATTTTGAAGGCGCGCGAAGAAAAGGGCGAACCTTCGGATATTTTTACCTTTATTAATAATCTGGATATTTCCCAGGTAAATAAGCGTGCAATCGAGAGCTTGATTAAAGCGGGAGCCTGCGACTGTCTCGAAGGAAACAGAGCCGCAAAACTCGCGGTATACGAAACCTTGGTCGAGTCTGCACAGAATACTTCCAAGAAAAACCTCGAAGGTCAGATTTCCTTATTCCAAACGGCTTCGGATGCGATGAGCAGTGCAGGCACAGGAAAGCGTCTTCCGGACGTTCAGGCATTTCCCCTCAACATTGAACTTGCGATGGAAAAGGAAATGCTCGGAGTCTACTTGACCGGCCACCCGCTCGACGCATACAAAGAGAAAATGGAAAGAATTTCGTCCATAACAAGCGACGATTTAATGCAGATTGAAGAGGAAGCAGGAAGCGAACAGAATAACGCGATTCGTGACGGAATGTCCTGCATCATCAGCGGCATGATTGTGGGTAAGAAAACTTTGATTACGAAGAGCAACAAGATGATGGCGTTCGTCGATCTGGAAGATTTATACGGAATTACAGAGGTTGTCATCTTCCCGAATGTGTACGAAAAATGTGCGGAAATCATTCAGGATGACCGCGTCGTGGCAATCAAAGGAACACTGAACTTTAAGGAAGATGAAGCCCCGAAGGTACTGGCGGATGAAGTGCTGGATATTGATACGGCAATCGAGCGCGGGTTTACGCAGCGCTCGCGCAATGGTTACAACGGCAGCCGTGGGAAGAACTATGGCACAAAATCGATGGCCGCTGCCATTCAGCAGAGAACTGAGACCTCGGAACCGACACGTCAGCCCGCGGGCATGGTGAAACTCCGCATACCTGCGGACATGGATGAGGCCATGACATTGGAAGAAATCAAGGTCAACCTAAAACGGCATGAGGGTGACCATGAGGTTCTGATCTATCTTCCAAGCGGCAAGATGTTCCGGACAGAGGAATCTCTCTGGGTCAGCCCGTCGGAAGAATTACGGAAGCAGATGGCGGCGATTTTGCGAGTGGAAAATGTGAAAATGTAAGAGGACAGCAGATGGAAAAAACGATTGTAATATATAAAAGCAAATATGGATCCAGCGCGCAGTACGCGGCATGGATTGCCGAGGAGCTTGGCTGCCGGGCGGTTTCCATAGAGGAGTTCAAGAAAAATGATCTGAAGAATTATGACAATGTAATCTATGGCGGCGGCGTGCAGGCAGGGGGCATCAAGGAACTCGACAAGTTTATGAAATGGATTAAGTCGGATTTGAAGCTTCTCGATATGTACCGCTCGGGAAAGATTACCGCAGAAGATCTTGAGAAATCGGGTGTGAGTGACAGGCATTATGCGATTTTTGCGGTCGGAATCAACCTCGATGACATGGAAGCCAGACAGCAGCTCCGTGACATCAACTTCCCGAAGAGCTACATGAAGCAGCTTCCTTGCTTTTTCCTGCCGGGCGAATATCATCCGGAGAATCTGAAAGGCGCCGATAAGATGATTATGAATCTGGCGCAGAAAATGATTAAAGGAAAGCGAGAGTCGGAGATTACGGACAATGACAAAGTGATGATTTCTTATATGGAAAACGGATGCAAGCTGATTGACAGGCAGAGAATCCGCCCGATTATCGAGGAAATGACGAGATGAAAAAGATAATAGAAATCGATATGTTCAAGGAGTACGTCGGCAAACTGATTTTTCGCTGCGTCGTGTTCCTTGTGGCGCTTGGCGCATACATATTTTCCCCGGAGGAACGATGGTGGATTTACATTGTGTGGGCGATTATGATGGCAAGCATGCTGCTGCAGATGTTCCCGCAGAACAGACGGATTACGATGGGAAGCAAAAAAGGATTCGCAAGTCACTATGTACCGGCACAAGACTACAGCGAAATTGAAATGTACCGCTATGTACAGCGGAACAATCTTGCGGCAATCAAGGTGCTGCTGATATGGCTCAGTTTCAATGCAATTTTAGGCATACTGTATGTGTTTAAGATTATCGGTTCGAAGGAGCTGATTCTTCTGTCGGTGTTTTACTATATGTGCGACCTGATATGCGTGGTCGTGTGGTGTCCGTTCCAAAGTTTCATTATAAAGAACCGCTGCTGCGTCAACTGCAGAATTTTTAACTGGGGATACTTTATGATGTTTACGCCGATGCTGTTTATAAGGAACTTCTTCTCGTGGAGCCTGTTTTTTACAAGCATTTTGCTCATGCTCCGGTGGGAAATCACTCTGATAAAGCATCCGGAGCAGTTTTGGGAAGGCTCCAACGATGTGCTGAAATGCGAAAACTGCAAAGATGTGATGTGCAAACTGAAGAAACCGAAATACTTTTAACAGAAAGCGGAGAACCGAATGCGGTGACCCCAAAAGGTTAGACTTTTGCTCCGGCGAGAAATCGCCGGAGTTTTTTCTATGCAGCGAGCATCTCGTTTCGGTATTCGATTGGACTCCTGTATCCGAGAGATGCCTTGCTGCGTTTCTCGTTGTAATAACGTATATATTTATCTATTGCATCTTTCAGCTCGTCGAAGCTATTGTATACCTTGCCGTAGTACATCTCTTGCTTCATGATCCCAAAGAAGTTCTCCATGGGTGAATTGTCGTAGCAGTTGCCTTTCCGGGACATGCTCTGAAAAATCCTGTTCTTCTTTAACTCATATCTATAGGCATTCATTTGGTATGCCCAGCCGCGATCAGAGTGGAATGTTCGTCTGTACCTGCAGTCATTGGTTACGTCGATGGCTTCACCAAGAGCTGTCATTATGCTTTTCGCAGAAGGTCTATCGGAAACCCCATAGCTTAATACTTCAAGATTCCACAGATCCAGGAATGGATCAAGGTACAGCTTCTTGATTGTGACTCTGCCTTTCTCATCAGGCTCATAATACTTGAATTCAGAAGTATCTGTAGTTATCTTCTGATGAGGAATGCAGGTATTGAATCTTCTATTTATTCTGTTAGGAGAGATCCTTCCCACAACACCCTTATATGTGCTGAATCTGCGGCTCTTCCTGGTGTACGAAGTGACCTGGAGTCCGTATTTCTGAACTATTCGATGGACTCGCTTCTTATTAACCGCTAAGCCTTGCTTTCTGAGCTCGCC
>JALERA010000009.1:0-10463 GCA_022764365.1 Bacillota bacterium
GCCTTCGAGAAGATACATGTAGTTGATATCCCGCTTGCAATTTTTCTCGATCGTTCTTGACGAGACATCTTTTCTTTCGTGATAGGCATAGAGCATGATCTTGAGCATGATTTCCGGAGACGCGTATTTTTCTGACGGCATCCTTTCATAGGTACCATACAGAGCCGTCAGATCCATTTCCTCCACAAACTGACGGATGAGTCTCACACAATCATCTTCCGGTATACATGCATCCAATTCCATTGGAATTTTTAATTGATAATTAGTTTCATTCAGTGTATACTGTTTACGTAAAAGGTTGTGTTTGGTCATACAATCATTTTACCATATCCTGTGTGCTTTGTGCGTGCAGGATTCTTTTTTAAACAAAAAAGACGGAGTAAAAATTCCGTCTCATTTCATAGGCTGACCCTTAAAGAAAGAGGGCTGCGCCCTAACGGTTCCCGTTAATGCGACAGCCCCTTCAGTATTATTTGTGTCCTTCTGACCAACTTTTGGCCAGCGTCTTTTATTCCGGCTACGGTATTTCAACGGAAGTCGCAATGGGAAAAGGTCGATTCGAGTCCAATGACAGGATATGACCGTTCATAACATATATATTGCAGAAAAAAATTGAGAAATCCCCGAAAATGGTATAATATTTATATAGATATCAAAGTGCAGAGAGGAGGCCGTTTATGCAAACAGTACATGCATGGTTGAAGGAAGTGGACGCAGCCAAAATAGCAGATGAATATTTTAGTGAGTATCCTATCGAATATGAAAATTTTTGCCGTTTAGAAAAAAACGTGGCAGAGATTAAAGAGGCATACCGACTGCGCCTTTTAGAATTTTTGGAAATGCTGTGCAAGTTGGAAGTAGATTCAACACCACAAGATAAGATCTTTTTTTGCCACAAGGCTTATAGTAATTATAAGAAAAAAGTGGAGACCGTTCTATGCACAAGCACCGACATTTTTGCGTGCGATAAGCCTGAGACATATTCATGGATTCTTGTAGATTTTGCAGAAGTCATGGGCTACTACATTGCAGACACTGAATTGACGAAAAAGAACATTTATGCAGTGCTCGTGCAGATTCTACATGAAATGACCTTCTTTGGCTTTACACAGGAAGAACTCAACAAAGAACGCGAGCAGTTAGAGGTTTCAATCCAAGAGGCAGTAACTGGTCGCACACGACCGGTTGAGGAAGTCTTCACAGAACTCGGCATTGAGAAGGAGGAAATAAACGAACAGGAGAAAGCAATGCTCGCTGGCTTGCGGGAACAGGAGGTAAATTACGACATGTTTCAACTCGCGACAGAATGTAAAAAGCTCAGGGATCTACTTGCTGCACAGTAATTGGTCGCTGCGCGCCGTGAATGAGTGAAATCGACAGTTGGCATTCATGCTTCTTTATTCGTTGGAAAAGACGATGAGGATAGAGCAAAAGAAAACTGCACTATCGAAGAAGTTCCGGGCAAAGAGCATACCACAACTTTAGTGAGGGCAATTACGGCGCATGGAGCAAGGTTAAGTCAGTAAAAGTTAAAGCGTAATTTTATAAAGATTTAGAATGCGAAAAGGTAAGGCTGCTGCATAGTGTGTAAGGATGATAGAATATGAATTTACAGATGGGTAGAGAAATTGCAGAAAAATATACAAGTGCTTCGCAAAAGATACGTGTAATAACGGAGCAATGGGTTAAAAAGAATCTTTATTGCCCTTGCTGTGGGAAAATGCATGTGAGTCATTTTGAGAATAACAGACCGGTGGCGGATTTTTATTGTCCGTCATGCAAAGAAGAGTATGAGTTACAACAAAAAAAACTTAAAAGTAATTGATTTTTTAATGGTTCCAAAATATTTTTTTCGCCGGAAATAATAGAGAAAAGAAAACCATTGTCAGATACGGCTAGGAGGGCTGGCTGGACTGGATGTAATATTTTGATTAATCAGATTCCGGATGAAGGAAGGATATATATTGTAAAAGATGAAATGGAAATACCTCAAAAGGATATTATTGCGAAGGTAAAGAGAACAGAGTTTATCAAACAGTATAGGTTGGATGCAAGAGGCTGGGTGTTAGATGTGTTGAACTGCGTGAACCAAATTGATGAAAGGGATTTCACATTGGATCAAATGTACAAGTTTGAGAATATGCTTGCCGCTAAGCATCCTGACAATAAACATGTTAGAGATAAGATAAGACAGCAGTTACAAGTATTAAGAGACAAGGGAATTCTTGAGTTTAGAGGAAGAGGGAATTATAGAAAAATATAATAATATAATAATATACACAGAACCGCGGCTTTCAACGATTCTGTTTTTATATGTAAAGGAACCAACAAGTCATGTCCTTTTTATTGTACAGACATTTTGCTACAATCTACTTGAAATCAGACTGCGAAAAGCACATAATGAAAGGGAAAACATGGCAATATATTTTATCGACGGGGACAACAACCCAAAGGAGAACATCAAGGGAATTGAGCTTCTTGCGGCAGGTGATGAGGTACATATTTTTTATGCGGCAAAGAACACTTACTACTCGAGCGATAAGAACCGGAAAGCCATTATGGCCATGACTGAAGCGGGAGTGTTTTACAAGAAAGTTATGTCAGCACCGAATTCGGTGGATTTCGCAATTTCAATTGCGGCGGCAGAATGAATGGGCAGCCGTGACGGAAAAAACATTTTTCTCGTAAGTTCGGATAAACATTTTGACACGATTGTAAGCTTGTTGAAAGAAAAGATAGAAGATGACATCCTCGTCAAGCGAATTGAAACCATCTGGAAGGGAGCCGTTATGGAACCTTCTGTAATTGAAACGTGGGACAAGGTTTGCCAGCTCATGAAGAACATACTCGGAAAAGAAGGCGAACTTTTGTATAAGCAAATCAAGTCACTCCCACCTGACGTTTCGAAAGAACGAACTTTGCTGCAGCGGCTGCTCGGAAGAATGCGAATGAAAGAAGCAAGTTAATAAACAGGAAAACGGTGTAGGAATGACGGAAGGAGGCCTATTATGGCGAAATCTCAAAATCAGAAACTGAAACTGATCTATCTTGCCAGGCTCATGCAGGAGAAAACCGATGATGAGCATGGGCTTAGTATGTCGGAGATCATCAGCGAGTTGAGCCTCTGCGGCGTTAAAGCTGAGCGAAAAAGCATATACGATGATTTCGAGGCTTTGCGAAGCATTGGGATGGACATTGAAAAGAATACAATCGGAAATCGAACGGAATATTATTTGGCAGGCAGGGAGTTTGAACTTCCGGAACTGAAACTGCTTGTAGATGCCGTCCAGAGCTCCAAATTTATTACTCGCAAGAAAAGTGAAGTGCTGATCAAGAAGATCGAAGGGCTGACGAGTAAGTACGAGGCCAAGAAGCTTTCGAGGAATGTCCATGTGACAAACCGCATTAAGAACATGAACGAAAGCATCTATTACACGGTGGACGATATCCACAATGCCATCAACAGAGATAAGCAGATTTCTTTTAAGTATTTCAAGTGGAATGCTGACGGTGAGAAGGAACTGAGGCATGGTGGGAAGACCTATAAAGTAAGTCCTTGGGCACTTACCTGGGACGACGAAAACTATTATCTGGTGGCATTTGACGCAGAGGCCGGAATGATTAAGCACTATCGGGTGGACAAAATGATGAAGATGACCGTTTTACAGGAAAGAAGGGCAGGCGCGCAGCATTTCAAAGATTTTGACATGGCACTGTATTCTAAGAAAATGTTCGGTATGTTCAACGGCAGGGATGAGTTCGTAACTTTGAGGTGCAAGAACCAAATGGCAGACCCTATCATAAACCGCTTTGGACAGGGTGTGCTCCTGAGGAAGGTGAACGGTGAAGACAGCTTCGATGTGACCGTAAAGGTGGCGGTGAGCCCGGTTTTTCTCACCTGGGTTATGAACTTCGGTGGCGAGATTAAAATCTTGTCGCCGGACTATGTTGCCAGGCAGCAAGTGGAACTTGCGAAGAAAATTATCGCCGTATATGAATGACGAAGGGAAAAAGATATGAAATTAATACATCTTTCGGACCTTCATCTGGGAAAACGCTTGAACGAGTTTTCCTTGATTGAAGACCAGAAGTACATTTTGACGAAAATTATTAATGTGATAGATGACGAAAAGCCGGATGCGATTCTTATTGCAGGTGATATTTATGATAAATCGGTTCCGTCTGCGGAGGCAGTTGAACTTTTTGATGACTTTGTTGTCAGGCTGGCAAAACGCAGCCTGCAGGTTTTTGTTATCAGCGGCAACCATGATTCTGCGGAGCGTCTTGCTTTTGGAAACCGGCTGATGGACAGAAGCGGAATCCATTTTTCGCCGGTATATAACGGTGAAATAACGCCGCTCACACTCAGCGATGAGTACGGAGAAGTAAAGGTTTATATGCTTCCGTTTATTAAGCCTGCACATGTGCGGCGTTTCTATCCCGAGGAGACAGTTGAAACCTATACGGATGCGATACGCATTGCAATCGACAATATGCAGATATCCGGAGACAGCAGAAATATTCTGATAACACATCAGTTTGTTACGGAGGCATCAAGAACGGAATCGGAAGAAATTTCCGTAGGCGGATCGGATAATGTGGATGCTTCCGTTTTTGACAAATTTGATTACGTTGCTCTTGGACATATACACAGGCCGCAGAACATCGGCTCAGAGAAAATAAGATACTGCGGAACGCCGCTTAAATATTCTTTTTCTGAGGCAAACGACAGGAAGTCGGTGAGTATCGTTGAAATAGGAGAAAACGGTGACGTGTCGGTTCGTGAGACCCCGCTCGTCCCGCTTCGTGATATGGTTGAACTCAAGGGGAAGTACGAGGAATTGATGCTTAAGAGTTTTTATGAAGGGAAAACTTATCAGGAAGACTATACACATATCACGCTGACGGATGAAGAAGATATTCCGGATGCGGTTGCAAAGCTGAGGGTTGTTTATCATAATTTGATGAAGCTTGATTATGACAACGCAAGGACAAGACACAGAGTCGAAATCGGTGCAGCGGAAGACGTCGAAACGAAATCCCCGCTGCAGCTGTTTTCCGAATTTTATTTGAAACAAAACGGTGTTGAGATGAACCATGAGGAAACGGAATTTATGTGTTCGCTGATCGAGAAAGTATGGGAGAGTAGGCAATGAGACCAAAAAAATTAATAATGTCAGCTTTCGGCCCTTATGCCGGACGAACAGAACTGGACATGGATGCACTGGGCACGAACGGATTATATCTCATTACAGGGGACACGGGCGCCGGAAAGACAACCATCTTCGATGCGATTACCTATGCACTTTACGGGGAAGCAAGCGGAAACAACAGAGCGGCAGACATGCTTCGTTCCAAGTATGCGGAAGCGAAAACTCCGACAGAGGTTGAACTGTTGTTTGAATATGCCGGTAAAGAGTATTGCATAAAGCGCAATCCCGAGTACGAAAGACAGAAAACCCGAGGGGAAGGCATGACTGTAGAAAAAGCCGGTGCAGAGCTTAGGTTCCCCGACGGAAGGGTTATTGCAAACCGAAACGAGGTTAACAAGGCGATCGTAGAGATAATGGGAATAGACCGCAATCAGTTCGCACAGATAGCAATGATTGCACAAGGTGATTTTTTGAAACTGCTCATTGCACCAACCGATGAGAGGAAGAAAATCTTTCAGAAGATATTCCACACACAGAATTATTATGTGCTTCAGGAAAAGCTGAAAACGGAAGCCTCGGAACTTGCGAGGGAGTATGACAGAACAAGGGAAAGCATTAAACAGTATGTGAGCGGAATCGCCTGTGAGGAGGATAATGCACTTCTGGTGAATGTGGATAAAGCAAAGAACGATCAGCTGCCGATAGGCGGTATTGTTGACCTGTTGGAGGAACTTCTAAAAGAAGACAATATCTGTTACAACGAATACACGAAGGAGTACAATTCCCTGGATACGGCAATATCGGAAGCAACGAAACTGATTGCAAAGGTTGAGGAGCAGAAGAAGACCGAAGATTCCCTTGCAGAATCAACCGAAAAGCTGAAAGAGGCAGAACCAAGGCTTGCCGAGCTGAAGAAAGCAGTAGCGGCAGCGGAGGGAAAAAAGCCTGAAATAACGGCACTGAATAATCGCATATCCGTATTAAATGCGGAACTTCCGGAATATGAAGCACTGGAGCTAAAAGCAAAGAGGAAAAAAGAAATTTCGGAAACCATATCCGCAAGCAGCAAATCAATTGAAGAAAAGAGTGAGACGAATGCGAAGGTCAACGCTGAAATTGCGGAACTGGATGCGGAACTGGAAACTTTGATAAAATCGGAAGAGGAAGAAATCAAGCTGAACACGCAAAGGGAATCTATAAATAAGATCCTTTCTGAGATAGCTGAAATCGTCACATCGCTCAGCGAGATCAATAAACTCGAAAAGGATTTGACAGAAAAGCAATCTCAGTACATATCACTGGAGACCATAACAAAGGAAAAAAAGCAGACTTATGACTTGAAACACAAACTCTATCTGGATGAACAGGCCGGCATTCTTGCGGAAACACTCGAAGAAGGAGCGCCTTGCCCTGTATGCGGGTCGACAACCCATCCCCTGCCTGCCGTAAAAGCCGAGGGAGCTCCGACGAAGGAAGAACTTGAGAAAATCAAGCAGGATTATGAAATTGCAGCGGGTAAATTAACGCAGGCAAGCGAGGCGGCACATGGAGTAAAAGTGAAAATTTCCGAGAAAAGAGAGGCCGTTCTTACAAGTGCACAGAAGTTCGTAACGGTTGAAGCATATGACGGCATTCCGGGGGCTGTGCTTGCAAAGCAGAAGGAGTGTGAGTCTGCTCTTTTCGATCTTGTTCAGGAGCTTAAGGAGATAAAGAAAAAAGTTGAACGAAAAAAACTTATCGAAGAGTTAGTCCCGAACAAGAAGCTGCTTTCGGAAAATCTGAAAAATGAGGCGATCGAGCTTGAAAAAAGTTTAATTGCGTTGCAAGCCGAGCTGAATTCGGCAGAACAAAGAATCAGCGAATTAAAAAAGAAACTGAGTTTTTCCGCGAAAGAGGAGGCAGTCAAAGAAATAGAAAATCTTAACACCCGAAAAAGTGCTATCGAAGAAGCAATAAAAACCGCCGCTGATGAATATTCCGAATGTGAAAAAACAATTGCGGGCTACATGGCAGCGATAGACGAAGCGGCCAAAATACTGAATGGCAGAATCGAATGCGATGCAGAGAAAGAGAGGAAGAGCCTTTCGGAAAATCTTGAAAGACGCGGCATTCTGTCCGATAAAAAGCAGTCGGCGATGACAAGAATAACCGCAAACAGAGGTGTTTTGGACAATATTCTCGCAAAGTCCGAAGAGGCATCCGAAATTGAAAAGAAATGGACATGGGTACGAGCATTATCGAACACGGCCAACGGAAATATAAGCGGAAAAGAAAAGATAATGCTTGAAACATTTATTCAAATGACTTATTTTGACAGGATTATCGAGAGGGCAAACACCCGCCTTGTGGTCATGACAGACGGGCAGTACGAACTTAAGCGCAGAGCCAAGGCGGAGAATAACAGAAGCCAAAGCGGACTGGAGCTCGATGTAATCGACCACTATAACGGCAGCGAAAGGAGTGTAAAAACCCTGTCCGGAGGCGAATCTTTCAAGGCATCTTTGGCGCTGGCACTTGGGCTGTCGGATGAAATCCAGTCATCCGCAGGCGGAATCAAACTTGATACTATGTTCGTAGACGAAGGCTTCGGTTCCCTGGATGAAACATCCTTACAGCAGGCGATGCGGGCACTTGCAGGGCTTACCGAGGGCAACAGACTGGTAGGGATTATTTCGCATGTTGCGGAACTGAAAGAGCGAATTGACAAGCAAATCGTGGTAACAAAAGAAAAAACCGGAGGAAGTGCAGTGAAAATTATCTTGTGAAATTTTTTTAAAAATGCTTGACTTGCACATTGATGTATGAGTTATAATAAAAAAAGAGTCTCTGAAAAAGGCTAAAAATGCAGAAAGAAAAAGAATATTAACGAGGTAGAAAAATGAAACGCAGAATATTAACCATGCTGCTGACGCTCGTCGTTGCGCTCACCATGACCATGGGAAGCGTTACGGTTTCGTGTGCGGGCATCGATATGTCGGCAATCGAGAGTTCTATAAAGAATGCTTTGAAAAGCTATGAAGCTCAGGAGCTTACTTCTGATGGCGATTTACATGAGCTCGTATGGAAATCGCTTCCGAGCGATATGCAGTCGGCAACAATTGACATCTACAGAGATAAGTTTACACCGGCAACTGAAGACACTGACGGCAGCATCACATTTTATGTTGCTATCGACGATGACCTTGTGACAGAGGAAGGAAATCCTTTTGCAGCACGCATTCCGAAACTTGGCAAACCTGTAGATACCACGCCTTCCGCGGAACTGGAAGAAGACTGGTCCCTTGTAGGGAAGGCTGTGGCCAAGGTAAAGATCAGCAATTCGACTACGAAGGAGCAGCTTTTAAGTGCAGCGAAGGCAGCTGTGAAAAACGGCAGTACATGTGAGCTGTCAGAAAACAAGTTCTACAAGGTAGAAGCAACTACCGACAAAGAAGGCAGCATTACAATTTATATTGCTGTATCACTGGATGGCAAGTCAAAGGAACTTCGTTATTCTAAAAAGATCCCGATGCTCGGAACTAATATGCCGAGCAAGTCCATCTCCGTTAATAAGGAAGAATGGAGAATCTTACGTGAAACCAATAAAGAAAGATTTAAAGAAGGCAAGAAACTTCTCACAATGGTAGGCGCACTTCAGAAGGCATGTGATACTCGTACGAATGAGTGCGTAAAATATGACCTCAAAGCGCATCGCAGACCTGACGGCAGCTTGTTTAACACAGCAATTCCGTCATCCTACGGCACCGGAGCTGCCGGCGAAAATCTTTATAACTGTACCAGAGGCGTAAGCGTTACCGGCGAATCCGCAATGTTTGCATGGATGAACAGTACGCTTCACCGCAAGAACCTTTTGGACTCGAAATGGAATTACATCGGCATCGGCGTTCAGAAGAATGTCGGTGTGCAGATTTTCTCAAAGAAAAGCTCGAAAATCGTTAAGTATACGACAAGTGCCGGAAAGACAACCTTCAGCAGTGTTGCGGAAATGGAAGATGCATATTTGATTTGTACAGACAGCGCAGGCCGAAAGTCTTATATGCCGCTTGACAAGGACTACATGAAGAAGGTATCCGGCGGCTATACGCTGAACCTTAACGCGAGCAAAACGATAAAGATTAAGGTAAAATCAAGCACATCTTCAGGCACTTACGCAGATGTAGCATCCAAGGACAAGGCAGCTGTAAAATGGGTTGTCAAGAAGAAGATTATGAAGCCGCTTAACAGCAAAGAATTCAGACCTACGGTTGCATGCACGAAGGGTGAAGTCTTCGAATACATTTACAAGGCAAATGGAGCACCGAGAACAGGATTCAAAGGCATTAAGAACTGGTTTGTTGACTTAAAGAGCACAGATTCGTATTACTATGCAGTATTCTGGGCGAAGAAGAAAGGCTACATTGACTACGGACAGTTCAGCGGAGAGCAAGTGTTCACCAGAGGCCAGGCACTCTATTATGTATGGCTGAGCGTGGGTTCGCCAAAGGCAAAGAAGGCAACGACTTTCAATGACTTCAGGAAAGAAGTATATTATGCAAAGGCTGTGGCATGGGCACAAGAGAAGAAAATTTATACAGACACCGGAGATCACAAATTCGGTGGTGACGATCATCTTATTACTCGTGGCGAAATGGCAAGACTCATTTACTACGCATACAAGTAAAACTATAGGCTACTCCGAATTATTGTGGTGATACAAAATTTAGTGAGACGGGCACTCAAAGTTGACAATTCAGCGATGAGTGCCCGTTTCCTTTTTTCACAACAAGCGTAGTTTTTATCTTTTTTTGCAAAGTTTGATTGCAAATAACCCTTATTCCATGTATCATATTAAGTAGCAGTTTTCAGACAATTTATAGGAGGTAGATAGATGAAATACACATCGGCAGAGGCAGCGAAACTCATCAAAAGCCTGAACGAGCAGCGCTCGGCACTCGCGACTGAGATTATAAAAAAATCAACTTTTCCGGCAGCAATGGGTGAAGATCCGGAGACGGTGAGACCGGAGTTCAACTTGACGGAAGCATTGCGGACGCTCGACAAGCTCGAGGAAAGAATCCGCCGGGTCAAACATGAATTGAATATTTTTAATGCTACAACTGTTATTCCGGAAATAGAGATGACGATAGATCAAGTTCTCATATATATTCCCCAGCTTTCTTACCGCAAGGAAATACTCGCAGAGATGGCAGGAAGGCTGTCGAAGGAAAGAGATATGAGCCCATATCTCAGCTCGTCGCCGATTGTGAATTATATCTATGCAAATTATGATATTGAAGACGCGAAGAAAGAACTGAAGGAAGTTTCCGAAAA
>JALERA010000021.1:0-4855 GCA_022764365.1 Bacillota bacterium
ATGGAGAGCCGGTTCACAGGGCAGAGCATCAATCATCTTAAAGAGATCAAGCCACGTTGGCGTAACTCTTAGAGAGAAAGAATAGGAGGTTCACGAATGGGTCAGAAAGTTAGTCCACATGGTTTAAGAGTGGGCGTTATAAAAGACTGGGATTCCAAATGGTACGCAGATAAAAACAACTTTGCAGATTTCCTTGTAGAAGACAACAAAATAAGAGAATATGTAAAGAAAAAATTATATGTTGCCGGAGTTTCAAAAGTTCTTATTGAAAGAGCAGCAGAAAACAAAATCAGAGTTATCGTTCTTACAGCTAAGCCAGGCATGGTAATCGGAAGATCCGGAGACGGCGTTGATGTTTTAAAGGCTGACATTAAGAAGATGACAGGCAAAGAAGTAGAAATTTCAATCGAAGAAGTAAGAAGAGCAGAATTAGACGCACAGCTTACAGCAGAAAGCATCGCTCAGGCACTCGAAAGACGTGTATCTTTCAGAAGAGCTATGAAGCAGGCTATCGGCAGAACGATGAAGGCTGGTTCCAAGGGTATCAAAGTACTTTGTTCCGGAAGACTTGGCGGAGCTGAAATCGCAAGAAGCGAAAAATACAGCGAAGGTAACGTTCCTCTTCACACTTTAAGAGCTGACATCGATTACGGATTCGCAGAAGCTGATACTACTTATGGTAAGATCGGCGTTAAGGTTTGGATTAACCACGGCGAAATTCTCGACAAGGGTCTCAAGGGCGCAGTTCGCGAAGAAAAACGCGAAAAGAGAGAAAGAAGACCTAGAAAAGACGGAGAAAGACGCGACAGAAGAAACGGCGGCGAAAGACGCGAAAGACGTGACAGAAATGATCGTCAGGAAGCACCTAAGGCGCTGAATCCTAGAGTAAGAAAAACTCCGAAGGCTCCCGCAAAGCCACAAGTTGAAGAACAAGTTGAAGCTGTAGAAGTTGCAGAAACAACTGAAGCATAAGCATACGGAAAGGAGGAACGAAAGCCATGTTAATGCCAAAGCGCGTTAAACGCAGAAGAGTTCACAGAGGAAGAATGAAAGGCGTTGCAACCAAAGGTAATACAATTACTTACGGATCATACGGATTGGTTGCACAGGAATGTGGATGGATCACTTCTAATCAGATCGAAGCAGCTCGTATTGCTATGACAAGATCGATTAAAAGAGGTGGTAAAGTATATATCAAGATTTTCCCACACAAGTCGGTTACTAAGAAACCTGCTGAAGTACGTATGGGTTCCGGTAAAGGTGCTCCTGAGTACTGGGTAGCAGTAGTTAAACCAGGTAGAGTAATGTTTGAAATCGAGGGCGTATCCGAAGAGAAAGCAAGAGAAGCTATGAGACTTGCTGCTCACAAGCTCCCGATTAAGTGCAAATTTGCCATCAAAGAAGAAGCAGCAAAGGGTGGTGAAGCATAATGGAATTAAAGAAAATGAGAGAAATGACAGCGGTTGAATTAAATACAGAACTTGCTAACATGAAGAAGGAATTATTCAACTTAAGATTCCAGCATGTAACAGGACAGTTAGAAAACCCTGTAAAAATGAGAGAGTTAAAGAGAAACATCGCTAGAGTAAAGACAATTCTTAGAGAAAAAGAATTACAAGCTTAGTAGGAAGGAGGATGTACTATGGCAGTTGAAAGAAATAGAAGAAAAACTAAAGTCGGTGTTGTTGTATCCGATAAGATGGATAAGACTGTAGTTGTTGCAATCGAAGACTTCGTAAGACATTCCCTTTACGGAAAAGCAGTAAAGAGAACTAAGAAGGTTAAAGCTCACGATGAAAACAATGAATGTCAAATCGGCGATAAAGTAAGAATTATGGAAACAAGACCTCTGTCCAAGGACAAGAGATGGAGACTTGTTAACATTATCGAAAAGGTTAAATAAAGGAGGCACCAAATCATGATTCAGACTGAAACTAGATTAAGAGTTGCTGACAATTCAGGTGCAAAAGAACTTCTTTGCATTCGTATCTTAGGCGGAACTTCCCGTCAGTATGCGAATATTGGAGACGTTATCGTTTGTGCAGTTAAAGAAGCAACCCCAGGCGGCGTTGTTAAAAAAGGCGACGTTGTTAAGGCTGTAGTAGTTAGAACTAAGCATGGTGCCAGAAGAGCAGACGGAAGCTATGTAAAGTTTGACCAGAACGCTGCAGTTATCATTAAAGATAAAGAAGATAAGAACCCGGTTGGAACTCGTATCTTTGGACCTGTTGCAAGAGAGCTTAGAGATAAGGGCTTCATGAAGATCGTGTCATTGGCACCGGAAGTACTGTAGGAGGTGTAAGGATGCGTATTAAGAAAGACGATACAGTAATTGTTATTACTGGTAAGGATAAAGGTAAACACGGCAAAGTTCTTAAGGCAATGCCAAAGGAAAACAGAGTTGTCGTAGAAGGCGTAAATGTTGTTACTAAGCACGCAAAGGCTACAAGAAAAGCCGGTGCTGAAATCAAGCATTTCGAAAGCCCAATCGATGCTTCCAACGTAATGCTTTATGACACAAAGGCTAAGGAAGTTATCAAAGTTGGATACCAGATCAAAGATGGTAAGAAAGTAAGAGTTTCCAAGAAAACAGGAAACGTAATCGACTAAGAAAGGAGGAGACGATTTTGACAGCAAGATTAAGAGAAACTTATAATAATGAAGTTTTCGGAGCATTAAAAGAAAAGTTCCAGTATAAAAACGTAATGGAAGTGCCTAAGCTTACGAAGATCACAATCAACATGGGTCTTGGCGAAGCAAAGGATAACGCAAAGATTATGGAATCCGCAGTTGAAGAAATCGCTTTAATCAGCGGACAGAGACCTGTTATCACAAAGGCTAAAAAATCCATCGCAAACTTTAAAGTAAGACAGGGCATGCCTGTTGGCGCGAAGGTTACTTTAAGAGGAGACAATATGTATGAATTTGCTGATAAATTCTTCAATATCGCTCTTCCGAGAGTAAGAGACTTCAAGGGTGTTAGCAAGAACTCTTTCGACGGTAGAGGAAACTACTCTATGGGTATCAAAGAACAGTTAATCTTCCCTGAAATCAACTACGACAAGGTTGATACAATTAAAGGTATGAACATAGTATTTACAACAACGGCTAAAACAGACGAAGAAGCAGCTGCATTACTGGAGCTCTTAGGCATGCCGTTTGAGAAATAGGAGGGAATTATGGCAAAGACATCTCTCAAGGTAAAACAGGCTAGAAAACCTAAATATTCAACTCGTGCTTATACCAGATGCAGACTTTGCGGAAGACCACATTCCGTATTAAGAAAATATGGTATTTGCCGTATCTGTTTTAGAGAGCTTGCTTATAAAGGAGAAATTCCGGGCGTAAGAAAAGCAAGCTGGTAAAAATTATGAAAGGAGAAACACTGTAATGACAATGACAGATCCTATAGCGGATATGCTAACAAGAATCAGAAATGCCAATACTGTAGGTCACGAGACTGTTGAAATTCCTGCATCCAAGATGAAAAAAGCGATTGCGGAAATTTTGAAAGAAGAAGGCTACATTGCGGATTTCGAAATGATAGAAGACGACAAGCAAGGTATGATCAAAGTTACAATGAAATACGGTGCTAATAAAGAAAAAGTAATTTCAGGAATCAAGAAGATTTCAAAGCCAGGCTTAAAGGTTTATGCTAAGGCGGGTGAAGTGCCAAAGGTACTCGGAGGTCTCGGAATCGCAATCGTTTCCACATCAAAGGGAATCGTAAGCGACAAAGAAGCAAGAAAACTTGGCGTTGGCGGCGAAGTAATCTGTTATGTATGGTAGGAGGAACTAAAAAATGTCTAGAATAGGTAAGAAACCTGTAGTTGTTCCTGCCGGCGTAGAAGTTACTGTAGATGCAAACAATGTAGTTACAGTAAAAGGCCCAAAAGGACAATTATCAGAACAAATCAGTAAGTTAATCAAAGTTGAAGTTGAAGCAGGCAAAGTGCTCGTTTCCAGAGCATCCGACGCAAGAGAAGAAAGATCTCAGCACGGACTTGCAAGAACTTTAATCAACAATATGGTTGTTGGCGTAACACAGGGATTCGAAAAGAAGCTCCAGCTCGTAGGCGTTGGTTACAAAGCCGAAAAGAAGGGTGACACTTTAGTAATGAACCTTGGATACTCCCACCCTGTAGAATTAAAGGACCCTGAAGGAATCACGACTGAATGCACATCTGCTACAGAGATTATCGTAAAGGGTATCGATAAGGCTGTTGTCGGAAATTATGCGGCAAACATCAGAGCATGGAGAAGACCGGAACCTTACAAGGGCAAAGGTATCAAGTATGCTGATGAAGTTATTCGCAGAAAAGAAGGCAAAGCAGGTGCTAAATAAGGGGAAAGGAGTGAATTAAAATGGCAAAAGTAAGCAGAAATGACAAACGTGTTAAAAGACACGAAAGAGTAAGAAAAAACCTTTTTGGAACTCCTGAAAGACCAAGACTTTGCGTTTACAGATCAAACAAGAACATCTCAGCTCAGGTTATTGATGACGTAAACGGAGTAACCTTAGTTGCAGCATCATCACTCGATAAGGAGCTCAAGGGCGAAATCGGATACGGCGGCAACAAGGAAGCAGCTAAAAAGGTCGGCGAAGCGCTTGCAAAGAGAGCATTAGCAAAGGGTATCGAAGAAGTATGCTTCGACAGAGGCGGATTCTTATATCACGGAAGAGTTGCAGAACTTGCAGAGGGTGCTCGCGAAGCCGGATTAAAATTCTAACAGGAGGAAATAAGGAATGCGTAATATCGTTGATGCATCCAAGCTTGATTTAAAGTCAACTATCGTTAATATCAGAAGAGTAGCTAAGACTGTTAAAGGCGGTAGAAACATGAGATTCAGCGTA
>JALERA010000041.1:0-2298 GCA_022764365.1 Bacillota bacterium
GTTCTGAGCCTACAAAAACAAATGCTATAAGACGAAACTTGGTAAAAGTCTTATAAAAACATAGGAGAAAGAAAAATGTTGAAAATTTTAATCGCGGAAGATGACCGTGAGCTTCGACAGCTCTTTTCGCATGTTCTGACAAAGAACGGCTATACTGTAAAAGGTGTTTCCAACGGTAAAGAAGCGTTGGATGCCATGGATAACGATTATTTTGATCTGGTCATTTCGGATATAATGATGCCGGTAATGGATGGTTATGAATTTGTCAGTATGCTCAGGAATGCCGGCAATACCACTCCTGTTCTGATGATCACGGCAAAGGACGCTTTTGATGATATGCGTCTTGGTTTCCTGTCCGGAACCGACGATTATATGATAAAACCGATAAACGTAAATGAGATGCTGCTTCGTGTGCAAGCTCTGCTGCGCCGTGCCCAGATGATAAACGACCGCAAGCAGGTGATCGGAAATACTATATTGGAATGCGACACATTTACCGTAACAAGTGAGGATGGTAAAGTCACCCTGCCTCAAAAAGAGTTTATGTTGCTTTATAAAATGACTTCATATCCCGGCCGCATTTTTACCCGCCAGCAGTTGATGGATGAAATATGGGGTTATGATTCCGAAAGCGATACCCATACCGTTGATGTTCATATCGGCAGACTTCGTGACCGTTTCCGTGATAACAAGGACTTCAGAATCACAACGATGCGCGGTGTGGGATACAAGGTGGTGAAACTATGAAAGCCCGCGAGGTTTATGAACAGATACGCAACCAGCGAAGCAAATTCAGCCTGCGCATAGGGTTAACATTACTGGTTTCGCTGTATATCATTATTTGCGTCTTAATTGCGTTTTGTGCCTGGCTTTTGCTGGGGGGATATTTGATAAAAATTGATTCTAATCTCTTGTTGATTCTGAATCTGATCGGAAGCAGCTTACTGATCGGATTTATAGTTGCCGGGTTCCTTTCAAAGTGGTTTTTTATTCCTGTGAACAATTTGCGGCAAGGTATGGGAGAAATTGCCGACGGTCATTTCGACACAAGGCTCTGTACGGAAGCCGATTTTAAAGAAATACGTGAGCTCTATTCCGGCTTTAATTTGATGGCTCAGGAATTACAGTCCACTGAAATGTTGCAAACCGATTTTGTGTCTAATGTTTCCCACGAATTCAAAACGCCCATCAATGCCATAGAAGGATACAGCACTTTGTTGCAGGGTTGCGAAAATCTTGACGAAGACCAAAAGCAGTATGTCGATAAGATTTTATTTAACACAAAACGCCTTTCTACGCTTGTAGGAAACATTCTCTTGCTTTCCACAGTTGAAAATCAGGATATTCAATCCAATCAAACCCGTTTTCGTTTGGACGAGCAGATTCGTCAGACTATCGTGGCGCTTGAACCGGCTTGGACTGAAAAATCGGTGCAATTTGATGTGGACATGGAAAGTATTACTTATATATGTAACGAGAACTTGATGCATCATGTTTGGAGCAACCTTATAGGAAACGCTATCAAATTCGGGCCTTTCGGCGGTGAAATTAAGATTCGGCTGACAAAGCAGAAAGAAGGAATTCTGTTTACGGTAGAAGATAACGGACCCGGACTTTCCGAAGAAGCAAAAAAACATTTATTTGATAAATTTTATCAGGCTGACAGTTCTCACAAACAGGAAGGCAACGGCCTCGGACTTGCGCTCGTAAAGCGAATCGTTGCAATAGTAGGAGGCGAGGTTTTCGCCGAAAACATTAAAACCGGCGGTTGTCGCTTTACGGTAAAACTCAAAGCATAAATAAAAATAAGAGAAACAATGATAAAAAAGGAGTATCTGCTCGAAGATTCGAGCAGATACTCCTTTTTTCAACAAAATTTGACATTGAGTTGATGTATAGTTGCAGCTTTAAGTGTATCTTTAATGAGGTACCGGAAGGGACTTTGCAAAATAAGCAGGGATAAAAGGAGCTTTGAAGAAATGAATGAAGTAAAGCATCCTAAAAGGCCGTTGCTTTCCATTACGGTATCAGAAGAAAAATGCGATTCTTACGATAAGGAAAAGATGATCGTTGCCTATCACGGGATCGGTCAGGCCATCGCTGCGGCAAAGAAGACAAACTCCGCTCCCGTGCAGAAGAGAACCATTGTGACCCGTACATTCGGTACTCCCGGATACGCGATGCAGGAGGACGAAGGCAACCATTACCGGCGAATAGTTTTCGGATATTTTGAATTCTTAAATCAGCAAGAACAGGGCATAAATCGAGAAAGGAATGCGGCAGAAATAAAAGCTGCCT
>JALERA010000052.1:0-28661 GCA_022764365.1 Bacillota bacterium
TACCCTTATAAACTGCATATTAAGTTTTGCCATAATCGGCTATGTGCATATGTTACCACTTGGCATGCAAAAAAGCAAGGGGATTACAAAATATTTTTCGTATTTCTGCTGAATCTGTATGCTCGTGAGGCTGTGCAGGTAGAACACACGCCCTGTATTCGTCGCACTGTTCTAACACTTTTTCCCTTTTTATTACTTTTTAAACTGTTTTTTCTTCGGAATTCCTCTTGTCATGCCTCGGTGCGTCCAGACAAAGGTCCTGCCAGAGCCTTTTCGCTGTGTTTTTGCACCATTTGCTTCCAATTCGTTAGAACAGGAAGCTGCTTTCGGAAGAGATGTTCTAGCATGACAGCAATAGTTAGAATGTAAGCTCCATTTTGGAGCTTTTTATCTAACAAAAAAATCGCCCGCAGCGCGAGCCACAGGCGATTTTAGCAATCATTCTTAGAAACGCCGGATTTTTCGTTCACCGCTAGGAAACAAGATTTCGAAGCGCGGAGCATACTTGAAGTATGTGAGCACTGAGAAAATCGAAGTTGACAACGCGGTGGGCGAAAAGACAAGTTTCTACTCTTCTTCCATAGCCTTCATGTTCGGATCCTTGTGAAGTTCACAGCCTGTTGCAGCCTGTAATTCTTCCCAAGTGTAGTCAGGGTGAAGTTCTGTTACCCAGATACCGTCTTCTCTGACTTCCATAACAGCCATTTCAGTGATGATCTTAGTTACGCATCTTTCTGCTGTGAGCGGAAGTGTGCATTTCTTTAAGATCTTGTGGTTGCCTTTCTGAGTGTGGAGCATTGTGATGATAACCTGAGGGCATCCTGCGCAGAGGTCCATAGCACCGCCCATACCTGCAACCTTCTTGCCGGGTACGATCCAGTTAGCAAGATCTCCGTTTTCAGCAACTTCCATAGCACCGAGAACGGTAGCCTTAACGTGTCCGCCTCTTACGAGACCGAAGGACTCTGCTGTATCGAAGTATTTTACTCTTGGAACGGCTGTTACGTATACGCCGCCGGAGTTGATGATATCAACGTCAAGATTGGAAGCATCTGCAACTGCGTCGATTCCTGCGAATCCGTTTTCAGAGTGGAATGTAACTGTTACGCCATCCGGAATGTAGTCAGCAACCATAGTCGGAAGACCGATCCCTAAATTAGCGAAATCGCCGTCTTCAAATTCTTTCGCGCATCTTTTCGCGATTCTTACTTTTAAATCTGCCATTTCTTTTCTCCTTCCACAATAGTATCTACGAGCACGCCTGCAACTGCGAAGTAATCAGGATCGATTTCGCCTACTTCAACTAATTTTTCAGGAGCAATGATTGTGTGCTTGGAAGCACCGGCCATTACATAGTTGAAGTTCTTCGTTGCTTTGGAGCAATAGTAGTTACCGAATTTGTCGGCAACGGATGGTCTGATGAATGAATAGTCAGCATACAGCGGTAATTCGAATAAGTACTTCTTACCGTTAATTTCTACGACTTTCTTTTCTCTTCCGAGTTCATCAAGCTCTGTTTCCATTGGTGTACCAACACCGGTAGGAGTAAGTACGCCGCCAAGACCGTAAGCTGCTGCTCTGATCTTTTCAGCTAATGTTCCTTGCGGAACCAATGTGTATTTGAGAGTTCCGTCTGCGAACTGTTCGTTCAGTTTCGGGTTAACGCCAAGGTGAGATGCGATAATGTGATCTACCATATGGTGTTCAAGTAATTTACCAATACCTCTTGCGGTCTTTGCTGCGAATTCGCCAGCAGGCTGACCTGCATCAAGACCACCGTCATTACCGATAACAGTGAGATGCTTTACGCCTTTTTCTACTAATGCATCCATCAAGATTTCAGGGGAACCTGTTGCGAGGAATCCACCTACCATGATAGTCATACCGTCTTGTACGCCGGCTACTGCTTCCTGAGCAGTCTTAATTTTGTTAATCATGTTTTCACCTTCCTGTTTAATATAAAATTCACCTGCCCGGCATATTTAAGCCGGGCAAATGTAATTCTTATCTTATCTGTCAGCAATGTTTGGCTTGTTCTGCCATCCGCGCTTTTCAACTTCCTGCATGATGTAGGACATTACATGTTCTGCATATTTTCCAGGACCGAAACCTGCATCATAACCTAATTCCTGAGCAAGTTCGTGGGAAATTCTAGGGCCGCCGCAAGTAAGGATAACCTTGTCACGAAGTCCTTCTGCTTCAACGAGTTCAACCATCTTAGTAAGCTGCTTGATGTGGATATCCTTCTGAGTTACAGTCTGGGATACCAGGATAGCATCTGCGTTTACTTCCTTAGCTTTTGCGATTAATGCTTCGCAAGGAACCTGGGAACCCATGTTGTAAGGAACTACGTTCTTGAATCTTTCAAGACCGAAGTGTCCGTGGAATCCCTTCATCTGGATGATTGCGTCGATACCTACAGTATGAGCATCGGATTCGATGGAAGCTCCAACTACAACGATGTCTCTGCCGATGTGTTCGCCAATCCATTCACCGCATTCAACACGGTCCATAACAGTACCTTCTACCTTTGGAACCTTGATTGCTGTGTAGTCGATTGTTGCCTGAGCGGATCCGTATACAACAAAGAAAGTGTATCCCGGAGTCAGCTCACAGTAATATGTTACGTTAGGTTCTTCAAAACCCATTTTCTTTGCATACTGCTTTGCGCATTCTTCTGCTTCTTCACCATAAGGAACCGGAAGCGTAAATGCCATTTCAACTTTACCGTCATTTAATGCGTCGCCGTAAGGCTTAACACAAGTTAAATCAACCTGAGTTGTTGCTGTCTTGTTATCTGCCATTGTTTCCTACCTCCTTATTCATGATCCATAAACAGTGTGATAAACGGATTGAAGTAGTTTTCACCCTTTGTGCAAACGCCTTCAAGACCGTGACCACCGTCGAACGGACGTTTTACGCCGCCGAAAATACCTTTTTCGATAGTTGCAAAAAGACCTTCTTTTTCAACTTCTGCAAGGAGTGCGTCAGCTTTGCCTAAAACTTCCTGTGCTCTCTTCTGGATGATACCGTCTTTCTTGAATTCAACTTCATCACCGATGTGTTTGCAGTTGTTGAAGATGTACTTCGCATTTTCAATGGAGAGGTATCTGTCCTGCATATGCGGTGTGTGGATAGCTTCTGTAAGCATACCTAACAGCTGTAAGGACTGACCGGACCAGATTGCTACTAAGTTGAACAGAGCATCCTGGATGTGACCTCTGAAGATGTTTCCTGTCATGAACTTTGTAGGCGGCATGTATTTTAATCTTGCATTCGGGAAGATTTCTCTTGCCATGATAGCCTGTGATAATTCAAGAAGGAATCCGTCTTCTGTATTTGGATCCATTTCGAAAGCGTGACCAAGACCCATCTGGTTTTCAGGGATGTTGGCAAGTACAGCGAACTGTTCGTTGATGAACTGGGAAGCTGTTACTGTATGTGCTGCTTCGATTGCGTCGTCAGTTGTAAGGTAGTTATCTTCGCCGGAGTTGAAGATGATGCCGCAGTATCCGATGATAACTCTGGACATGAACTGGTCAACCAGAGTTCTCTGCATGTTGATGTCTCTGAACAGGATTCCGTAGATTGCGTCGTTAAGCATAACGTCAAGTCTTTCAAGAGCTCCCATTGCAGCGATTTCAGGCATGCACATACCGGATGAGTAGTTACATAATCTGATGTATCTGCCAACTTCTTCACCAACTTCGTCAAGAGCTTTTCTCATGATTCTGAAGTTTTCCTGTGTTGCGTATGTACCGCCGAAGCCTTCTGTTGTAGGTCCGTAAGGAACATAGTCAAGAAGTGACTGAGCAGTTGTTCTGATAACTGCGATGATGTCAGCACCCTGTCTTGCAGCAGCCTGAGCCTGGATAACGTCTTCATAGATGTTACCTGTTGCTACGATTACATACAGATAAGGTTCCGGACCTTCGCCGATTCTTTCGAGGTATTCTTTTCTCTTAGCCTTCTGCATATCGATTCTTTCGAATGTTTTCTTGATAGCCGGCTTTAATGCTTCCGCAGCTTCTTCCTGTGAGCAAGTTGGAAGCTTCGTGATTTCGAGCTTTCCTGCTGCGATTTCTTCTGCGATTTCCTGCGGCTGCTTGCCTGTCTGAACGATTGCGTTTCCGATCCAGTAAGCTGCACCTGTAGGGAGAGCTCCTGCATCTTTGATGTGGTCTACAACCACGTTAGGAAGCGGTGTTTCCAGTTCGTCAACACCGTCAATGCCTAAAAGTCTCACAATTGTTCTTTCGGTTGACACTGTTGTGTGACGCTCGATGAATTCCTGCATGTCATGTGCGATATTAGCGGCATGCTGGCGAGCGCTGTCAACAACTTTTGGGTCAATGTTAAGTTTGCTTTTCATCCTTTTTCTCCTTATCACATATATTTTTTCGCACCCTCGATAATCTCCTTGTTGATACCCAACATGGCTGCTATGCTGAGGGCTTCCTTTGGAACTTGGGTTTTGTTATCCACGCGATACAGACGATAGTCCATATGCTTGGATATTATATTTATCCTGTCACGGCGGTTTGCATACTGGATTTCGCGGTTCAAAAGGTCAAAATTGCAGTCCGAGAGCCCTCTTACCTGCATATTTACAATGCCTTCCCGCTCCGTCACGGATTCAAAGTGCGTCGTAATCAGGGAAATATACGGTTTTTCAATCAGGTAATCGACAAGACTCTTGGTGAGTGCCGTACCTTCGGTCGGGTTGGTTCCCGATGCGATTTCGTCAATGAGAATCAGGCTTCTGTCCTGTCCGTGATCCAAGATTTCCTTAAGCTCTTCCATTTCGGATCCGAAACTTGAAAGTCCCCTCTCAACCGACTGTGAATCTCCTATGAGAATCTGCATGTAATTCGACAAGCCAATCCGTGCGTGTTTGGCAGGTACGAAAAATCCGTACTGTGCCAAAATCGGAATCTGCCCTGCCAGTTTGAGCGAAATGGTTTTCCCGCCCATGTTTGCCCCGGTTATCAGTGTGACTCCATCCTTGAGGCTCAGCGAAACCGGACAATAGGTCTTGCCCTTCTGCTTAATCACATCTTCAACCTGAACATTTCTGCCGTCTTCGAATTCGATGACATGCTCATCGGCAATCTCCGGCTTTGTCATGTCGTGCTGTATGGAATATCTGGCTCTTGCAAGTGCCAAATCCAAAGCACCTATCTTCTCGCAGTTTTCAAGAAGCACGTCCGACTTCTCCGAAATTTTCTTCGAAAGAACACCTCTGATTCTTTCTTCTTCTGCTTCTATTTTCTCGTTGATTACTTCAATTTCGCCCACAAATTTATATATTTCTTCCGTAGGCTTGAGCTGCAAGGTAACGCTCATATAGTCCTGATCCACAATTTCAAGTTCAGGAAGCGCCTGTATCTTCTCAAAATCCGGATTTGACTTCGCAAGCACGATATCGAACTTCGGTGTGAGCATTACTCCGTGCTGTTTTCTCAGTTCTTCGCGCTTCTGCTTCTGCTCCCTGCGAATCATGAGCTCATATTCTCTTTTTTTGCTCCGCAGTTCCGCAAGCAGCGGGCTGAATTCGTTGTATATGTAAAATGTATTCAGTCTGTCTCCGGTCGGGTCAAGCGCATCCAGCAAGTCTTCGGTGTCTGCCAGAAAATAATCGTCAGGCACCGTGTTCACAACAGGCTCGCCGGCTTCCGATTCCGTCTGCAGTGCCTCAATACTCTCGGGTTTCTCACACTCAGACACGCAGTGGCATCCCTTGTAGTCGCCTACCTCGTGTTCTTTGGTAAGTTTCCCAAGCTGCCTCATCTGAAGCAGCAAAGATTTCACTTCGTAAAGTTCCACGGTTGAAAGAATCGTGTCTCCGCTTCTCTGAACGGTCAGAGTAGGATCTTTTATCTCCATGAAAACTTCAAGTATCTTATCCGTCAAGACTTTGTTCTGCTTAACGAAATATATCATTCTCTCCACGCGGTCGAGCTCATCCCGGAGGTCCTGTTCCTCACCCGGATAAAACGGTCTTATCTCCTTCAGCTGTTTCCTGCCGAAAGGCGTGTTAAGATCAAGGTTAAACATGACATATTCAAGACCTGTTTCTTTCCTCGTTTTTACATTTGCAAGCCGCCTGTTTGTTCCCTGTTTCATTCTTACATCCTCACATCTATGATTGGAATGTCCGGGATTGCCTTCTGCATCTCTTCCAAAAGAACACGATTATCGAAGGTGTATCCCGCCGGTGCCCACGGATTAACCGTGATGGCAGCGATTTCGATGTTTTTGAGAACCGATACGCGGAAGCCTTTCTTCCGGAAGATTCCCCAGTCCATCGCATTTACAAAAATCTTCGTCGGATCTTTCAGTACAAAACGCACCTGCTTGAGATTTTTTAAGTTGATGTCCGAAATCACGCTGTTTGTGAACGCACCCGGTATATATATATATCTTGTATCCTCATCGATGGCTCCGTTGATTTCCTTGGCCGCTCCAAGGCCTGTTGTGAGGTCAAGTTTGCGGACATTTCCGTTGTCATCGACAAGCATAATCTTGTCGTCAAAGTTATTGTTTTCAATTGCCTCTCTTGCCGTGCCTGCTTCAAGCTCCGGCGTTCTGTAGAGGTTTACTATGTGTGCGGTTTCTTCCACAACTTTGCTCATCGTTCTGGAAAGCACCGCTCCTGTCGAAAGTATAATCGCATCCGATGTGTCCGGGGATGCAATTGTTTTTCGGTCGATTGCCCCGTCGATAAGAACAAGCTCGCATCCAAGCTCAAGCATATCGTCGCAAAGAAGTTTCTGCTCTGCGTTTATTACGGGTCCCGCAATCTGTACATATCCGGCTTCTCTGACTCTGCATATCAGCAGTTCCCCGATTGCCGTCGAATATTTCGTCTTTCGAATTACTTCCAGTCCGGCATCTGCCATTTCGTACAAAAGAGAAGGTACGGCGGCCAGCATGCCCTCTTCCAGGTATACTCTCGGCTTTTCGGTTCCTGTCACCAGATCCTGTGTTTCTCCGTCTCTGCCCGTTGAAGTAATTCCCAAAACAATTCCCTCGTCAATCGCTTCTTCTATCAGATAGTTAAGCGCTGTTGTCTTGCCAGCATTCTTTGCCATTCCGACAATGGAAATTGCTTTGTATTTTGTTGATAAGTCGTACAATATACCCATTTATGTAATATCCTTTATCACACCTATAGGGGGCCATGCGGTCCCCTATAGGATGAATTTTAATTATTTGCCGCACTTTTCGGCGTCCGAAATTAGTGCTGGTTTCTTTCGTGTCTTGCAAGGTGTGCAGGCTCGATAGTCTTGATTTCAGGACCTTCACCGAGTGCAGATACACCCTGATACTTGTAAGTTCTCTTGCCTGTGCAGAAGTCGCATGTGCAAGGAAGATCCGGAAGGCTCGGTTCTGTGTATGTAGTAATGATACCTTCGTAGTTTCTCAGGATTACCTTGTGCGGAGTCTGAGAAATTACATACTGAGGCATTACAGGAGTCTTTCCGCCACCACCAGGAGCGTCAACTACGAATGTAGGAACTGCATAACCGGAAGTGTGTCCTCTTAAACCTTCCATAATTTCGATACCCTTGGAAACCGGAGTTCTGAAGTGTTCGATACCCATGGAAAGGTCGCAGATGTAGATGTAGTAAGGTCTTACTCTGTTCTTTACTAACTGGTGCATAAGATCTCTCATGATATGCTTACAGTCATTTACGCCACGGAGTAATACGGACTGGTTGCCAAGAGGAATACCTGCGTCAGCAAGTTTTCTTACAGCTTCCATAGCGTCCGGTGTCATTTCTTTTGGATGGTTGAAGTGAGTGTTTAACCAGATTGGGTGATACTTCTTCAGCATGTTAACAAGGTTGTCAGTGATTCTCATAGGCATTACAACCGGAGTTCTGGAACCTAATCTTACGATTTCAACATGAGGAATCTTTCTTAATTCGCTGATGATGTATTCTAATGTGTCATCTTCAACGCAGAGAGCGTCACCACCGGAAAGAAGTACGTCTCTAACCTGTGGAGTTTTTCTGATGTATTCGATGCAAGCGTTGATGTCTTCTCTTGATCTAGCACCATCAGTTTCGCCTGCGAGTCTTCTTCTTGTGCAGTGTCTGCAGTACATGGAGCACTGGTCAGTGATTAAGAATAAAACTCTGTCCGGATATCTGTGAGTTAATCCAGGAGCCGGGGAGTCAGCATCTTCGTGTAATGGGTCCATGTCGTCTGCTTCGGATCTGTGCATTTCTGCTAATGTAGGAACTGCCTGCATTCTGATCGGGCATCTAGGATCATCCGGATCCATAAGGGATGCATAGTAAGGAGTGATTCCTACTCTGAAGCCGCCCATAACCTTTTCGATATCAGCCTTTTCCTGTTCTGTTAAGTTAACAACCTGTGCAATGTCTTCTACTGTTGAAAGTCTGTGTTCAACCTGCCAATGCCAGTCGTTCCACTGTTCGTCTGTAACATCCTTAAAAAGAGGAATGTCTTTCCAATTTCTAACAGCCATCTTTTAATCTCCTTTAATAATTCAAATAAACATTTGGAACGGAATCCCGCAGGGAGTCCTGCGAGATTCCTTTAATAAGTATCTTCAGCTATTTATGTTCCGAAAATTATGCGTACATTTCTTCGAATAAAGCTTTAAGACCAGGGTTTTCTCTTAAGCACTGAAGAGTGATTGCAGCGTGACCCTTAGTGTATCCGTTACCGATGATCATTGTAACGTCTTTGCCAACGCCTTCAGCACCGAGAGCTGCCTTTGTGAAGGAAGTAGCCATTGAGAAGAAGTAAACAACTCCGTCGTCCTTACAGGAAAGGATGGAAGCCATTTCTGTGTTTTCAATGGATACGCAGTTGATAACTACGTCGAATAATTCGCCGTTTGTTAATTCCATGGACTTGTTGTAGAATCCAACAGCATCTGTAGCGTCCATGTGGAAGTATTCATCAGCAAGGTTAAGAGCTCTTGCTCTGTCTTCGGACTTCTGGGAACCAGCAGCACATACTACTAAACCAGTAACGCCAGCTCTCTTCTTAGCTTCGTGTAAGCAAAGGAGACCGGATTTTCCGCCGCCGCCGATGATAAGAACTTTCTGTCCGGACTGAACTAACTTAGCAGTCTGAGCAGGAGCACCAGCAACGTCTAATGCTGATAATGCAGTCTTTTCTGGCATATCATCAGGAATGATTCCGTAGATACCGGACTGGAATAAGATAGCCTTACCCTTGATGTCAACCTGGTCGATAGCAGGTCTCATTTCGATGATTTCATCGATTCTTAACGGAGTTAAGGAAAGGGATACTAATGTAGCGATCTTGTCGCCAACCTTTAAGTCGCCAACATAGTTCGGGCCAACTTCTTCAACTGTACCAAGAAGCATTCCGCCGGAACCAGTCCAAGGGTTTTTGTGCTTACCAGCGTGAGCAACGATTTCCATCATCTTAGCGCCGATCTTGTCCATTTCTTCCTTAGTTGTAACTTCTGCAGGCTTCTTGTCTAAAACTCTTCTTACGATTTCAGTGAAGGAAGCGGAGTCGATGTTTAAAGTCTTAACATCGATTAATACTTCGTTATCGTAGATTTCCATTGTGTTATCAATAACATCTGCTGGCTGTGGTAATACTCCCTTTGGAGAGATTACACGGTGTGTACCATAAGGGCATCCTTTTTTCATTTTATTTTCCTCCTAGAAAAAATATTAATTTTATTTTTATGCTCCTGCTTCGCGACAAACCTATCCGGTTGCTGTACAGGGCATAACTTACTATGTTAATTATATATCATTGGGTTCGATTTTTCCATAGCAAAAACCGTTTTTGAACAAATTATTTTTTTCTTCACAAAAAATCACATTTATTCCCTTCTTACCCGCATTAATACTAAGCAAAATTTATGCCAACGCTTTTCATTTTTCAAGCCTTTCGCATATATCCCCAAACACCGCACAAAGTGGGGCATCCGTTCGATGTCGATTCACTTCTGTATCTTTCTTTCAGTAAAATCCTTACATAAAGTGAACCGAAATGTTTTCATGATAAAAAATAGCGAACCTCTTTCGGTTCGCTACTCAATTTCATATTTTTTCTTCTTCCTTACAAGCTGTGTTTGACTGATTCCCACGGCTTTTGCCGCCTTTCTGGTTGAACCGTACTTTTCGCAGGCGTATTTGATGAGGCCCTTCTCGTATTCTTCCACCGCCGACTGCAGATCGATCTCTGCTTCCCGCTCGGTTCCTTCCGTTTCCTCCCTGCCGTAGCTTCCGCCTTCGAAGAGCTCGCCGTGACTTTCGCGCATGACATCCATCAATGTTATGTCCTCGCCCTGCGCCGATATAATCAGTCGCTGCACTGAGTTTTCCAGTTCACGCACATTTCCCGGCCATGGCATCCTCTTGAGGTAATCCATTGCGCTGTCTGCGATTCCCCGCTTTGCGCCGAATTTCTTGCCGTATTTGCCGAGGAACAAATTTACAAGTGCCGGTATGTCATCCGTTCTGTCAGCAAGATCCGGAATTCGGATCGGCACAACATTCAGTCTGTAATACAGGTCTCGCCTGAAAAGCCCCTCTTCAACAAATTTTTCAAGGTCTCTGTTTGTTGCCGAAATGATTCTGACATTCGTTTTAATCGGCGTTGTGCCGCCCACGCGGTAGAACTCGCCGTCCTGAATGACTCTGAGCAGCTTTGCCTGCATTTCAAGAGGCAGCTCGCCTATTTCGTCGAGGAACATTACGCCGTTGTTGGCGGTTTCAAAATAGCCTTTTTTGCCGGTTGTGTTTGCTCCGGTGAAAGCACCCTTTTCATAGCCGAAGAACTCCGATTCAATCAGGTTCGGCGAGATTGCTCCGCAGTTTATTTTTACAAAAGGCTGCATTTTTCGGTCGCTGTTTTTTTGTATGAGGTTTGCAACTTTTTCCTTGCCGACGCCTGTGGAGCCGAAGATTATGACATTGCAGTCGTATTTTGAAACCTTCATGATTTCTTCCATGACCACCTGCATGGCTCTTGACTTGAAAACAAAATCATCTGACAAGCTTTTTTCAACCAAAGACTTTGTATAAGGACTCATTTCCCATTCCTGCTCTTCGGTTTCTTTCAGTGTCTCAACCGTTGCATTTTCAAAGTAAGGCGCCACTTCGGAAACCAGTTCCATGTCGAATCTGTCGTAGTCGACCAGAAAGCCTTCCGCACTTCTCACGTCGAGGTCCTTGGAAATCGATTCCGTGATATACAAAGCAATGTTGAGATTGTTTATCAGGTTGGCAAACAAAACCGTCCCCTTCGGCCGCGTTGCCAGTATGTTGATTGTCTCTGCACCCGGTATTTCCGCGCAGTTTACCGACAAATCGAATAAGTCGTCTGCATTCAGCTTTTCCAAGGCTTCAACCGGTTTCAATATGTCCAGAAAATGGATCTGATTAAACACCTTGGAGAGCAGGCTGTCTACGCCTCCCCCCGAGAGCGAGATTCCCGTTTTTTTGTCCAAAAGGCAGACGATCTCCCCGGTATCACCGATTTTGCGCCGGATTGCGTATCCAAAAAGAAGGTTTGTAATCATGTTGTTTCCGACAATCAGGAATCTGTTCTTGCCCTCGGCAAGCCGGTCGAGTCTCAGCAGGGTCCCGGACTGGTCGAGCGCAAACAACAGCAGATTGGTCGGTGCATTTTCATCGACTTTTACAACCTGGATCCGGTCGTGTGCGATTACATAGCCCCTTGCCTCCATCTGATTAAATGCACGGTCGATCTCTCCTATGTTCTCTATGTAAATCGGCATCGAAGCCAGCGAAGCATTGCAAATCACAGTATCTCCGGGCTTCAGCCCGTTCGGATTTTCATACTCCGCTCCGATTTCTTCAACGGTGCCGCACACAAGCCCGCCCGTATCCGTTACCGGATTATGCATTTTTCCTCTTCGGATTGTTATATCTATGATTTTTTGGCGGATTTTTTCCTCATTATTGTTGGTTTCAGTGCAAATCTGCTTGAAACTTGTTCCTTCGAGGTGTATTCTTTTAATGGATACTCTCATCTCGTCCGGATATATATCGCGGCTGTTGTCAAGTTTCCATGCTGATGTAGGTAAAACATACTGCGGTTCCAAAACACGTTTTGTTCCGTAGGTCGTAGTCATTTAAGGTTCGCTCCTTTTCAGTGAACACAAATCGGTTCGTTTTTTATCTATTTTCAATAATAAACCATTGGCACACATTTTGCAATATATATCTTCGTGAGTTTTGAGTTATTCAAAATAACTTTAGAATATCGATATGAAAAAGGAGAAAACAAAATGGAAAAAATTACTTCAACTTTAAGATTAAGAATGTCTGCAAAGGATGCGCACTACGGTGGAGAATTAGTTGACGGAGCACATATGGTTCACTTATTCGGTGACGTTGCTACTGAATTATTAATCAAGTTAGACGGAGACGAAGGTCTTTTCTGCGCATATGACAATGTAGAATTCTTAGCTCCTACATATGCAGGCGACTACATTGAAGCTTACGGCGAAATCGACAAAATCGGAAATACTTCCAGACACATGACTTTCGAAGCAAGAAAAGTTATCGTTTCCAGAAAAGACATCAACGCTTCCGCTGCTGATTTCTTAGAAGAACCTATCGTAGTTGCAAGAGCTTCCGGAACTTGCGTAACTCCGAAGGAAATGAAGAGAAAGTAACGAATCTTTAATCGTATGCTGCTTGCGCAGTGGGCGGCGTTGCCGCAAGGAAGATTCGATATAATTTCCTCCGTTTTGGTCGGAAATTATAATAAACTTAGAAAACACGATAATTACTAATACATCTTTTATGAAAGAGGGGTTTGCTTATGCAGGCTCTTTTTTCATTTCGGGAATTTTGTGCGATGCACCGGGCATCCCGAACATCCCGAACATCCCGAACAGCTCGAGCAGCCTGAACAGCCGCCTTTCCGGCGGCTGCGAATCATTGAAAAGACAGCCGCGCAAAGCGCGGCTCCTATTATAATTAACACTGCTATCGTTGCAAAATTCATAATTTCACCTCTTCAGTCACGAAGGTCACGCTACACTTACAGCAGCATGCCGCCGACAACATAGACCGCAAAAGCACACAGCCATGCAATCACGCACTGCAGAACAACAACAAGTGCCGCCCACCTGCCGCCGAGTTCCCTCTTGATAGAGGTAATAGCCGCAACGCAAGGCGTGTAGAGCAGGCAGAACACGAGAAGCGCCGCTGCCGCAAGCGGGGTCAAAAGTGACGTAATGCTGATTCCATCCGTCAAAACGGTCAGAGTCGCAACAACGCTTTCCTTTGCCATGAAGCCGGTGATGAGTGCCGTCGAAATTCTCCAGTCGCCGAAGCCAAGCGGCGCAAATACGGGCGCAATTACACCCGCAAGCATTGCAAGCAGACTGTTTTGCGAATCCGATACAACATTCAGTCTCGTATCAAATGTCTGCAGGCACCAAATCACAATCGTTGCAACAAATATAACCGTGAAGGCTCTCTCAAGAAAGTCCTTTGCCTTTTCCCAGAGCAGCTGGCCGACATTTTTGGCACCCGGCAGTCTGTAGTTTGGAAGTTCCATAACAAACGGCACCGGTTCCCCTCGGAATGCCACACCGCGCGCAAGAAGCGCAAATAAAATTCCTACAAGAATACCCGTGAAATACAGAATAATCATCACGAGTGCTCCGTGTTCCGGGAAGAACGCAGCGCTGAAAAACCCGTAAATCGGCAGCTTTGCCGAACAGCTCATAAACGGAGTCAAAAGGATTGTCATCTTACGGTCGCGTTCCGACGGCAGCGTACGGCTCGCCATAACCCCCGGCACCGTGCATCCGAAACCGATCAGCATCGGCACAATGCTTCTTCCCGAAAGACCGATTTTACGAAGAAGCTTGTCCATGACAAACGCAACTCTTGCCATGTATCCGCTGTCTTCGAGAATCGACAGGAAGAAAAACAGCGTTACGATTATAGGAAGAAACGCAAGCACGCTTCCCACACCCTTGAAAATACCGTCAATGACCAATGAGTGCACAACCGGATTGATTCCGTACGCGGTAAGTCCTGCATCGGTCAGCTCCGTCAATGCACCGATGCCCAAATCCAATATATCGGAAAGCCATGAGCCGATCACTCCGAACGTCAGCCAGAAAACAAGCGCCATTATTCCGATAAATGCCGGAATTGCGGTGTATTTGCCGGTAAGAATTTTGTCTATCTTGACGCTGCGTGCGTGTTCTTTGCTTTCCTTAGGCTTCACAACGGTTTTGCCGCAGACCTGCTGAATAAAGGAGAACCGCATATCGGCGATTGCCGCCGCTCTGTCCATCCCTCTTTCTTCCTCCATCTGGCAGATGATGTGCTCAAGCGTTTCTTTTTCGTTCTGATCGAGCTTAAGGTGCGAAAGCATCACTTCGTCGCCCTCCGCAAGTTTGCTGGCCGCAAACCGAACGGGGATTCCCGCATTCGCCGCATGGTCTTCAATCAAATGCATAATTGCATGCAGGCATCTATGTACAGCTCCGTCGTGGTCTTGCGGGTCACAAAAATCGCTGCGGCCCGGTTTTTCCTGATACTGCGCCACATGAAGAGCATGGCTGATAAGCTCGCTGATGCCCTCGTTCTTTGCTGCCGAAATCGGTATTACCGGAATTCCGAGTGCTTCCTCCATCTCGTTCACGCGGACAGTTCCTCCGTTTTCGCGGACCTCATCCATCATATTTAATGCCAAAACCATTGGAATATCAAGTTCCATGAGCTGCATCGTAAGATAAAGGTTTCTCTCTATATTCGTTGCATCCACGATGTTTATGATTCCCTTCGGCTTGTCATCAAGAAGAAACTGTCTGGTTACGATTTCTTCACTCGTGTACGGCGACATGGAGTAAATTCCCGGAAGATCCGTAACGAGTGTTTTTGGATAACCTTTGATTACACCGTCTTTTCGATCAACCGTAACTCCGGGGAAATTCCCCACATGCTGGTTCGAACCGGTAAGCTGATTAAACAAGGTTGTCTTGCCGCAGTTTTGATTTCCGGCAAGTGCAAATGTAATCGTTGTGCCGTCGGGCAAAGGATTCCCGTCCGTTTTCACATGGTAGATTCCGCCCTCACCGAGCCCGGGGTGTTTCGCCTTCGGTTTTTCCGGAGACTTTCCCTCTGCGGTATTTTCCTCCGGAATGTTTATCGGTTCGATTTCTATTTTTTCTGCATCCGCGAGTCTGAGCGTCAGTTCGTATCCGTGGATTCGGAACTCCATTGGATCTCCCATCGGAGCAAGCTTCATAAGCTTGATTTCGGCTCCGGGCACCATTCCCATATCAAGGAAATGCTGCCGCAGCGCGCCTTGGCCTCCGACAACGGTAATTCTGCCGCTTTCTCCAGTCTTTAAATCTCTTAATCTCATTCTTTTCTCCGTTAACAGTTCTTTAAGTATTCTATTTCTTCTCTTGTCAGCTTGCGATAATGTCCGGGTTTCAAATGGCCGAGGCGTATTTCGCCGATTGCCACCCTTTCAAGTTCCTGAACGGGATTCCCCACGGCGGAAAACATCTTTCTGACCTGCCTGTTTTTGCCCTCATGGATTGCAATCTCAACGATTGTTGAATGCTGCGTTCCTTTGATTATGTTTACTTTCGCACGAGATGTGACAAAGCCGCCGATATCCACGCCTTTTCTGAGGCGAGCGGCTTTTTCGTTTGACAAAATCCCCGCAACCCGCGCACGGTATGTCTTATACACTTCATGCTTCGGATGAGTCAGTCTGTAGGCCAGCTCACCGTCATTTGTCATGATGAGTGCCCCGCTTGTGTTGTAGTCAAGACGTCCTACCGGAAACAGACGCGCATCGATGTCCGCTACGACATCCATAACCGTAAGACGTTCTTTATCATCCGAAACCGTCGTCACCATGCCAAGCGGCTTATTGATGAGCACATATTCCGGTTTCTGCTTTGCACTTATCAGCTTTCCGTTTACTTCGACACGGTCTTCGTCCGCAACTTCGTATCCCGGCTCTCTCAGGGTTGCCCCGTTTATCTTTACATTTCCGTTGGCAATCAGTTCGTCAGCCTTTCGGCGGCTGCAAATGCCTGCCTGTGCAATATATTTGTTGATTCTCATGTTTTTCCCTTTTCTTTCGTTATGTCTTCTTTACATTTTAACAAATATTCGCACGGTTGTAAATATCCGTGAGGCCTTGAGCTTCAACGCTTTTTCGAATAATTTTTACATCGGTTGTGTAAAGCTGCCTGTCTTTCATTCTCTGAAAATATGTACCGCCCGCAAAGGTAAGACGCTTCTTGTAGCCTTCTTCACTTGCCAGCATCTCGTTTGCAAACTCGATGATGTCGCCTGTCGCAAGCTCTGTCGGAAGCTCAAGCAGCGGTTTTCCGGCAGCAAACATCGCTGCATTGTAACCTGCCAAAGAGCCTGTCGTTATCGCCTCGGTATGCCCCACGAAAAATCCGGATTTTTCTCCGCCCAAAAATAGATTCTCGATTCCGTCCGCACGCAGATGTTCGTCCCGAAGTCCCACGGACATGTACCGGACGGAGTTTCCCTTTCCACCGGCATATGGGTCGACAAAACGCGCATTTTCAAAGCCTTCGACCTTTCTCAAATCCGCAAGGTTGAAATAGGAGGTCATCAGCTTGGCATGCCCGGTGTCGATCAAAATGATGTTTTCGGCAAATGGGTCAAGGGCATACTGCTGGCATACCTTTTGGCTCAGTTTATCCTTGTTTATCATTTCCGGCGGAAGCGGAACGACGACAAAGCCTTCTTTGTCAAGCTTCTTTTGGAGCTTCGTGCTGAGCGTTCTTTTTTCGAGTTTGCACGATCCGCTGAAAGCTCCCGGCCTTCCGTTAGGCCGTTCCCCGTGTACATCATAACTGCCGGCTCTTTCCGTTATGCTCACCCGAGGTCCGAATGCCGGGCATCTAAGCACGCACATCGAGCAGCCGTTGCCGTACTTGGCGCAGTTTCCCATCGGCCCGGTTGAACCGGTTGTCTCCACAAACACATCCCCTTCAATCTCAATGGTTTCATAGTCCCCATCGTGGTTTGTGATTACCGCGAGGATTGATTTCAGGCGTTTGCCACCATCTTCCGCCGTCTCGGTCTCCACATCGACGGCGCGACACATCAGCCGAATATCAACCCCGAGCTTTTCAAGGAGCCTGCGCACGGCAGGCTCTACCATTGCCACATCATAAAAGCTTGCATGGTTATGTCCCGGAAAATCAATGTTTTTGTGCGTGCTGAGCTTGTCGGTAATCTCAAAAAGTTCCGATGCACCGAGTGCTATATTTTCTTCTGCAGCCGTAAATCTGCCGTTGTTTCGCATAATTCCACCGACATTGCCAAGTCCCAGAAGCAGATCCGTTTTTTCGAGAAGCGTAACCTCATGTCCCTGTTTCACTGCGCGTACCGCCGCCGCACATCCCGACCAGCCGGCACCTATTACCACTATTTTGCTCATTGAAAAATTCCTCCCTCCATACATTTGCACTCCTTCACGGTTGTTCCGTCTTTGTCCGTATGGCTGCATGAGCCGCATATCCCCAGACCGCAGCACATATTTGCGTGATTTGCCACAACCAGGCATTTTCCGATTGCCTGCACAGCCTCTACCCTGCTTCTGACCAGCTTGCCGTTTCCTCTGAGCTTTCGTATGACTTGGTTCGTGTAATACGGCGATGCCAGAAACATAATCTGATCATACATATCAAGCATCGCAAGTGCCGTTTCCATATCCTCGGAAAGATTGATATAGTTAAACCTTGTGCCGATCTTTGATACATAATCGGATATAAACTCGCTCGTTATTTTGTCATCATCGATAAAAAGATTAATCTTTTCCGGGTTTTCTCCGGCGAGCACGCGTGCCACATTAAGAAAAGGTGCAAGTGCCGTTCCTTTTGCGATTACCAGCATGGGCTTGCTTGTATCTATTCTGCCGGCAGTCTGAACGCCGCTGTAAAACGGCCCTTGGATGTTCCAAAATTTACTGAGCGGGTTTGCAAGCTGCATGGTCTTAAGACCGATTGGCTGAACCGCAACTTCGATATACGGCCTCGGTCCGATGAGAAAGCGCCTTTTTTCAACCGCGTAGGATGAGTGCAGCACCGAAAGCGGCACCATGTAACCCATGACCTGCGCCATAATGTAGCTGCCCAGCCTGTGGCACTGCTGCGCGAATCCCGCCGGAACCTCCAGGCGCACCACCGTAAGTTTGCTCGAATAATTTTTCTGATATACCACTTCTGCGGGCATCAGCATCGGCATCGGCTGGGGTCTTCCCGCATTCATCGAAAATTCGCTGTACGGGCAGCTTCCCGTCCACTGCGTGCTGCAGCCGCATTCCCCCGTGCGAAGCGTGCTGCAGGTGTAGCACAAGCCCGATGTCGTTAAATGGCAAGGGCATTTTTTTGAACCCCGGTCCACACATCTGTATTCCATAATCTCATTTTCCTCCCTGTTCAAATCCGTAATCCATAAGGGCATAAGCATCGTTAAACCAGTTCCCGTCTCTGAGAACCACGGCAATCATCTGCCTGCCGTCCCGCTCAGCGGACGCCACGAGAGTTCTTCCCGAAGCCTTGGTAAATCCGATTTTTATGCCGGTTGCTCCCTCATACTGAAAAACCGTCTTGTTTTTGTTATGAAAGTTGCGGCTTCCGTCTTCACTCTGCCAGTCTTTTGCACGCACAATTTCTCTGAAGTCCTCACGCTTCATGGCCTCATGTGCAATTTTCGCAAGATCTGATGCCGTAGTGTAATGATTTTCCTCATACAAGCCGCTCGGGTTTGTAAAATGCGTGCCGCTGCATCCGAGCGCCGCAGCCCGTTCGTTCATCATGCTTACAAATTCCCCGAGGCTTCCACCCATACAGGCTGCAAGTGCTGCTGCACTGTCGTTTCCCGACCGGAGCATAAGTCCGTAAAGCAATTCCTCAATCGTTAGTCTTTCCCCTTTTTTTAAATATATTGAAGAACCTTCGATGCCGACGGCCTCCTCCGGCACAATAATTTCACTCTTTTTATCAAGACCGAGTTCGTCAAGTTTTTCAAGGGTCACAAGTGCCGTCATGATTTTCGTTGTGCTTGCGGGATAACTCTTTTCGTCCGCATTTTTTTCGTACAGCACCTCACCGTTTTCGTCAATCAAGACAGACGATGAAGCAGAGACGGACGGCGGGCTTATTTCCGTCTGCGAGACAGCCGTCGTTTCGGTTTGCGCTTCGTTTCTCTCCGTCATTCGCTCAGCCTCGCGCGGGCTGATTCCCAGAGATCCGAGCGCACCGATCAGGAATGCTCCGCATATGACCGCAGCGCATATTTTATTTTTACTGTTTCTGTCCATAAAAAAACTCCCATCAACAGTTTACTTGCTGATAGGAAGTTTTATGCGTGGATTTAAAATTCAATTGTCATCTGACCTGCGCTTACCGGATCCTGTTCGTCACCGGAAGGTTCCGCTTCGATGTCATCGTTGATTACGCTTTCGATGTCCTCGATGTTCGGAAGTTCCTTGAGGCTCGTAAATCCAAAGTTTTTGAGGAAAGTGTCCGTTGTCCCGTAGAGAATCGGTCTTCCGATTGCGGAAGAGCGCCCTACCTCTTCAATCAGATTTTTGTTCATCAGGCCTTCCACCACTCTGTCGCATTTGATTCCTCGGATTGCTTCCATCTCACCTTTGGTTACCGGCTGCTTGTACGCAATAATCGCAAGCACCTCAAGCGCAGACTGGGAAAGTTTCTTTGCCTTCACCGGTGTGCAGAGCCTCCGCACATAATCGGCATTTTCCTCGCGCGTCACAAACTGAAACGCCTTGTTCACTTCGCGAATCACAATTCCCCTGCCTTCCTGCTCGTACTCTGCCTGCAGTTCCTTGAAGCACTCATAGGCTTCTTCCTTCGTTATATTAAAAACATCCGCAGCCATCTTTGCCTCAAGCGGTTCACCCCATGTGAACATCATGGACTCCATGGCGGATTTAATTGCTTTGTTTCCTGTCATTTTCTTTCCATTCCTCCTGCACTCTTTCTCCCGCGCTTACCTCTATATTGCCGTAAGTTGCATGCTGCTCAACCTTTACGGCCCTTGCCTTTGCCATCTCAAGCAGCGACATGAATGTAACCACGATATCATATCTGTCCTTTTTATCTTGAATAAAATCTTTAAAGCTGAAAACTTGTCCGATTTTTGCGCGAACCGACTGCAGGATATATGAAATTCTCTTTTCCATGCTGGCACGCTCGCGTTCGATTCTCGTATAATGTTTTCTCACCGCTTCAACTCTCTGCTTTTTCTGTATAAAAAGACTGAATGCGGAAGCAAATTCCTTGAGGTCAAGGCTCAGATATTCATCCGGATTGTCAAGGTACTGCGAAATATCTTCCTGTGGCTTTTCAAAAATGTTCATGCTGCGCTCTTCACGCTCCTCAAGCATCTGCGAAAGTTCCTTGAACCGCTTGTATTCCAGCAGCCTTGCGACCAGCTCGGTTCTGGGGTCTTCGCCGACGATTTCCTGTCCGTCCTCCGTCGCACGCGGCAGAATCATCTTGGACTTAATTTCGATCAAGGAAGAGGCCAGCACCATAAACTCGGAAGCCAGTGCCACATCCCGTTCTTCCATTTCCTTCAGGTAAGCCAGATATTGATTTGTGATTTCGCTGATTTTGATGTCGTAAATGCTCATTTCGGCATTTTCAATCAGATAAACCAGCAGGTCGAAAGGTCCTTCAAAGGACTTCAGCTTGACTTTGTACATATTTTACTCTGACTCCTGTTCAAATTTGTTGTATACAAGCAATGCAGCGACTACGATAACGCATCCGATAACTTCTGCTCCCGACGGTACCTGACGCAGCATGAGAAATGCAAAAAGTGTTGAAAATACCGGATCTCCCGTTTCCCATGCAGACACATACAGAGAGCTTACATGACCCATGCAAAGGTTGAATACCGCATGTGAGCCAATCTGGCAGATGAAAGCCAGACAAAGGATGTAAACATAGTCCATCGTCGGATAGCCTGTAATCGGAGTTCCCGAAAAGATATTCGAAAATGCAAAGCAAATCCAGCACGATGCAAACACCAGCATAACATAAATGCTTCCTTCCACCGACTGTCTGACCTTGCCGCCGATTGCGAAGTACACGCCCATGCAGATTCCGGCTGCAAGTGCCAAGAGGTTACCTGACAGCTTTCCGCCTGAAAGCGTCGAAAGGTCGGAACATATAATCAAAATGCCTCCGCCGAGTGCCACGAGAATCGCCAGGATGGATTTCCATGAAATTCTTTTTTTGTAAATAAAAACGGTAATAAAAATTACAACCAGCGGATGAAAGGATGCAAGCACCGCTGCACTGGCAACATTGGTAAGTTTCACCGAAGAATACCATGTAAAATAGTGCAGAAAGAGAAATGCTCCTGAAATAAAGCTGAGAAGCAGTTCTTTCTTGGATACCTGCGCGAGCTGATTTCTTTTGTCCGCATTCGAGAATATTGGAATTGCAAAGAACGGCAGCGCTATGGTAAGTCTCCAGAATCCGATGACCGTCGGAGATGCCGTGATAAGCACGCCAAAGTTGCCCGATGTCGCACCGCAGAGCACCGCAACGATGACCAGTATTTTTGCATATTTATCGATAAAACTCTTCTTTTCGCCTATTTGATTTCCTTCGCCCATTTTCCTATTCCTCAAACAATTTCTTTAAATTTTCATCGTAAGGCGGTCTTACGATTCCTTTTTCGGTTATTACCGCCGTGATATATTTGTGATCCGTCACATCAAAGGACGGATTGTATGTTTTAATGCCTTCCGGAGCCATGTCTTTCTCGTACCACATCTTGTATATTTCCTCGCCGTTTCTGAGTTCGATATGGATGTCGTCTCCGGTTTTGGTATTCATGTCGATGGTGGATGTCGGAACATACATGTAGAACGGGATTCCGTATTCCTTGGCAAGAATCGCAACACCGCTCGTGCCGATCTTATTCGCACCGTCACCGTTTGCGGCCATGCGGTCACATCCCACGACCACCGCATCAATCCAGCCGTTTTTCATAACGATGGATGCCATATTGTCGCAGATGAGGGTAACATCCACACCCGCCTTGGAAAGCTCCCAGGATGTGAGCCGTGCGCCCTGAAGAAGCGGCCGGGTTTCGTCTGCAAAGACTTTGAATCCGTAGCCCTTCTCCTGTCCGAGGTAAATCGGGGAGAGGCAGGTGCCGTATTTTGCCGTTGCAATTGTTCCCGCATTGCAATGGGTCAGAATTCCCATGCCCGGTTTGAGCAGACTGAGCCCGTATTCGCCCATTTTGCGGCAGGCAGCTTCGTCTTCTTTGCGGATTTTTTCAGCCTCATCAAGCAGGAGCATTTTTGCGTCATCCACCTGGTCGCCCGCACAATGATCGCATGAGCAGAGAAAACCACATGCGGCATCATCGAACGCTTTGATATATCGGTCAAGCATATCTTCACAGCGTTTCAGCGCCCACGAAAGGTTCACCGCGGTAGGCCTTGCACTGTTAAGATACGCACTCGTTTCTCTCACGTATTCGCGGAATTCCTTGACTTTTGTCCCTTTGAAATCACGCGTTGAAATATAAAGCCCGTATGCAGCGGCAACCCCGATTGCCGGAGCCCCTCTGACTTTGAGCTTGAAGATTGCATCCCACACATCTTCCTTTGTCTTCATTTCTATGTATACTTCTTCTCCCGGCAGTTTCGTCTGATCGAGAATCAGCATTTTGTCATCCTCGAATTTCACCGGAACGATATCGAAAACTTTCATATCTTGTTCGTCCTTTCCTCTGTACAAAGCCTGTGCCCTAAAAAATTCCTTGACATCTTATTTTACCACAATTCGTGCGGAAAAAGAAGAAGTTTATCTGCGATTGCTGACCAAAAGTGCCGCAAAAATCAAAGCACAGCCGATTGCCATCCTGAGCGTAAGGATGTCTCCGTAGTACAGAATCGAAAAAAGCAGACCGAACACGGACTCAAGGCTCAGAAGAAGTGCCGCGTGCGATTCGGAAGTGTATTTCTGAGCAAAATTTTGCAGTCCCAAAGCCACTGCTGTGTTAATAACACCCAGATAAACAATCCCTGTCCACGAATGTATGCTGAAAAGCTCGTTCGGAATTCCCGTGCAAAACGCAGCAATTCCGGCAAAGACCGCCGATGCAAGCGTTTGATAAAAGGTAATCGGTATGGTTTCGCATTTTTCGGGAAGATTTCCCACTATGACAATCTGAGCCGAAAACAGCAATGCAAAGCCCAATGTTATGAAGTCTCCGATTTGTATTTCCGCGCTGCCCCGAAGACTCAAAAAAGCAATTCCCGCAAGAGCAAGGAGCGAGGCAATATAATTTTTCGGCAAAATCTTTTTGCGGTAGAGGATTCTCGCCGCAAACGGTGTAAACAACACATAAGTGGCCGCAAGAAATGATTGCTTTGCTGTGGTTGTATATTGCAAGGCAAAGAGCTGAACAAAAAGTGCGGCGAATTGAAGAAGCCCAATCAGGATTCCCCATCGCACGCATGCTTTGTCTGCGTTTTTGATTTGTTTGAAAAACAAGGCTAAAATGCAAATTGCCGCAATGCTGAATCGAAAAAATAAAATCCACTGAGGTGACGCCGTTTCAAGTGCAATTTTTCCCGCAATAAATCCCCATCCCCAGATAACGGCTACGCTCAGCAAGATTGCATCGGCTTTTTTCGACGAAACTTGCAGTGTTTTCTGTGGTATTCTTTCTTTCATTAAGCAAGTCCTCCGCTCTCGTAATGAATTGAATATACCACGGAAATGCTGTTAATTCAATACATATGTTCCGACATGGTATACCACGAATGCGGCAATCCACGCCAAAACGCACTGGAAGGCCGCCATGCCTGCCGCACACCGCCACCTGCCCGTCACCTTCCGCACCGCCGTAAGTGAGGCGATGCATGGTACATACATCAAGTAAAAAATCAGAAAACTCGCAGCCGAAGCAGGTGTAAAAATCTGCGACAAGCAGGCACGGTTCTCCCCGGCGAAAGCATGCAAAAGAACCGACAATGTGCTGAGCGACGCCTCTTTTGCGGAAAGCCCGGAAAGAAGGGCGGTTGCAATGCGCCAGTCGCCGAGCCCAATCGGCTCAAAAACAGGTGCTACTGCTTTACCGATTCCGGCAAGAATTCCTGTTTCGGGGTTAGTTGTAAGTTCAAAGTCCGCATTAAAATTTTCCAGTGTCCAAATCACCGTCGAAGCAATCAGTATCACGGTAAATGCCTTCTTGACAAAACCCAGCATATTTTCAAAAGTCCGCAGGAGGATTCTTTGGGGATTCGGGTATCGCAGGCGGAACTCCCTTCGTGCGATGTCCCCGCCTTTCCTTTTACCGGAATTGCCTCGAATTCGCAAGGCAGCAAGTGCAATCGCCCCTGCAGTCAAGGCGCCGAACAGATACACCGCAAGCATGGCAAGCGCAGGTGCTCCCGGAAATATGGCCGAACAAATCATCACATACATCGGTATTTTGGCACTGCACGACATATACGGAATCAAAAACACCGTCAAAGTTCGTTCTCTGCGATTTTGAATCTGCGCGGCCGCCATTATGGCGGGAACCGAACACCCGAACCCGGTAAGCAGCGGAATCATTGCCTCTCCGGGAAGACCGAACATCCGAAATGCCGGGTCAAACACACTCGAAATACGCTCCATGTATCCGCATTCCTCCAGGGTGAAAAGGCACGCAAACAAAATTCCTATCACAGGAAGAAACGAAAGCACGCTCGCAACACCCGGGCAGATCCCCTCTGTTATCAGTGTCCTCACGGTTTCATTTACTCCCTTTTCCTCCAAAAATGCAGAAAGGCAGCCGATACACCACTCCATTGCCTCACTCAGCAATCCCTTAAGGGTTTCCCCCGGAGGCCCGAAGGTTGTTAGGAAAATCACCGACAAAATCAGCATAAATTTAATTGCTTCGGCTGCCCTGTATTTTACGTTTTTCATCTACCCCATCTTCTCTCTTTTTCTTCTTTTAAATGCTATGATGGGGTTGACAGGCTCATGCAAAAAAGGGATAATCATTTTATCAGTAAGTTACACGCGGCTTTCCCATATGAAAGAATCCTATGGCTGCCGCAGCCGCAAGAGGAGGTAAAAAATGAAATTTTATATTGTAGACGCATTTACGGACACCGTTTTCGGCGGAAACCCCGCAGGAGTTGTAATTTTGCCGGATGGCGCGGATTTTCCTTCGGACGAAACGATGGTAAAGACAGCAGCGGAACTTCGCTATTCCGAAACCGCTTTTATTAAGAAAATAAACGACAAAGAATTCAAGATTCGCTATTTCACACCGGCCGCAGAGGTGGATCTTTGCGGGCACGCAACAATCGGTTCCTTCAAGGCACTGCTTCACGGCGGCTACATTTCCGATAACGCTTCCTATATCAACCACACTTTGGCAGGTGATCTGAATATTGATATCAAGGACGGTTTCGTTCTCATGGACATGGCATCGCCCGTAAAAATTTCCGAAATCAACGAAAAGCCTGCTCTCGACGAACTCTATCGTGTGATGGGCATCAGCTATGACGAGCAGCTGGCAAAGGGGCTTTCCATGCTTCCCCAGCTGATTTCCACGGGTCTTCCCGACATCATGATGCCGGTTGCAGGTCTCGATGACCTCGAAGCGCTGGCTCCGGATATGCCCGCTTTATCCGCACTGTCCGAAAGATACAAGGTGACCGGTGTTCACGCCTTTACACTTGCAAAGGCATCCACAGGCGACGATTCCCTTTGCCACGCAAGAAACTTTGCACCGCTTTATGATATCGACGAAGAGGCAGCTACCGGAACGTCCAACGGTGCGCTTACATACTATGGTTACCTTAACGGCTTCGTAAAGAGCGGCGATGACTGTAAGATTATCCAGGGCGAAAAAATGCAGCGTCCTTCCGTAATTCTCAGCCATCTCGAAGTTGACTGTTCTGCCGACGGCTGTGAGGAACATGACCCGGCTTCGCTTCCTTGCTTCATTAAGGTTGGAGGCAGCGCAGCAATGCTCGCAGAAGGTGAAATCCGAATTTAAAATTGCCCAGTCAGAATTTAAAATTGCTTAGAATGTCGACATGCGCCCCGCAGGCTGGCCCTGCAGAGCGCTTTTGGATGCCGGATTCCGCTTTTGAAGGCCGGGTTCCACCCTTGGAAGCCGGGTTCTGCCTTTGGATGCCGAGTTCCACCCTTGGAGGCCGTTCATGCATACGAAATGCATAGACTAATTCTTCTAAAACGTCTTTTTAGATGTTTCTCCCTGAAATTGGTTTCCCATTCTAACTTTTTGAAGGGCTTTTTAGATGTTGTAGCTTGAATTTGGGTACGCATTCTAATTCTTGGCATCCCATTTTATCCCATTTTATCCCTCTAAGTACATTTTTTCCTTTTTAGCGTCATTTCTCTCGTTTTCGGTTGCAGCAGTCTATATTTCCAGCAACATTTTGGAATTAAAATGTTTTAGCTTGGCGAATTTTTATGCGTTCATCTGTGTTTTTATGCGTCCCGTTTAAAAATTTAGAACACAAACTTGATTTTAGCGAATGTGTTCTAAAAATAGGTCTTCTGATTTAGAGTGGAAACTCAAAAAAGCATTTATACTTCTAAATTCCGCAAGAAACCCTCCGACCATGGCAGGGGGGAGCAAAAGCTAAGACGGAATCAATCATTTTCTGTAATGAGACCTTCGAACGGGAGATTTCGCTGCACGGTCTGGCGGCGCAGGCGCTCCCGGATGTCTGCGTCTACACTCTCCACATCTGCATAGAATTCTCTTGCTGACATCCGTGCGGCACCGTCTCCGAGCGCCGCCATCTGTACCGGCCGGTCGGAAGTTACAACCGTAATCCGGCGCTTGCGGCCGAATTCATAAACGGTCTTTTCAATAAAGCGGTCTGCGGTCTGCGCTTCATGTGTATACACCACCTGAAGTTCTCCCGAGTCCTCATTAATTTTTCGATAGGATGTTTTGGTTCCCGGATTTCCTGCCAGTTTGTAGCCATCAAAAACCAAAACAATATCAATATTGCGGTAGCCCATGTAATTTTCCAAGGTATCAATCAGAGCCTCGCGCGCCGAGTCCATGTTAACCTTTGCAAGTGCGGCAAGCTGCTCCCACGCAAAAATTACATTGTAACCGTCGATGACGTAGAGCGGTTTTTGCTCTGCGGCACCGCGTGTTTCAGCACTTGTATGCGAGTGGCGTGCCAGAGCCTCAGCTGCCGGTTTTGCTGCCCGGCCCCGCGTGCCATGGCTGAGGTTTACTCGGCGGATGGCTTCATCGCGCTTGCTCTTGCCGTATGTTCTGAGAAAAATCGCTTCGAGCTCGTCATTTCCTGCGGCAGGCTGCGAACCGCGCCTTGGGCTGCCCTGTGTGCCGGTTGTTTCCGCCGGGTCACTTGCTTCCGTTTCTCCGTCTTGCCCTGTTACAATTTTCATTGCCGCAGGTTCCGGCTGGAGGTGGGCCTTGGCATCGACCTCATCCCAGTTTACATATACTGCTCCGCCGTGTTCACAAAATACGGATCCGGTTGGATTCTCGAGGTCCGCTTCGGGTCTGTATCCGATTGTCTGTACAATCTCATCCTGCCTGCTGCACGGCATGTATCCTGCGGGCATTACAGAAAAAATTCCTCTTCCTTTTGTATAGGATGCCACTTCTTTCGAGTATTCTCTAAGCGTGTCTACCGGTCCGCTTCCCGTAATCAATTCCGCTTCATCAAGATTTGCCTGCGCCCCAAGCCTTTGCAAGTCAGTCAAGGCGCGCCCTACAGCTTCCTGCGGAAGCTGTAGGCGGAAAGCATACATCGGCTCGAGCAGAATGCTTTCCGCCTTCCGAAGCCCCTGACGGAGGGCCCTGTATGTTGCCTGCCTGAAGTCTCCGCCCTCCGTGTGCTTCGGATGGGCGCGCCCCGCGGCAATGGATATCCGCATATCTGTGATTTCCGAACCTGTCAGCACACCCCTGTGCACCCTTTCCGCAAGGTGGGTCAAGACAAGCCGCTGCCAGTTCAGTGCAAACTTATCCTCACTTACCAAACTGCCAAAAACCATTCCGCTTCCGCGCGGAAGCGGCTCCAGCAGAAGCTGCACCTCCGCATAGTGCCGCAGCGGCTCGTAATGCCCAACGCCGATTACAGGTGCAGCAATCGTTTCCTTATAGATGATTCCGCCGCTTCCGAAGGAAACAACCATTCCGAATCTGCGCTCAATAACCTGCTCCAAAATCTCCAGTTCCAGTTCGCCCATAACCTGTATGTTGATACGCTTCAGCTCCTCATTCCAGACGACCTTAAGGCTCGGTTCTTCTTCCTCCAGCATCTTGAGTTTTGCCAGTGCAGTGACCGGATCCTGACCTGCAGGAAGAATTACCTCGTACGAGAGTGCCGGCTGCAGCACGGGCTCCGCCCGGCTGCCCTCGCAGCCCAGGCTCATGCCTGCGTAGGAGCCGGCAGGTCCCATAACCGCACAGACCATGCCGGCGCCGGCGCTCTGTACTGATTGGAAACTGTCACCGCTATACAAGCGGATTTGTTCGATTTTTTCTCCGCCGTCAACCAGCATTTTATTTCTCAGGGTGCCGCTCGTTACTTTCAAGTAAGTAAGTCGA
>JALERA010000080.1:0-4370 GCA_022764365.1 Bacillota bacterium
TGACGAGACACAAAGCAAATTAGATGAAATGGTCGAAGAACAGACCGCAGAGGACGGCGTTCTTTTTGATTACCTTAATGATAATAATGCCGTAGATGCAAAAAAGGTGAATGACCGTATCAAAGAATTGAAGAAGTCTGCACCCGACAGTGAAGAATACAGAATATTTTGCGAATATACGAAGCTGTGCGATATCGTCGCCTCGACAGGAGAGACGAACAGTTCATGATTGATGAATAAAAATAAGGGCTGACCATGGCGGTCAGCCCTTAAATTTTGCGTTGCAGTAGGCAAAGAAAAAGCCTTCCAAAAAAAGAAAGTGGATTGTGCTGTAACTATGGCACAAGCCGCATTTCTGCCGTCAGGTGATTTTTCTGAAGCGGTGGATAAAAGCCGATTATAAGCAGAAAATCAGCCGAAAGTGGGGCTGAAAACCTCATTTTCGGCTGATTTTTGTGAAACGCTCCGAATAGCGATTAAGGGGGAAAAACGCTGCTTTCCGGGTTGCATCCACGGGATTATCCGTGGATGCATTTTTCCTTTCCAGCATTTTGGGTGCGTTTTTTGGTGTGAAACGCTTCGATAGGTGCTTTCCGGCGAGGTGCAAAACGAATAGAAAAAGTTATCAAAACAGGTCTTGACTTTTCGGGCATTTAGAGTGATTAATAGTACTACCGAAAATGGAAAGGAGACTTGGCATGACTGAGGAAGAAAACAAACGAGAAATGGAGTATTGGCTTGGAAAAATCATTTTGACAACACTCCGCGAAAAAAGGATTATAACGGACGAGGAATTTCGTCTCGGCAGGATTGCACTGATTCACAGAATACATCCGATTATCGGAGCATTGGAGGAGGATTGCTATGAGCGAACGGATCATTACCAAAATACCGGCTCTTGCTGAATGGAAAAACAAACCGGGTACTGTATCTGTAAAAAAACGAGTTGCCGCTTATGCACGGGTATCTACCGAAAAGGAAGAACAGGAGAACAGTTTGGAGGCGCAGAAAGCATACTTCCGGTATTTGATTCAAAGCAGGCCGGACTGGGAGGATGCCGGATTGTATTCGGACGAAGGCATTTCAGGCGTATCATTTCATAACCGTGAGGCTTTCAAGCAAATGATAGAAGATGCACTTGCCGGAAAAATCGATCTGATTCTGACAAAATCGCTGTCCCGTTTTGCCAGGAATACGGTGGATGCTCTTCAGACGATTCGCTCCCTGAAAAACGCGGGTGTAGCGGTTTATTTCGAGAAGGAAGATATCAACACACTGGATTCCAAGGGAGAACTGCTGATTACGCTGATGAGCTCTTTTGCACAGGAAGAGAGCCGCTCTATATCGGAAAACATCAAGTGGGGAATTCGAAAGCGCTTTGCAGACGGAAAATACAGCGTTGCGTACAGCAGCTTTTTGGGATATTACAGCGTTCACAAGGATGAAATGCTGGTGGACGAGCGGGAAGCCAGAATTGTTCGATTTATCTATTTACTGTATCTTGAGAATCGAAGCTTTCAGAATATCGCAGATGTCTTGATGGCAGCCGGAATTTTGACCGTAACCGGAAAAAAGAAGTGGTTTTCGAGTGTGGTATCCAGCATTTTGCATAATGAAAAATACAAAGGTGAAGCTTTGCTTCAAAAGGGATACACGGTCGACTATTTGACAAAAAAGACAGAATCAAATAATGGAATTTTGACGCAGTACCTGGTTACCGGCGGGCACGAAGCGATTGTTTCTGCAGAAGTATGGCAGGAGGTGCAGGATCGGCGACTTCGATATGAGCAACGGTATCCTACCGTCAGTGTGCTTTCCAATCTCATATACTGCGGAGAGTGTAATTCGGCCTACGGAAGAAAAATGTTTCGTGCACCGCAAATCGATGCCGGCTATTATCCTGCATGGCGATGCAACGGTCGGGTTCTGCACAAAACAGGCTGTCACACGCCTTCGGTGTATGAGCAGGAGTTAATGAATCAAATTGCGTTCGCACTCCGCCATCTGCTTCAGGTGTTTTACCGTAATATTTTTGCTCTTTGCAAGGATATTCTGAATAACGCCAAGGCCACCGAGGTGTTACAGGAATGGGAAACGAACGGGCTGCCGGATCTTTATTACGAATTGGACTGCCTGCCGATTATTATTTCCAGAATTGTTGTAGAAACGGATGACTGCGTACGAATCGTTTTCCGGGACGGAAACGAACTGGAAGGTGCAATCGGATTATTTACGCCGGGCGGTAATGCAAGAAAACAAAAAGAGCGAAAGGAGCTGGATATGATTGCCTGGCGGGAACGAGCCGCAAGACGGTATACATCTACTCCGTTTGACTACAGCGAGGTTTGCAACGCTCCGTTTGGGGGTGGTAAAGAACAATTTTATAAGCAGGTCAGCACACTCCGTGCAGAAGGACTGGGCTGCAGGGTAATCAGCTACTACCTTGGAATCAGCTGCAAGAGCAGGGTGCAAAGACTGTTCAAAGAAAAAGGGCTGACGGTAGAAAAAGCGCGTTCTGAATACTATTGCTGGTGGTGCGGAGCGGTTATTCAGCGGACACCGGGGGCAAGGGCACGGTTGTTTTGCTCAGTTCCGTGTAAGGGCAAGTATTATTACGAGAAGGAAAAGGAAAAAAGGTTGTCGGCTGAGGAAGATTACGATTGAAGGCTTCCTTAAAATGGGAGCGAATTGAACATTAAGAATGGCAGAAATCGCCGTAATTCATTGACTTTTCAGGCATTTTCAGTTATAATATTATATAGATGATTTAGCCGATGATGCTGTAATCTGTGGTGAGAAGGTTACGATTATCAAAAAGCTCTCTACCGAAACAGATTTTATCATAAAGGGTGGCTTGCTTCACTTAGAATATTGAAATATATGGGAAAAAGGATCTAAAGGAGAAACTGCAATGTTTGAATATCTGATTCATATTGAACCTCGGCTCTACGATCGGTATCTGACCGTGGAGCGCAATATCAAATCGGCAAGCAATTCTTTTTATGATTCCTACCTCGATATGCAGGAGCAGTTCATAAAAACAGTTATTATGGCAGTGGGAATTGATTTCAAACCAAACGAAACTTGCGGCGCACTTCTCAAAAAACCGGATGTCGTGGCTTTGTTTTCCGATACCCTCAGGGTGGACGATTACACCTTTCATAAAATGCAAGACTACACACTGAAGGTCAATGCACATAAACATAAAGGCGAAAAGAAAATTGCCGTTGATACCATCGTCAGCTATCTTCGTGTGTTCTATACGGCAACGGCGGCATACGGCAAAAGTAAGGGAATCGAATGCGAAGAGTTCAACGCGGATGAAATCATCCGGATTTTTGACTTGTATGACCGTGAAAATCAGTCATTGCGGAAGCAGCAGGACTCGTTGCGGGAAGAACTCTCCCGCATGGCAGATGTCGGTGCATTAAAAACGACGGATGTTACCTATTTGCATGGGCTTCTTTCTCCGGATAAAATGGACAGGCTTTCGGTAGAAGATCAGAACAGCGCACTGTACCGTCAGATCAGTGGACTTATGGAGATTAAATTATCTTCTATGGAAGATAAACTCAATCGCACAATTGAGTTGCTTCTTGAACTGAAACCGGCAATTGCCGAAAATCGGGTGATTACAAAAGCAGTCGGTAACTGCGTCGGCTCCATGATTAACGGTGACACACAGGCGGTAGAGCATTGGCTGGAAAAAGCCCAATCGGAAGGCGGTGAAAATTGATGCCGGAAAATTTATTTGAAAAAGTCGATCGGCAGTCGGGGAAGATTGATTTGGTTGCCGGTAAATTGGAGGGTGTCAGTATTGAGGAACTGTACGCCCTGGCAAAGCGTACATGGGATTACAAAGATTATGATATGGCACAAAAATATTATAATCATATTTCGCTTTTGCAACCGCTCGAATGGAAAGCTCCGTATTGCGCATCGCTTTGCGGATGCATGGGACCTATACAGATCGGTTTATGGGATCGACGCCCGAAAACCGCATATAGCTATTATGAATCGACTGTTGACTATATTCAAAGCTGCTCTTTGCCGGAAACTGAACAAAATCAAGCCGTTCTGCAGGCGACCGACATCGTTCTTTCCGTTTTTCGGGAGTATATCGATATTTACTTAATTCCCGAAAACAGAAAAAGTTTTGATGAATTTGCACCGGAGTTCAAGCGGGAACTGCAAAAAGCTTTTATCTGCGTGATAAAGAAAATGGATGCATTTGAATCCGGTCTTTTTCAAGAAAAACAAGAGGAAGCTTGCCGGATATTAGGCGATTTTCTGGAGAAATATTGTCAGGCAGATCAATCTATTGTTGTCGTAAAAGAAGATTTTGAGAAATACATACAGCCGTTGTATCC
>JALERA010000083.1:0-3572 GCA_022764365.1 Bacillota bacterium
CCGACGGTAAACAGCTTTCGAAATTTGAATTTTACAGATATAGAATAGTTTTTCATAAGAAAGGAGACAGAAAATGAAGACAAACAACAGTTATTTCTCAAGAATACTGGTCATCCTCATTGCAGTGATGATGGTGTTCACGATGATGCCGAGCATGGCGTTTGCGGCAGATTCGACAGATACAACAGAAAGTAACGAGCAAGCACAAACTTGCCCGGTTACAATAAAAGCCGGGGAAAACGCAATGAGTGCTACAGCAACGGGAGAAAAGCTTAGCAGCGATTATAACGGTGTTGCTGATGTTTTTGAGGTCGCAGTAGCACCGGAAATCGATAAAATTACGGTAGGCGACTATCAAAATGGCAAAATTTTGGTATACAACTATGATGCTGAAAAAAACTGGCTCGCTGGTTATTATGAAAATGGAGGGACTGAAGGCGTAACACAGACAGAGGTTTCTGTAGATTATAATAAGGATAATGTTGCCGATTATATTTGGGTTCAAACACCTTATGTAGCAGCGGAAGGACAGGGATGGCCGACAAGCAGCCTTATATGTGTAATTAAATTAGTATATCAATTGCCTGTTGAAGTTACAATCGGTGGGAAAACAGTTGAAACAACTGATACATGGGTAAAAGATGGATATACTTATAAAGACGCTTATTCAAATGATAAAAGTGACTTATACATTCTTCATGCACCTGCGGGCACGAATGAGGCTGTAATTCAGAAAAAAGATAAAAAAAACTTCTTAGCATACAACTACGGAAAAAATGGACATATAGCAGGAAGCTATGAAGATACCACCGCAGGCGCTGCCTCGGCGGACGTAAAGCTTGACGCAAATGGGGATGGAGCTGCGGACTATATACGCATTCAAAACTTGTACAATGCAGATTGGACAGGTGGCGAACTCCTTTATACCTTACAATTTGTTGTGGAAGGCGGGTTGCCGAACACTACGCAGAGCATTCCGGCATTAAGCGATTTTGAACAGCAGGAAGCGATTAAAAAAGCAGTTAAATCTTTAAGTGGAAAAAAGGAATATTGTTATGACAGTGATTGGATTACGGCATTTTATGCAAATGGCGGAACCTTATCAGAAACAGATGTAAATACTTACCTGAAAAAGGTGTACGGTGACATTGTTGCGTCCGCACAGCTTTCGACGCTCGCAAAAGATGTAATCGCATTGACAGCGATGGGATATGATCCAAGAAACATCAAAGATACAGCCGAAAAAAGCTACAATTTGCTTGAACAAATTTATAATTCAAACATTGCTGATTTAGGACCTTACGGAATTTATACGGCACCATATATTTTACTCGCTTATGATACATTCAATTTTGAACTCCCGAAAAACGCGTCGCTGAGCAGAGACGTCTTAATCAAATATATGCTTGAAGCACAGGCGGCGGACGGCTCTTGGGGAGGCTACACATACGCAGGTGTAAGCTATCCCGGAACAGCAGGAGATACCGCTTCCGTAGCACAGGCATTATTGCCATATGCTGCGACGGATGCATCTGTTAAAGCGTCTATAGAAAAAGCAAATGCTTTTATCGATAAAAATTCTGAAAAAAGCAAAGACAGCACAAATTATTTAGCCTACATTACTCTTTATGAAGCACTGCAGGGTAAAAAGGCAAGTGAAATTGTTGTAGATGAAGAAGCAGGTACAGATGTTATTGACTACTTACTGAGCAATAAACTGCAGGACGACACTTTCGGATACCAAAGTGCTAATACCAATGAAAGCGCAACGGTAGAAGCGTTTAAGGCACTTACTGCGTACAAGAATATTACAGACGGTGTAGATGCAACAAGTGGAAACATTTATAATAGTCAAGGAAGATATTGGAATGGACTGCAGCCAGTCAGCAGTTTGCCTGCAATCAATGATGCTTTAAGTGACATATTCATTACCGCCCCTAAAAAGTTGTCGTATAAGATAGGCGAAACAATTGATTTGACAGGTTTGACTGTAACTGCGCAGACAATTGGCGGAACAAAGAAAGACGTTTCGATTGATGGTATAACCGCAAATCCGTCGGAAATTACGAGCGGAACGCAATTGTCCTATAGCGGATTTGACACAACGTCAGCAGGCACGAAGACGGTGACTGTTAAATATGAAGAATTTGATAATTTTGTTAATAAGAGTATAGGAAAAACTGCAGACTTTATTATTACTGTCAGTGCAAATGACGGATCTTCGTCAGAAAAAGTCAATACAGTTTCTATCGGCGTATATGATGAAACAGGAAAAAGCCTTGTGAAGGATAGTGCATATATCATCAACGCAGGAACAACTACAGTCATGGATGTTTTAAAGGCAGTGTTAGGAAATGCGGGAAAAACCTATGTATTAAAGGCATCGGGTACTTACATCGCGGAAATCGACGGTCTTGGCGAGTTTGACAAAGGTCAAAATTCAGGCTGGATGTATAAGGTGGACGGAAAACTTCCGGATATTCCGGCAAACGCCTATAAACTGAACGGCAGTGAAAAGATTGAATGGTTCTACACGAAGGACTGGACAACTGTACCGGGAGCTATCGGCGGCAAGACCGAAGAAATCAAAAACGTCACCTCCGACACCAAGGCCGGCACAACCATCGCACCAACCGAGGTCAAAGTAACCGAAAAGACGAACGCAGACGGCACGAAGACAAAGGTTGCAGATGTTAAGGTTTCTGCTGAAAACCAGAAGGAAATCCTGAAACAGGCAAAGGCGAATAAGTCCAAGGAAATCATCCTGAATGTTTCCAAATCGGCTGTTGGCGATGCGGCGAAGGCAGATGTAACGCTTGACAAGAGTTTCATTGACTCCATCGTGAAAGACACGAACGCGAAACTGACAATCAAGACACCGTTCGGTGAAAAGACTTACACGCAGGACGAGTTGAAGACGATGTCCGAAGCAGCGACCGGTTCCACGGTAACGATTGCAGTAGAAAAGGCAGATGAACCGACTGCAGATGATACCGCTAAGGCAGAAAAAATTGCAAAGGCGAAAGCAGGCGTCAAAAAGGCAGCTGCAAAGGCTCGTTCCTCCAAGCTGAAGAACGGAAACATCAAGATTGTATTCAATCCTGATGCAAAAACTAAAGCATTCATCGAAGAAATGAAAGCACAAGGCTTCACCGTGAAGTATCGCTTCTATCGCTCAACGAAGAAGTCCGCTTCCTATAAGTCGGCGATAACGAAGAAAACTGCTTCTTACACAAACACAAGCGGTAAGAAGGGCACGAAATACTTCTACAAAGTTCAGGTAAGAGTTTACGATGAAAACGGCAAACTCATTGCAAAGACTGCACTGAAGCAGTGTAAGTACGCTGCAAGGACCTGGTCTAAATAAATAAGTGATAAATACCAACGGAAAGGTCATCGGAAACGGTGGCCTTTTTGCCTTTTTGTCCGATCAAAAAACACTTGCATTTATATGCGTCAGGTGATAATATGTTGGTGTAGCCGAGAAATCGGAACAACTGAATACACAGTTTATAAGGATAACTAACGGAAGTGGAGTGAGATTCTCCGACTGTTTCTCAGTAACCGTAATG
>JALERA010000092.1:0-10871 GCA_022764365.1 Bacillota bacterium
TACGCCGAAACTTTGGTGAGAGCGGCAGCAGGAACGGAGCGGTTCATCCTCGGCACGACATCTTTTATCGGCGGCGAGAAGGAAGTGAGCGCAAGGGTAAAGGCACTGGCAGCTTTCAAAAAGCCGAAGACATGGATTGCAATCCTTGCGGTTTTGACACTGACAGCGGCCTGCGTTTCGCTGATTACAAACCCAAGGACAGATGCGGGACTGTGCCAAAAATATTTTTCGAGCCTCAAGGCAGACGACGTGGTATATATGTACCTGTATCAAAAGGAAACGGAAAGCATCGCAATCGGTGAGAAAGAAGAAATACAGAAGCTTCTGGATCTTTTCGGGACTTTGGAGAAAGAAGATTTTGCGGAGACTGCAGACAGCGCTAACGGCGAATATACAGATACATTGGTACTGCGGCTCAAAAATGGAGAAAAACTCGAGCTTCGCGGCGATATGGGTGAGGGCAGCGGTCTTTACTACATCGCAAAGTATACCGAAGAATCTTACGAAGAAAACGGAATCAACGGACACTGGCTTACCTGTCCGCAAATGGCGAGCCTATTGCAGGAATATTATCAAACAAATCTGCATATGGACTTGGGCGCAAGCGGGGGACTTATGGAGGAGGTTTATCTTCACATCAGAAACACAGGCAGGAGCGAGTACAATGAAACCCTGCGGTATGATGATAGGTATCGTGTGGAACGATATACGGGAAATACGGAGATTTCAAGCAGAGACGGTTCTGCCCGGATTCTCTACGAAGACAACGCATCAAACTGGGAGATGCTGGAGCCCATTGATTCGACGGACAAGGAGGATGAGCAGAACCAATATGAGCTGAAAGCGGGTAGGTCGACGGGACAATATATTTCACTCCGCAGGGATTATGGAATGCTTCCGACGGGAATCTATCGAATTACCAAGACCTTTACGCAGGAACTGACATCGGGTGCAATTACAAAAGAATGCAGCACGATATTTCAGGGAGAAGCGTATGCTTTAAGCAAGGAAGAATGGACAGAACTGCTTGCTGCGCCGGACGGTGAACTGTCAGGTGAAGTTGTCTCAAACATTGGTACAAACTTCCATGGATACTGTCCATATGGCGGATTCGGTGGATTAAATTACAACACGAACACGATGTATTGCTTCCTTTCGAGCAAATACAGCAGCCCGGAAAAGCTGGATTTTAAAAAGTTCCTTCAGTACTATCCGCAGTTCGACGCCTTTCTTGAGTGGACGCCGGAACTCAAGAAAAAGCTTGAGGCTTCCGAGTTTTGGCGGGAATATCGGGAGCAGGGAATTACCGTTGATACCTCACCTGCACCTGTACGGCTGTATAAGCCTGAGATTATCAATGAAGGGCTTGAGTATTACACCGGTATCGGTCTGGATGAGATAAAGGCAAACAATACGCAGGAATATTGGGACAGCATTTATGTAAAAGAAATTGACCGATTCGTAAACTTTACCAGCGATGCCGGAGGATGGACATTTGAACCGGAAAGGGGAACAAAGAAAGACGGCATAGTGAAATTATACGGTGCTCCTCGCAAAGACGGAAGCAGGAATGTATTGACCCTCAAAGAAAAAGACGGACGATATTTAATCCAATCGTTTGTGAAAGAATAATAAGGCGCTCAAAAGCCGCTCCCACGCGAGGGAAGCGGCTTTTCCCAATTAAGAATGCGATTTATCCGTTAAACCGGCCGTCATAGGTAGGCATGCCCGCAATATATTCATCGGCGATGGCAGGAACATAGTAGGCTGCATAGGTCTTGAGCCCGTTATCGGTGTCCGGCGCATATTCATCGGAAAGCAGAACATAGAAACGGTAATACGGCAGGAGCAACTCTTCCGAAGAACCGCTGCGGTAGACCAGTTCGACTTTGCCTATGAACTCTTCGCCCGGAAATTCCGCGGGAGCGCTGGTCTGATATTGTCCCGACACCAGCCGCTTCGTTGCTTCCTCAGCGGTGATAATCGGATAATCTCCGATTTTTTCCGCAGCAGCCAGTGCGTCATAAAGATAGATGGCATAGAGCTTTCCTGTCTCGCTTGGCGAAAAGCGTGCATAGCGCAGGTTATAATTGAGGATATCCTGTGTATCATCGCCTGCAGTGTCATAAACGATATAGCGGCGGTCAAAATTCCCGTAGATGTCATAGTCTCCATAGGATAGCAGTTTCGGTTCCTTGAAATTCAGAAGATCCGCGTAGCGCTCACTCAGGTAGGCGAGAACCTTCTCCGCATCGGCATCGGTTTTGCCGCTGTAAGTGGAAGTATATTCTTCCGGAAGCGCAAGCCCGTCATCAGGAAGCAGGTAAACGATATTTCCGTTTGCACTGACCTGAAGCTCTCCATTGTCGGTTTTGGCGTGAATCTCGGTCGGAACAGTGGAAGAAGCATCCGAAGTATAGTCCTCTTCGGTAAGCACCGTCGTCGAAAGGATTTCGAGTTTCAGTGCAGATGCCGCAGAGTCGAGGCGTTCTCTCATTTCCGCTTCGTTAAGCCCGAGAGGAATGCCTGCATGGGTTGCGTCATAGAAACCGTTTTTGTATACGGGAAGTGCAGTGATTTGGCTGCCTTCGGACCAAGGATTTTCATTCTTCAGCTCCGATATATCGTGATACAAATACCCCTCGAATCCCATTCCGCCGACCGCAAGCTCGGGTATCGTGATTGGCTGAAGTCCCGATAAACCGCTTTGCGAAGGCTCGTTTTGCTGTCCGATTACGACGAACCCTGCGATTGCAAGGCAGAGGCAGGCTGCAGCGGCTCCGCACTTTATCCAAATGCTTTTTTTTTTCGACATGATGTCTGCCGCTTCGACATAGGCAGGCTCAATCAGCCCCATCTTATCTAAAAAATCTTGTCCTCTCATATAGTGTAGCCCCCTTTTTCAAGATGTTCCCGAAGCTTTTTCCGGCAGCGGAAGAGCGTGGTTTTCACACTGCTTTCGGATAGTCCAAATCGCATGGAAATGTCGGCAACGGAGTCCAGATACCAATAGCGGCGAATGAAGATATTTCGCTTCTTATCGCTTAGGGTACCGAGAAACGCATTGAGCATCTCCTGAAAAGCAATGTCGTCGATGCGGCACTGTGCGTCATCGGGAGCGGGAATGCACTGCTCAAGATCCGTGCTGAGCTCGCACAGAAACGCGCTGCGCTTCAGCCTGCCGCGGTCACGGCAGAAGTTTAAGGAAAGGTGGCGCGCAATCCGTGCAAGAAACGCAAACAAATAGGTTCTCGGCTCGTGCGGCGGAATCGAGTTCCACGCTTCCATATAAGTATCGTTTTCGCATTCCTCGGCGGTCTGCATATCTCTGACGATGCCGTAAGACAGGGCACGCAGGCGGTTTCCGTATTTTTCACTGCTTTCTTTTACCGCCGTTTCGTCCCGCAGTAAAAATAATTCAACAATTCTGCTGTCGTCCAAGGGGAATCATCTCCTCTTATTTTGTATTGAAGGCCTTCACCCTGATAAGCACCGTTTCGGGCAGGCAGGTTACACTTTTTTGAAAGTATTATAGCAAAATTTTGCAGAGACGGCAAACGAGAAAAAACAGGCACCCGTTTTTCACGAATGCCTGCCATGATGATTAAAGTGTCACATATGCTACCAAAGCGATTTTTTCCTTGTGACCTTTGTTGATTTTTTCCTCAGCTTCCGTAATTGCGCTGAGATCCACGCCCTCGAGCGTCGCAAGTGTTGGTTTCATTTTTATCACCTCCTTGCTATCATCTGCATTTTTTAGTAAAATACAATAGGAAAAAAGGAGAAAGCTATGAAATATTTTCTTTATTATTTAATTGCAATCGATCTTATTGCATTTTTCGCATTCGGAATTGATAAACGAAAGGCGGAAAAAGGCGCATGGCGGACGAAAGAATCTACGCTTCTGGGACTTGCGGCAATCGGAGGTTCCGTGGGCGCACTGCTAGGAATGAACGCTTTCCGACATAAAACAAAGCATAAAAAATTCACCATCGGCGTGCCGGCAATTCTCATCCTGCAGGCAGCACTGATGGTGTGGTGGTTCTTTTTTAAATAACGGTATCAGGCGTTCAGCGGATTGTCACGCATGAAGCGGACAAGCAGCGCCTGCGTAAGCTCGTTGATTTCCATTGGATTGGTCAGCTGAGCCTTCAATCCGCGAACCGGAAGCTCAATTGTGAAACTGCGGTCTGGTGCAAAGGTACAGTTGTATGGCATATCCGGCGTGCTGCAGGCACAAAACGACAGCTGCGGTCCGCAGTATGTTCCGCTTGCCGAAAGCGCACTCGCCGTGACCTTGATGCTTTTTATATGAAGGTTCGGCCATCCGTTTTCGCCTTTAATCGGAAAGCCGAGTCTGTTCATCGCCGCATGGATATCCGTCTGCAGAATCACCGGGAAAATTTTATAAAGCTGAAGAAGGTCGTCATGGTTGTGAAGAAGTATTTTTTCACGCAGGGCATCCTTTTGTATTTCATCGCGGCATTTCTCAAACTCTTTATAGAGCAGAACACTTTCCCCACCCGAGATTTCATCACCGCGATCCGGGGCAAGCCCCATGTAGCGTTCTACGTTCTTCTGCCTGAGACTGCCGATGGTATCGCGAAGGCTGCTGTAATGACGCAGGAACAGAAGCAGATCAAGATTGAACGACCGGATGCAATAGTCATCAAAGCCGAGTTTTGATGCCCGTTCGTACACATACGGGATATCGAAGTATCTGCCGTTATAGGTTAGAATACAGTCAAAATTTGAAAGTTCGTTTTCAAGCTCCGCAAGCAGCAAGCGTTCTTCCTCCGCCTTACTCGTTTCCGCAAAGAGCTGGCGGACATGGCAGCTTCCGTCAGGTTCGATTCCCATGATTCCGGCAAGTATCATCGGATTGTATTTGGGATACAGCCCGAGCGTTTCGATATCAAAGACGCCAAGGCGCATGCCGCCTAAATACCGCTGCAAAATTTTGGAGTTAAAATATTCACACTGATGCGTGTAATCGTATATTTCCATATCAAAATCCCTTTCTCGATTCATGCCTTAAAACAAAATAGACTGCAGGGGAGCAGTCTACTTTGTTCAAAAGGGGTATTTTGGATTTGAGATTATGAGGTTATCAGGGGGGATAACCACGCTCTTATTATAGATAAAAAAATGAAAAAATGCAAGTGTTTCTGTGAAAAAAATGTGAAAAAACTTATTTTTTTACGAATTTTTGAAGAATTTGTCGATAAATTTTTGGAAACACGTGGCAAAAATAAGGTATAATCGATAAAACGGCCTGAGAGGGCAGTGTGTATTACATCAATAAAAGAAATTTCACAGGAGGATAAGCAATGGAAATTTTAAAAGTATCAGCGAAATCAAATCCGAATTCGGTAGCAGGGGCACTGGCAGGTGTTTTGAGAGAAAAGGGCGGAGCCGAAATACAGGCAATCGGAGCCGGGGCACTGAACCAGGCAATCAAATCGGTAGCGATTGCAAGAGGATTCGTGGCCCCGAGCGGAATTGACCTTGTGTGCGTTCCGGCATTTACCGACATCGAAATAGAAGGAGAGGAAAGGACCGCAATAAAGCTTATTGTTGAGCCTCGATAATTCGATAAAACAGGAGTCCGCACGCGGGTGATAATACTCTCTCCGATGCGGGCTCTTTTCTTTTGCCTTAAAATATGCTAATATTACCGCAGAACGAAATTTTGGAGGACAGATATGACTTTTGAAGAGAAAACCATTAAAAGTGAGAGAATATACGAAGGTGCCATCATTAACCTCAGGCGCGATGAGGTTACGGTGCAGAACGGGACATCAATGCGCGAAATCATTGAGCATAACGGCGGAGCGGTGCTTGCTGCTGTAACAGGCGAAGGAAAGCTCGTTATGGTAAGGCAGTATCGCAAACCCGCAGGCAGGGTAATGCTCGAAGTTCCGGCAGGAAAAATCGACCCCGGCGAGTCCGCAGAGGCAGCAGCAAAGCGTGAATTGAAGGAAGAAACCGGATATACGGCGGGAAAAATAAAATTCCTCATGCAGTTTTACCCGTCAGTCGGATATTCCGAAGAAATTCTGTATCTGTACTTATGCACCGATCTCACCCCGGGAGAGACGAATTTTGATGAAAACGAAGCCATCGACATAGAAGAATATGAGATAAGCAGACTTCACAGGATGGTGATGGACGGCGATATTCAGGATGCAAAGACAATCATAGCTATTATGGCGGTCAAGAACCTGCTTGAAGAAGGAAAGCTTGAAGCAGGCAGGAAATAACGATCAAGGCGCCCCCTGCAGCATAAGACACGGAGTACTTTCGTATATCAGACTGCAAAGCTTTTTTTGCGCTGCGTGAAGCAGCGGATCTTCGACGGCTTGAAAACAGATAGGAAAGCGTCACAAGGCCGGTTTGAAAGGAAAGAATACCGAGGAAGCAGAATACCGGCAGCTGTATGAAATGCGGAGGCATGAGCATGGTAAGGATGTAGCCGATGCCTTTCAGACCGAAAGTCTCAAGAATCGCAGCCGCAGAAAAGCCGACGGACATTCCGCGTGTGAAAATGTACAGCGGGATGAGCGGAAGCAGGATCGGCAGAAACGCCGAAACATACCCGATTAGGAGCACGGGCAGAAACGAACCGAGTGCCGAAAGGAAATTTTCAGAGAAAAAGTTCTCGCTTTCTGTGCCGCCTGCCTCTGCCGCATGAAAAAACGAAATCAGGGCATCAAAAAATCCAGACTTCGAACCATCCGTCATGCCCGTTTCAAAAAAGGAACCGGTGCAGATTCCCACCGCAATGATAAACAGGAAAACCCCAAAAATCTTGTAATTTATCTTCATAGCTTATGACCTCATAAACAATATATGGCCGTAACGGAGTTCCATGCACGAAAGGGTTTACATAATTCGACAAAAAAATTATTTTTTCGTTGAAATTGCGTCGGATAAGTATTATACTTTAAGGTACTCACTTATCGGGCAAGGAGAAGCAGAAGAATGAATTATCAGGATTATGCAGACTATCTCTCGAGCGAAAGAAACATGTCTGAGAACACGAAAAAAGCGTACATAAGAGATATTCGGAATTTTGAGGTTTTTATAAACGACAGGGGAACATATAAGCCTGAGGAGGTTACCAACACCGAGCTTTTGGCGTATTTGATGGAACTCAGAGCGCAGGAGATGTCAAAGGCAACATTGAACAGAAAACTCGCTTCTCTGCGGGCATTCTATCATTATCTTCAGAAAATCGGGAAGATTGCCGAAAATCCCGCAGAGGGCATCAAATCGCCGCGGGTTGATAAGAAAGAAATTGAATACATAAGTGTTGAAGAGATAGACAAGCTCATGAAAATGCCCGACAAAACGCCGAAAGGAATACGGGACAGAGCAATTTTGGAGCTTTTGTATGCAACGGGAATCCGTGCAAGCGAGCTTATAGAAATGCAGGAGGATGACTTAAACCTCCGGATGGGCTTTGTCAAATGCTCACCGCAAAGCGGCAAGGCGAGAATCATACCGATGGGTAAGATTTGCAGAAGTGCGCTTGAGGATTACTGCCTCACCGCCAGACCCGTTTTGCTCAAAGACAATGAGACGGATATCTTATTTGTCAATTATGCAGGAAAGCCGATAACCAGGCAGGGGCTTTGGAAGGTGCTGAAAGAGTACGGCAAGGCCGCAGGGCTTTCGATAAGCCTCACGCCGCAGGTGCTCCGAAATTCGTTTGCGGTACATATGCTGCAGAACGGAGCCGATGTGAAATCCCTGCAGGAACTTATGGGGCACGAGGATATTTCGGCTACCCAGGCATACTTGGCGGTCGTAAAAAACAGAATTAAAGATGTGTATGACAGGACACATCCGAGAGCATAGGAGGGAAAACATGCTGCTTGCGGTTGACATCGGAAATTCGAGCATAGACATAGGCGTTTTCGCAGAAGACGATTCGCTCATAATGAAGAGCAAAATTTCTACGGACAGGGCCAAAAGCGCTGACGAATATGCGGTTCTGTTTCAGGGGATTTTTCTTCTGAACGGAGTTGATACAAAGAACATAACCGGAAGCATTCTGTCTTCGGTAGTCCCGCCGATTACGATTGCGGTTTCATCTGCAATCCGGTCGCTGTTCGGGATTCGAACGCTCGAAGTCGGGCCGGGGATTAAAACCGGACTCAATATTAAAATCGACAGCCAGACGGAGCTTGGGGCGGATATCGTCGCAAATGCGGTTTCGGCTCTGGGAAGCGATGACGGGCCGCTTATGATTATCGACTTCGGTACTGCCACTACGCTCACTGTCATCGATGCAAAAAATACGCTTACAGGCGTTATCATAGCCCCGGGAGTCAGAGTGTCGCTTGATGCACTGTCAATGCAGGCATCCGAACTTCCGGACGTATCCATTGCCATGCCGAAGAGGCTGATAGGCAAAAACAGCCGGGAATCCATGAATTCCGGCGTTCTGAACGGACATGCACTCATGATAGACGGATTTTTCCGTAAAATAAGCGAAGAACTTCTTACCGATGATTTGCATGTCATTGCAACGGGCGGACTTGCGGGTACAATTCTGCCGCTTTGCGAAACCCCTATACGGTATGTACCGGATCTGACCCTTGAAGGGCTCAGAATCCTGTATTATAAAAATAATTTTAAGTAAGCGTTGCACCCGCAGGCAGCGGGGCGACAGCGGAAAAGGAGTTTTCAAATGGAAAAAAACATCAATACGCGGACACAGAAGATGGTACAAATGGCCATACTTGTTGCAATTATGCTGATTTTCGCGTACACACCACTGGGATACCTCAAGGCAGGTCCGATTGAGATTACATTCATGGTTCTGCCGGTGGCAATCGGAGCCATTATCCTCGGACCGGCGGTCGGAGCGATTCTCGGAGGAATTTTCGGGATTACAAGTTTCATTCAGTGCTTCGGTGCATCCAGTTTCGGGGCGCTGCTTCTCGGACTGAATCCGGTTGCAGCATTCATAACCTGCATCGTTCCGAGAGTCCTGTGCGGATGGCTTTCGGGCCTCCTCTTCAAGGCATTACACAGCACCGGAAAAATGAAGACAGCATCGTATTTCATCGCATCGCTTGCCACAGCACTGCTGAATACGCTTTTCTTCATGACGTGCATCATCGTGTTCTTCTGGAGCAACGATACATTCATATCCACAATGGCAGGATCCAATCTGCCGACGAACGCCATTTGGCCGTTCCTCGTTGCATTCGTTGGAGTAAACGGAGTTGTTGAAGCAGCCGTAAACTTTATCGCGGCGGGCACGGTATCGAAGGTGCTTTCAAAAGCGATTAATAAATAATGAAATTATGGGGCTGTCACGGCCCCTTTCTGTTAGGAGTTTAAAATGATTTTAGCAGTTGACATCGGAAATACGGGACGGAAAGAAGCGGTACTTTACCGAAAGACTGTCTACCAACAAAACCAAGATGGAGATGGAGTATGCCATCGACATTAAAATGATCATGGATATTAACGGCGTTCCTCCCGAAGACATTGAGGGCGCGATTATCAGCTCTGTCGTATCGCCTCTGACGAAGATTATTCAAGAAGCTCTATACAAAATAATCAAAAAGAGGCGCTTATCGTAGGTCCGGGAATTAAAAACGGAATGAACATCCTAATGGATCATCCGGCGCAGATTGGGCGCGACCTGATTGCGGTTGCAGTCGGCGGAATTGCGGAGTACAAGCTGCCGCTTGCAATCTTTGACTTAGCAACCGCAACGACGCTCTGCGTAGTCGATGAGAAGAAAAATTATATCGGCGGTATGATTATGCCCGGAATCAAGACCTCTTTGAACGCTTTGGCAGAAAAAGCATCACAGCTCAAGGAGATTGATTTGGAGCCGCCGCGCCGCGTCATCGGCAAAAATACCACGGAATGCATGCGCAGCGGTATGATCTATTCCAATGCGGCTGCCATCGACGGCATTATCGATCGCGTGGAGGAAGAGCTCGGACAGACGGTGACGGTCGTTGCTACAGGCGGGCTGACAGATTTAATCGTGCCGTTCTGCAGGCGCAAAGTGCTGCTGGATAAGGACCTGTTGCTAAAAGGGCTGTGGGTTATTTATAACAAGAATAAGTAAGAAAATTTAAAATTGTGTCACAAAACCTCTTTTCAAAAAGTAATTCTTAGTAAGAAAGCTTTAAAAGGAGGTTTTATTTTGAAAAAAAGGAAAATAATTTTGAGTGCTGTGCTTGCAATCATATTACTTTTCGGAGCTTTAGGCATAGCAGAAGCCGCAGAGATTGCGCCATTATACGCAGCGGTAAATGACGCGAAAATCCTGCTGAGTATAGCAAAGGACGGAACAGCAGAAGCGTACATTTCCGTTATGCCTAAGAATAAAGATGCGATTGACTATGTTAGCGTCAATGCCTGCATCATGAAAAGAAGTACCGCAAGCTCAGTTAAAACTTGGAAAAACTTTCGGGTGGAACAAAATCCGAATACAGGAAAGTTCAATTTCTACGAAACCTATAAGCTGACAGCAAAAGGTACATATTATTTAGATGTAAAATCAGTAAAATGCTATAAAAACGGCAAGATTGTTGATACAATCGGGCCTTTGCAATCTACAAGCGCAGTATACTGAGGGGAATTTTGAAATACAGCAACAACGCATAATCGCGGAATAAATTACAGAATGTGGGGTGAAACCGATGTGGAAGTAATAAAAAATATTTTAAGTATTATGTCGAAATTGTATTATTTGATGCTAGAATAAATTTCGGACACTGGTTTTGCAAAACTCCTTCTATAATAGTAAAATATCTATACAAGAAGGAGGAAATCCAAATGTCAAGAAAGTACAGTGATGAATTTAAGCGTAATGCACTCGAGTACATCAAAGA
>JALERA010000046.1:0-3257 GCA_022764365.1 Bacillota bacterium
AGAGAGATGTAAGAATAATTCATAACAAAAGTTAGGTATAAAACATTGACCTGTCTCTTTCCTAACTGCGACATTCGTCTTCTATTGTAGTCCTTAGCAGGACTCCAACAGAAGAAGCCCTGACGGGCTTTGCCTGATCAGAAATCAGTATTTGGTTTTAAGAGTATTATAGGGATAAATGACAGGGTAATAACAGGATATCGGGAGCGGTAAATGGAGGATATTGCCGCTCCCTATTTTTTATTTTTTAGTGGGAAAAGATCACTCTTATCTGCCATTTGAGCACAAAAACAGCCCATTTTATGTAAAATCGGGCTTAAAACGGATTCATAACACAATGAATCGAACAACAACAACAACAAGAACCGCGCCGTCAAAAAGCGCGGTTCTTTTGATATAGATATTTCAAAATACCAAAGGAGGTGGAAAAATGCTGTTTCTTATCGTCATTGTCCTCGTCATACTCATCATTGATCTGCATCGCTAACCCAAAACACAAATCAGAAAACAAAGGAGAAAATCATGAAAGAATTAACCAGCTACAATCGCGTTGCCGGATACCTGAACAAAATCTTTGATCTGCTCAATTCCCGGTTCTTTGAAAGTGAACTTTCAAGACCAACCATCACCATTCAGAGCACTCCAAAAGCCTACGGACATTTCAGTCTGCGGGATGATACTTGGATCTCCAAGAACGGGTGCTCCCATGAAATCAACATTGGGGCAGGGACGCTTGCAAGACCGATTGAAAGTGTATGTGCAACGCTGTTGCATGAAATGGTGCATTACTATAATTACATCCACGGTGTCAAGGATTGCTCCAGAGGCAATACCTATCATAATCAACGATTCAAGCGCGCGGCGGAGTCGCGCGGATTACTCTTGACCCACAGTCCCCAATACGGTTGGTCGCATACCGCTCCCGCAGACGAGCTTTTGCAATTCGTTCTGGACAACGACCTGACCGACATTCTCATCAATCGGAACGAAGCTACTGTATTTCAGATACCGGGAACCGGAACGCATCAGATTCCAACCGACAGTCCCAATCTGATACGCAAGCCGTCCAGCACAAGGAAATATATCTGCCCCCTTTGCGGAATCAGCGTCAGGGCAACGAAAGAGGTTAGGATCGCTTGTGTCAATTGTGGGAATGTGGTTATGGTGGAGGAAAGAAAAATTTGACTATTATCTTCTTTACTACTTATCTTATTTTATATGAGGAATATAATAGTCAAACTATAAATTCTATTAAGACTTCGCAACACCTATATGTTTAGTATATCTATACAGATGTATTATCGCAGTTAAATAAAATATAAATTAGTCAAGAGAATTTATGTTAAAATTATTTTATTTTTCTGTAAATTATTTTTTAAAAAGTACTTGACGAAAACAATGTTTTATGGTATAATATGGGTGAGTAAAGAAATTAAGATATAAGAAGCTCACTAGAAAAAGCATTGGGAAGCTAGTTACTTCCCCCAACTGAATTATCGCATAAAGGCAAATTCACTTTTGCTCCTTGCGATTTTTTCGTTGTGCCGCTTTTGGTGAGCTTTTTCTTTTTCTTACATCAAGGATCTTATCGAAGCCGCTTTTCAAGCATTCAAAAGGCGGTTTACGGAAAGGAGGGTCGTCTGTTGAAGCAACTAATCTAAAAAATAAAAGGAGAAAAAATATGAGTTCTTTATTAGTTGGCGAAAGCTACACTTATGCACAAATGGTCAAGTGCCTGAATCTTCCACTCAAGGGCGGGGATTCAAAAATGGCGCAGATTCAGCAAATTGAACGAGAGTATCGGCTGCAAAAAGAAGGCATCCGGTACAATGTATTGGGCAAATACAAAGAAATAAAGCCAAAGCCCCCAAAGGCTATGAGTTCAAAATTTAATCAATTGTTCTTGAATATTTTGACCTTTTCGGCACTATATCCGCAATTTTCAATCGAACCTCCACAGGATTGCGGCAGTTCCTTCCAGTTTGATTTTACGCACACATATATGTATCAATTCTTAGGTTTTCCGGAACACCTTCATAAACGAGAAGAAACCTACCCTTTCACATCAAAGTTGTTCGAGGATGAGTTATACAATAAGTGCTCGGACAAGGTAGGTGATGCTTTGGATGGCTTATCCTCTTACGGTTATCTGCATTATAGAAATTCCTATTTGGTTGTCTATCCTTCCTATCGCTTTGAAGAAGCTGATTATGATATGGAAAACAGAATTAGAGAGGCAACCCTTCGAGCAATGAAAATCAAAGGTTTTAATACACTTCGAGCCGTTTATGCAAATAAAAAGCAAGAGGAAGTCCATAAATGTGCGGTTGCACTTTTGAATCAAAGGACAGAGGATGAAGACGAGCAAGGCGAGACAGATGAAATATCTGCGCTGAATGCTGACGATCCGGAAGAGAAAATTGTAAATTTCTGTGGCTTATGGCATATTTACCTTCACAAGGACTCAATAGCCCGTGATTCTTTTATTACGGAAGAAACAGCAAGAAAAATGTATCGGGATTACTTTTCCCAGATCAATGATTTATTTGTGGTTGCTCTTCAAAAGCGCGGAAAAACAATTGCCGAGCAATTGTTCGCTTATCCAAAGGTATGGATGGAAATTGACAAGCCATCCTATGAAAAGTTTCAAAATGACATTTCAGAACGACCTCTTGATCGTCATACCGTTCCTGCTTCATTGCAAAAGCGTGTGATGGAAATCTGGCAATCTATGATTGACGGAAAATATATTGATTAATTACAAAGGAGATTAAAAATGCAATATTCAACAATCAGCAATCCCTACAATCGTCCCGACCCGTATCAGCTATCCATTACTGATACGCTCCCAACAAAAGACACTTCCGCCCTTCCGCTGTTCCTGAGCGCCGAGCATATGGAGACCTTGGGCTTCTCCAAAAGCATTTTCTACCGGCTGGCACATCGGGAAGATATGCCTGTTGTCCACATCGGGAAAAGGCTCTACTTAGACCGCGACAAACTGTTGAAACTGCTCCGCAACGGGCTGACCATTGCGTGAGGGAGGGGGTCATATGGCGAAAAATGCGAATGGCTCCGGCTCAATCAAGCGCAGGGAAGACGGAAGATGGGAAGGACGGCTGATGATTGGTTTTGATCCCAAAACCGGAAAAGTCAGGCGAAAGAGCGTTTACGGAAAGACCCAAAAGGAAGCACGGCAAAAGCTGACCGAGCTTGCAAAGCAAGTGGATGACGGCACTTACACCGAGCCTTTGAAA
>JALERA010000017.1:0-9421 GCA_022764365.1 Bacillota bacterium
TTCGGAGTTATGATGATTATGACTGCAAGAAATGCCAAGAAGAAGGGCGAGCAGCAGAATCAGAAAGAAGAGAAAGTAAATCCATATAAAGAAGCAAAGAAGACAGGTAAGTCCGTAGAAGAAATCGTTGAGAAAGATCAAAAAGAGAAGGCTAAGAGAGCTGCAAAGGCAGCGAAGAAGGCGGCCGCAGAAGAAGACGATGACGATTATTACGATGACGGAAATTACCATGTGAAAGGCCCTCGCCCAATCGCAGCGGCAGGCGGAAGATACATAACAGGACGCAAGGCAATTGCAGAGGCAAAGAAGGCGGAAGAGGAAAGAAGAAAAGCGCAGAAAGCCAAAGCAAAGGGAAAAGGCAAGAAAAAATAGGAGTTTGAGATGCCGGGTCCGAAGATGCAAGAGATAAAAATCAAATCATATGCCAAGATAAATCTTGCTTTGGATGTAATCGGTTTGAGAGACGATGGATATCACATGCTTGAGACGGTGATGCAGAAAATCGGGCTTTCGGACGAAATCAGCATTAAGTGGCAGGAGAGCACTGAGGACGATTTTGGGATTGTCCTTCGCGCAGGGAAACCGTATCTGCCTACGGATGAGAGAAATCTTGCATATCGGGCAGCACAGCTTATGGCCGAAAAGGCAAATGCTCGCGGCAGGCTCGAAATACGGATTACAAAGAAAATTCCCGTTGCGGCGGGCCTCGGAGGAGGCAGTTCAAATGCAGCAGCGGTGATAACTGCTTTGAATAAGCTTTGGAAGATGAAGCTCAACACATGGCAGCTATGCGAGATAGGAGAGCAGCTGGGTGCTGACATACCTTTTCTAGTTCTTGTACACAACACGCGATACGGATGTGCTTTGTGCGAGGAAACCGGTGAAAAAATGACGGCACTCCGGCATGGCATGAGGAAGCACATTGTCCTTGCCAAACCGGCGTTCGGAGTCTCCACCAGAGAGGTTTTTAAGGGCATTGACTCGTGCGAACTCAAAGAGCGGCCGGATATAGAAGCTTTAATCGAGGGATTGAAAGACGGCACCGATGAAAAAATACTGTGCGGCATGGTTAATGTACTGGAAGAGTACACCCTGAATCACTATGCCGAGGTACGAAAACTTAAGGAACTGATGCAAAAGACCGAAGGGGTGCAGAAGGTTTTAATGAGCGGCAGCGGGCCTACGGTTTTCGCTGTTTACGGAGCATACAAAGAAGCAAAGCGAGCATGTCTGCTGCTTAGGAAGCAAGGATATGAAGCTTATTGGACGCAAACGATACGGGATATGGAAATCGGAGGAAAGAAAGATGCTGAATTTTGATTTACAGAATCACAGACCGTTAAGGGAAATCGTATACGAAGAACTGAAAAGACAAATCATGATAGGTGAGATTCCTCCGGGAACCCGCATGATGGAAGTTGAGCTTGCCGATGACATGGGTGTGAGCCGCACACCGATAAGAGAAGCCATACGAAAGCTCGAGAAAGAAGGGCTGGTAAGTATCGAACCGAGAAGAGGTGCATACGCATCGGACGTGTCCATTAAAGATATGGTGGATGTGCTTGAGGTCAGAGAGTTTTTGGAAGGCATGGCAGCAGGTCTTGCAGCCAAGAAGATTACCGAGGAAGAAGTGGAGAGGATTAGGACTGCTACTGCCGCATACAAAAAAGCGGTTGAATCCGGAAACACTGAGGAGATTATTAAGGAAGACGAGATTTTCCATAAGCTTATCGTTGATTGCAGCGGCAACAAAACGCTGATTCAAATGATTAACCAAATCCAAGAACTGGCGCTTAGATTCCGATATATTTACTACGAAGATTTTTCCAGATATAAGAACATGCCTTACGAACATCAGGAAATCATGGATGCAATCGTAAGCGGCGATGCCGAAAAGGCAAGAGAGAAAGCCGATTCGCATGTCCTCAGACTGAAAGAATTCGTCGTAGAGCAAGGTGACAAAATCGTAAAAGGTCAAAACGCATAATGAAATGAGAAACCAAAAGGAAAGTTTAGGCTTTCCTTTTTTTGTGCCGGTTTTACGGCGAAATGAAGTGAATAAATCAGCACCTTTCGGAATAAATTGTAGCAAGACCAAGTTTGGAAAGGGGAAAAGCTATGACATACGAAAAGGAAATACCGGATTATGCGATGCTGCCTGCGAAAGAAATGGAAGAGACGCTGATAATTCCTGTGACCAAGGGAGCCGTTTACGCACCGATGCAGGTGACGAATATAACCGAAAAACCAAAGACGACGATTACCGTTGAGGAAGATATTCTTGTCCCGGACACCAAGCCGGATCTGGCGGAAATACTGATGGCTGACGGCAAAGCAACACTTTCTTCAAGGGAAATAAACCAAATCAATAAGGCAGATGACTACATAAATCTTTCCGGGGACATTGAGCTTGAGATGCTTTACCTGCCGGAAAAGCCCGAATCCTGCGGCGAAATCATATCCGTACAGACCAGAATTCCGTTTAAAGACCAATGGCACACATCGCTCGCACAAGGTGCGTGCATGGTAATGGAGTGTGAAATTGAGAAAATAGAGTACATGGTCATAAACGAACGAAAATACAGAGTCAAAGTTTCGCTCGCCATATATGCCAAAGAATATGCGGATAATAAAATAGAACTTTTTGAGGGAATCACCGATGAAGAAATTCAGACGCTGAAAGAAAAAATAGAAATCAGCAATGTTGCCCTTCGCAAGAAAGACACACTTGCCATTCATGAGAACATTGCAATAAAGGATGAGTGCAGGATTGAAAATATTTTGAAGCAGGATATCTGCGTCATCGAAAACTACAAGCAGGTGACCGGTGAGAAGGTTGTTATAAACGGCTTTATCTCAGTGAACCTATTATATGCGGCGGTCTGCGAAGATGAAAATTCGGACCCCTGTGCACTCAGGCAGGTTTCGGACAAAGTGGAGTTTACGCAGTTCATACCGATTTCGCAGATTAACGATGAGAGCGGCAGCTGCGTCAGCTTCGATTCAAGCGATTTGAAAGTTAAATTGGTTCAGGATGAGGAAGATGGTGAGGTTTTGCGCCTTGAAGGAGATCTGGTTACCTACATTGAGATATACCGGAATGTGCAGCGGGAAATTATTGTGGACGGATACCATCGGGAGAAAGACTTTATATGTGACTTTAAAGAGGAACACAGCAGAGCCATGGTTGGAACGACAGCGGGAGAATCGTCGGTGCGTGAGATTATTTCCCCGGAAAACACGGATGGTGATATCGAGAAGATTATATATACAAAGGCAGAAATAAGCGAATGTAAGAGTACGCCCGAACAAGGAAAAATCATGACGGAAGGCACGATACGAGTAAAAATGATATGCAGAACGCATGTACCGGAGCCGAGCAGCACGGGCCGCGTATTCTCACTGAAAGAGAACATTCCATTTAGAATCGTGACGGCAATGCCGCAGATCACAGGAGACGAGATCATCTGTGACCGCGTGTGTATCAAGGATTTTTGGGCCGAAAAGATTAACGGCAAGCAGATTGAGTTCAATGCCACGGTTGTAATAAACACTCAGGTAATGCGCGATGTACCGTTTAAGATTCCGATTAACCCGGCGTTTGAAGAAAAACCGATGAGGGAAGAAAAATCGAGAATGGTTATATATATAACCGGGGAGAACGACAGCATGTGGAGCATCGCAAAAAAATTCAAAACAACGATGGCGGCAATACAGGAAATAAACGAACTTGACAACGAATTAATCGCGCAGGGACAAAAATTATTAATCTTAAAATAATAAAAATTTAAGGGAATCCGGCAGGCAGGATGCAATCTGTTACTTGCCGGCTTTTCTTTTATCATTTTTCATCTCAAAATTGAGGAAAATTCTTGAACACATAAAACAATTATATAATTCACTTGTTTTAAGCATGGAAATTTTGCGAAAAATGTTTAGACTAAGAAAGCGTAAGGGGATTTAATCGGATTTGTCAGAGAAAGTGAAACAATAAAAGAACGAAATCAGGTGGTGAACAAATGGAAACAAAAACCTTTACGCTGCAAATGCAAGAAAATGCCGAGTATATTTTTGAAAGGTACAAGGGACTCATCTACAAGATTGCGAGAGATATTCTCGATGACTCTTTGCTGGCAGAGGACTGTCTGCAAGAGGTTGTTCTGAAGCTCGCACTGCTGCCGGGAAAACTAAACACGGACGAATATGAGTATCCCGATGCATTTGTGGCTATCGTCGCAAGAAACCAAGCCTTGGATATGCTGAAAAAGCAAAAGCGGGAGCTGCCGACGGAAGATGTTGAACTCCAAAAATTATCAAATTTTGCAACGATCTGCAAAGAGGATCGATATTTCGTGGAAGAAAATGGTTTCACAAAGGAAATAAACGACTGCTTGAAGCAGATGACGCAAAAGGATCGGGATGCAATTATTTTGCGTGAAGTATATGTTATGCCGTATTTTGAGATTGCCCAAATAACGAATGAAAAGGTAAATACGGTTGAGCAACGTTTCCACAGAGCAAAGAGAAAATTAAAGGAAATGCTGCTCAAATACGAAAGAGAGGATTAATATGGATAGGAGAGAAAGAGTGGTAGACCGAAAAGTCGATGAAATACTAAAAAAATTCACAAGTGACATCGTGAAGATTTATGATGAAGAGGCAAAAGAACTAATGCGGCAAGCGGAGGCGGAGGGCATGCCGGATATCAAACTGCACATCCGAAAGCCGGTCAATATAAGAAAGCGCGTGCTTCGCATTGCGGCGATGTTTCTTGTCATCGTGTTCGTTGGCAGCATAGTAATTCCGGTGCCGAAAGCAGATGCATGGCGCGTTTGGTGGCTCGACCTCTTGATGGGGGAAAACACGCAGGATATTGACGTTGGCGTAAAAGAGGACTTCAAATATTTTGCCTCTCAGTTACCAGAAGGGTTTGTGTTTTATAAGGAGGAAAAAAATGGAAACAGATATATGATTCAATATAAGAATCCGGAAGGGAAAAGTATTTCATTTACCCAACATAAAAGTGAAGAATCCGAAAATTCAGCAGACAATGAGCATACAAATTTCCAAAAGGAAATGATAGGTGATTTTGAGGTCCTTGTCGGACGCGATGCAGGAAGAATAGAATTTGAATTTAAGGGTGACGATACGATAATGACTGTAAACACAGATGCTTCATATGAAACTGGAAGAAAATTCATAGAAAACATAAAAAAATTTGAGTAATTTTGTCAGATTTTTCTCCGTTAAACAGTCTAACTATGTGAAAGTAAATTTAAGGAAAGGAATGGAACTTATGAAAAAGAAATTATTATCTGTTTTATTAATTGCCTTGGTACTTGCATTCGGAATGCAGGCGGAGGCCTTTGCTGCTGAAAATTCGGAGATGTATACCGGAATAAGCCGCATATCATCCACTATGGGGATATACGATTCCGTATTGGATTTTTCGGTTGACGTTGTGACCAGGGGAAGTGAATATGCGGATGCAGTCAGTATTGATGCGGAGTTAAGAACGGTAGATGGAAGATTTATTAAGAGCTGGAGCGAGGATTTGGAAGAATCACTTTCGGTGTATACATTTCAGAAACGCAGAGCGGTAAGCGAGAGTGGGACATATTTTTTACATTTTACCGTTTACTGCTATAAGGATGGTGTGCTGCTCGACGAGGTAACTAAGGACTCAAGAACAGCGACTTATGTCAGATGATTCATATGAATACCTTAATAAAGTAGTGTGAAAGTGTGTGTTTCACGAAAAGGAGCCTCACATTAACGAGAAAGACCCGTTAATGCGAGGTCTCTTTATAATTGCATGCATAAAGACGATGTGACATACGGCATGCCAGGCCCATGTATATTTTTCGGGATAGCGGTCCACAATCTTACTGACGGAGGTAAGATATGGACAAGAAGGGGAAATTTGAGAGAACTGTAATTATTCTCATGGTTATCGCACTTTGGATGCTTGCAGCATTGAACAGCTACATACCGGAGAAGGCGGAGCCGGCAGACGAGCATGAGGGAATTCTGCGATTCCATGTCATTGCAAACAGTGACAGTGCGAGGGATCAGGAACTGAAGCTGGGGGTAAGGGATTATGTACTCCCGAAAATAGAAAAGGAGATCACAAGCCGGATGACAGGAGCAGATGCGGATTGCGACATCGCAGAAGAATATGCCGAGCACAATCTTGAACGCATCAAGAAGTGGGCACTGCGGTATGTCAGGGATAAGGGCTTTGACTATGATGTTACGACAGAAGTCGGGGTGAAAGCAATCCCTGCGAAGCAGTACGATGATTTGTACTTTCCGGCGGGCAATTACAAGGCTTTGACGATAACAATCGGAGAAGGAAAAGGGCAAAACTGGTGGTGTGTCGTTTTTCCTCCGCTATGTCTGATCGATTGTGAGAATTCGGAATACAAAGAAAAATTCGGCACGGATGCCAAAGACAGAATTGTGCTGAAATCCAAGATAAAGCAGATGATTGACAAGCACGAAAGCCAAGAACCCCAAAACAAAAAACCAAAAGCGGCGAAATCGAGACTGTGAAAGTTTTTCTGTAAATTAGCCTTCTATGGTAATTAGATAGCTTTAGCACTCGCATTTCAGCAGGTGCTTTGCTTGCTGACAATATAAACTATGATTCAAAAAATGTCAAGGGCTCCTTCGATTTTTGGAGGAGTCCTTGCTTATCTCTCAGTTAGTTTAGCACGGGATGCGCCCCTCGTACATGACTGTAAATTCTCCGTAAACCTTGCCCCAGTTTCTTAGCGGCTGAGTCCATTTTTTTGTTGCCTGCAAGGTTGAAAGATAGAGGGATTTCAGTAATGCTTTATCGCTTGGAAATACGGACCTTTGGCGATTGAGCTTCTTGTATGTACTGTTTAGACTCTCGATGGCGTTTGTCGTATAGATAACCTTCCTGACATCATTGGAAAATTTGAAAATCGGACTGATTACATCCCAGTTCTGAGCCCAGCTCTTCATTGCGTTAGGATATTTTGCTTCCCATTTCTCTGTCACACGCTCTAATTGAGCCCGTCCCTGCTCTTCACTCGGTGCAAGGTAGATTGTCTTTAAATCGGCGGCAAAAGCCTTCATATCCTTGTATGGTACGTATTTCAGGGTATTTCTGACTTGATGAACGATACACCTTTGATATTCCGTATCAGGAAAGGCTGTTCCTATGGCTTCTTTCATTCCAGTCAATCCGTCCGCACAGATTATCATAACATCCTTTACTCCACGATTCTTCAGTTCGTTCAGAACTCCAAGCCAGTACTTGCTGCTTTCGTTTTCTCCGATTTGCAGGCTGATTACATCCTTTCTGCCATCCAGAGTGATTGCCAGAATTACATAGGCTGCAAGCTTCTTGATGCGATTGTCTTCCCTGACTGAAAAGTGAACGGCATCTATGAACATAATTGGATAAATCTCATCCAACGGGCGGTTTTGCCAATCGTCAATGTCCTGAAGTATCTTGTCTGTGACATCGGAGATAAAGCTCTCAGAGCATTCAAAACCGTAGATTTCTTCAATTTGTTCAGATATTTGTCTTGTAGTAAGACCTTTGGCATACATGCTGATAATCTTCTGATCGATTTCGGATATATCTTTCTGGTGTTTTTTCACAATCTGCGGCTCAAAGGTGCTGTTTCTGTCTTGTGGAACAGCAACCTGAAATTCACCATATGAACTGCGAATGTTCTTCCTCTTGGTACCGTTGCGGTAATTATCTCCTGGCTCACGGTTTTCACTGCGCTCATAGTTTCCATAGCCAAGATGTTCATCCATTTCAGCCTCCATCATTGATTTAATAGTGCCTCCGAGAAGATCCCTAAGGGCTGCCTGAATATCATCGGCGGTCTGGATATCATACTCGTCGATAAGGGCTGCGATGATGTTCTTTTTGTTTTCATTCAGTGGTTTTACCTTGTAAACTTCTTTTTTCTTTGCCATAAAAATAGCCTCCTATGATAATTTGATTTTACCATAGAAGGCTATTGATTAGTTAATTAAATTTACAGACTTTTTTTCACAGTCTCCAGCTGGCAGAAAAATATATATTTTTTTCATTGTCTACTTGACGGGTAGCAGTTCATTAATGCGACAGCCCCTTTCCTTCTACTACTCTTTAATTTTGGGTTAGCAGTATTGCATCATAATCATTATTTATAGGATATCATCCTCGGCCCTACCCTTGATTATATTATCAAGCATGATTTCCAAAGACTGGTATTCACTCTTAGAGAGATATTTCAAGGCATCTTCTCTCTTAATAACTATATGCGTGTCACATTTTTCTTCCGCACTCGGAATATCTATTGCAGGAAGTTCCTGCAATGCCGTCAGTCGGTCAGATTCATAGCAGTAATTCTGCATCACTGCGTTAATTGCATCCTGCCTCTTAATATAATATTCACTCATTATGCATTTCCTCCTATCTGGAATTTGTCTTACTCAGCCTTAGCGAAGTATTCCTCCAACATCTCAAATTCTTTCGCCTCCGTTTTAATTGTTCCCTGTTTGCTACCGATATGCTAAGCGAGCTGCAGTCTGTGAGACCCCCTGTTATATTCTAACAATTTGTCTGACAGAAACATCTCTCTTGGCATCCCTTCACTGCTGTTGATTTCACGAACTGCTGCCTTCAGTTCAAAAGCTAAAATGTCCGGGTTTGTGCCTGCAGGGACGGCCAGCACCGTATTTACAGAGATTGGAAAGATGAAAAAATTATCGTCATAACCGGATGCTACCAACTGAAGAATATCATCATTCAAAAGGTGTGCAGCTCCAGCCTTTCCGTCTTCTATGATAGTAGTGTTCTGGTGACTCTTTTGCAGTATGTCAGGTGGGGTTTCACTGAGATTTGCTAAGGCAACCCTATACAGTTCATCTTCCGTTATGTCGTATTCTTTTGCCAGAGATGATGTGATTCTAACCATTCCGTCAGCACCGTTTATTTTAACGTCAAAACAGTACACTATGGAAAGTCCGAGGTCTGTCTCCCTATGGAGGAGTCCATTTTCCTTCAGCATTGATTCATTCTTCTCTGTGCTGATGAGCATCGGATAAACTTCTCTCAGAATGTAGTTTCTGTCTATCTTTTCGACAATAGAAATCTTGTCTTCGGAAAGGTTTTTCTCCATTGCTTTCTTCAGCTTCTCAAAAAAGGAATTAAAGGAACCTGCTTCTTTGTAACCTTCGTACAGAACATCGTTGTAGAAGATAACACTTTCACCTCTTCCCTTTCCAAAACTGCGTTTCAGCTCAAAGCCTCTTTTTTTTCCGTTCACCTTGGCAACAGTAATGTCTTTAACCGCTACTCCATCATAGTTTTCAGAAATGAAGTTCTCAACTTCTTTTCTGAGCTTTTCCGTGAACTCGTTGAAATTAAGTACCATATTTTTCTCCT
>JALERA010000022.1:0-20552 GCA_022764365.1 Bacillota bacterium
GGAAGGAACAGAAATGTGCATGCCTGGAGATAACATCATCATGGAAGTAAAGCTGATCACACCGATCGCAATCGAAGAAGGACTTAGATTCGCTATTCGTGAAGGCGGAAGAACAGTAGGTTCCGGCGTAGTTACAGAAATTATCGAATAAGAATCTCTGCGTCATTAAACGCATATAAGCTAAATTGAGGGCGGCTCCGCGAGGGGCCGCTTTTATAATGTTTGACATTCTATAAATAGGGTGTTAGAATAAAATGGTCTATGAATATATGAATAAAAATTACAGTAAAGAGGGACTTTGATGACGGAGAATATAATTAAGGTCGAAAATTTAATATTTGAATACGCCAAAACCGGCGAGGAAGAAAACATAACAGTTCGAGCAATCGACGATGTGAGCTTTGAAATCGAAAAGGGCAGTTTTACGGCGATTATCGGAAAAAACGGATCAGGAAAATCGACACTTGCGAAGAACCTGAACGGGCTTTTAATTCCATCATCGGGCGCGGTGTACGTTGCAGGATATGATACAAAAGATGACAAACACATCTGGGATGTGCGGCAAACCGCGGGAATGGTATTTCAGAATCCCGATAATCAGCTGGTATCAGCCATCGTGGAAGATGATGTGGCGTTCGGACCGGAGAACCTGGGAGTACCGCCGGAAGAAATCCGGGAAAGAGTTGACAAGGCACTTGAAGATGTCAACATGGGAGCATTCAAGAAAAAGGCACCGCATCTTCTCTCGGGCGGCCAAAAACAACGAATCGCAATTGCAGGCGTTGTTGCAATGAAACCGCAGTGTATTATTTTCGATGAGCCTACGGCCATGCTTGACCCAAAGGGACGCAAGGAAATAATGGCGATTATTGATGAACTGCATGCAGAGGGGATCACTGTGGTGCTTATCACGCATTTCATGGAAGAGACAGTGAATGCAGACAGACTGATTATTATGAACGAGGGACGTGTGCTGCTGGACGGAGCACCGGCGGAAGTATTCAAACAGCGGGATCTTATCCGCTCCGTGAACCTTGATGTGCCTTTGATGGCAGAACTTTCGTTTAAACTTCGGGAACTTGGAGTGAAAGTGCCCGACAATATTATTACAGAAGAAAAGATGGTTGAATTTATATGTCAATAAAAGTAGAACATTTAACTCATATATATGATAAAGGAATGCCGAGTGAGTCAGTGGCTCTTGATGATGTCAGCTTCACCGCAGAAGACGGGCAGTTTATCGGAATTATCGGGCATACCGGGTCGGGAAAATCCACACTGCTGCAGCATCTGAACGGATTGCTGAAACCGGATGAAGGAACGGTAACGGTTGGAAATGTCGATATTACGCAGCCGGGAATTTCCATGGTGGAAATCAGAAAACGCATTGGTTTGGTTTTCCAATATCCGGAGTATCAACTTTTTGAGGAAACGGTTGCAAAGGATGTGGCATTCGGACCAAAAAACTTGGGATTGTCCGAAACAGAAATCGAAGAGCGCGTGAAAGAAGCAATCGAGCTTGTGGGGCTTGATTACGAAACGGTTAAGGATCGTTCCCCATTTGAATTGTCCGGAGGGCAGAAGCGAAGGGTGGCAATCGCAGGTGTGGTTGCAATGAGACCTGAAGTCCTGATTTTGGACGAGCCTACAGCCGGACTTGATCCGAAGGCACATAAGGATGTACTCAATATGGTTGAGGAAGTTCACAGGCGCACCGGGAACATCACGATTTTTGTTTCTCATAATATGGCGGATATTGCAAGACTTTCGGACAAGATCTTGGTTATTCACAGCGGAAAACTCGTAACGAAAGGAAGCCCTAAGGAAGTTTTTTCGCAAAAGGAAACACTTCGGAGTGTGGGACTTGATCTGCCGCCGGTGACGGAATTCACGGAAGGACTCCGCGAGAGGGGAATCAATCTTTCGGCAACGATTTTGGACGTTGACGAAGCTGCAGCGCAGATTGCAGAATATTTAAAAAACAAAGAATAAATCGGAAGGACGCCTTTGAAGAAAGGGCTTTGAAAATATGATTAGAGACATTACGCTGGGTCAATACTACCCGGGAGAATCTTGGGTGCACAAACTTGACCCGAGAGTAAAAATAATAGCAACGTTGCTGTTCATAATTGAGCTTTTTATCGTAAATGATTTTATCGGCTTCGCAATTTCTGCGGTTGTACTTGCAGTGCTTATTGCGGTGTCCGGGGTACCGCTGAGCTTTATCCTCAGAGGTCTCAAGCCGATACTGATTATTTTGCTTTTTACCTTTGCGCTTAATATCTTCATGATAAGCGGCGAGGTCATTTGGAGCTGGTGGATTCTCAAAATTACCAAAGAAGGCATCCGGACAGCTGTGTTTATGGCAATCCGGCTGATTCTGCTGATTATAGGTTCCTCCATGCTTACGCTTTGCACAAGACCGCTCAGCCTGACAGACGGAATCGAAAGGCTGCTTTCTCCGTTCAAGGCAATCGGGCTCCCAGCGCACGAAATCGCCATGATGATGACAATCGCGCTCAGATTCATACCGACGCTGCTGGAAGAAACCGATAAGATAATGAAGGCACAGCAGGCAAGAGGCGCTGACTTTGAAAGCGGGAGCCTCCTTCAGAGAGTGAAAAGCCTGATTCCGATTTTGGTGCCGCTTTTTGTGAGTGCATTCCGAATCGCCAACGATTTGGCAATGGCAATGGAAGCGAGATGTTACAGAGGCGGAAAGCACAGGACGAGAATGCATGAAATGAAATTTGTAGGCAGAGACTACGCTGCATTTGCGCTTCAGGCTTTGTTCCTGGCGGTAATTATTGTTTGCAACAGATTTTTTTAAAGGATAGATAAACGTATGAGGCAGAGAAATATCAAGAATCTCAGCGAAAGAATTGAACAAAATTCAAGACTGCTTATAGAAGAGCCCGGTGACTGCAAAGGTCGCTGGGCTGAAATATTCGGAAACGGAAATCCGATTTATCTTGAAATCGGCTGCGGGAAGGGGAACTTCATCACCAAACACGCATTTGCCGAACCGGACTGTAATTTTATCGCATGTGAGGGACAGATGTCGGTCGTTCTTCGAGCACTGGAGAAAGCGGAGGCATCGGGAAGCGGGAATCTCAGGGTTTTTATTGATTTTGTGAATGACCTCGAGGACTATTTTGAGGTCGGGGAACTTTCGGGCATTTATCTGAACTTCAGCGATCCGTGGCCGAAGGCGCGTCATGCCAAGAGAAGGCTTACCTACCGCGGCAGACTTCAAAATTACAAAAAAGTATTGAAGCCGGACGGCTTTATCGAATTCAAGACCGACAACGAAGGGCTTTTTGCATTTACACTCGAAGAGATTGAAGCTTGCGGATACGAAATGATTGAGATGAGCCGGGACCTTCACGGCGAGGCGCAGGGAGTGCACGGCGAAAAATCCCGATGCTTTATGACAGAGTACGAAGAAAAATTTTCAGGACAGGGAAAGAACATTAATTTTGTGAGATTTTAACGGCGGAGAGGTCGAGGAAACATATGAGAAAGATTAACGGAATTTTATTTGACTATGACGGCACGCTGGTGGACAGTGCACGAAAAAACATGCAGGTCTGCATAGAGGTCTTGAAACATTTTGATCCGCAGATTGAAGAACATCTGCCGTCCGCCCTTACATCCTACGATAAATATCAAAAGGCCAACCATGAGACGCAAAACTGGAAAGAACTCTATGTGAAAGCATACGGAGTTGACCCGGTATATCTTGAGGAGGCGGCCGGACTTTGGGGACCGGAACAGGAAAAGAATGCACTCATGCCGGAAATGTTCGAGGGGATGACCGAGCTGATTCGAGACCTCAAGCCAATACCGCTTGGGATTTGCTCGCAGAATAACCGTGTACAAATTGAAAACACTCTCGAGCATTACGGAATCAGAGACTGCTTTGAGGGCATCATAGGGACGCTTGAAGTTCCAATTGCAAAGCAAAAACCGGATGCGGAAGGATTCCTTCGCTGCCTTGAAGAGATGGGCGCAAAAGAGCAAGACGGTATTTATGTCTACATAGGAGACCACAGTGATGATGTGACTTTTGCAAAAAACGCTGCTGCATGTCTTGGGTGCGAGGTCATATGTGTGTCGGTTGACTATTTGGGTCTTAATATAGAAAATTATAAAAAGTGGGAGAACAGACCGGATTATTACGCTGAGAATACGAAGCAGCTAAAACAAATCCTAGATTCTTTAGTAAAATAAAAGCAGGCAGCGACGCACTCAGAAACTGAATGCATTGCTGCCCGCTTTTTTATTGGTGTTTTTTCAGGATGAAAATAAAAAATGCAATTGACATTATAACGGCAAACCGATACAATAAAAACAAAAGGAGGTGAAATCTCGTGACAATAAACGAATATATGGAAAAAAAGCAGCTTACGCAATATCGATTAGCGAAGGAAAGTGGTCTGGCTTATACAACAATCCATGATATTTGCAATGGTAAAGCGCAGCTTGAAAAATGTTCTGCGGAGACTATTTATTATATTTCAAAGGTTCTCGGTATTTCGATGGAAAGTCTGATAGAACCTTATCTTGATAAGCGCTGCGATTTTACACTGTTCAGGAGCAATACCTGTCATAAATTAAAAGAACTCGGAGATATTGATTTTGTCATTGAAGTACTGGAGAAAGATGAAATCCGTTGGTATTATAAAAAACAATGGTATCGTGAAAGCTTATATCTTCTCGCAATGCTTGACTATGTAAGCCGGGAAAATAATATACCGATTTGCACGCAGTATGATGACCTTCGCAAAATGAAACTGCAGAATATGCTTTTTCCTTCCGGAGTACTTGCGGCTGCGGAAATTACAAAAGATCAAGAAGTAAAAGAGCAAGCTATCAAAGATTCAATCCCGGAATTTTTGCGATTTAACATTGTAGAAAGTGAGGTGCGAAATGTCGTCTGAAATTTTTACAAAAGAGAATCTGGATCTGTATTTAAAGGAACTTGCGAAGGCTTTCAGAAAGCGAAATGGCAAATCCATGCCGGCAGAGATTGTCTTAGTTGGTGGTGCAGCAATTTTAACCAATTATGGATTTCGCAATATGACTACGGATATTGATGCGGTTATTCATGCAGCTTCGACAATAAAAGATGCAATTAATGATGTCGGAGATAAATTTAGTTTGCCAAATGGATGGATAAATGCTGATTTTATGCAGACTGCTTCTTATACACCAAAACTGAATGAATATTCAGTATATTATAAATCTTTTTATGGTGTTCTTACAATACGAACAATCACGGCAGAGTACCTAATTGCTATGAAACTGAGAGCCGGAAGAAAGTATAAAAACGACCTTTCGGATGTAATCGGTATATTAGTGGAGCACGATAAAAAAGGGGCACCTATCACTTTTGAAAAAATAGAAGAAGCGGTAAAGAATCTTTATGGCGGTTGGGAGGCTGTTCCTGCAGATGCAAAAGTGTTTATTGAGGAAGCACTCAGGAATGAAAACCTAGAAAATATTTTTACATCAATAAAAAAAGAGGAAAACGAATCCAAGGATATTTTGATTACCTTTGAACAGAATTATCCGAAAGTTATCAAAGAATCTAATGTAAACGAGATTTTAAAATCATTAAAAGAAAAGAGAAATTGACAAGAATTTCAATTTCTGTACAAAAAAATGAGAGTGGCTGTCACCCTCATTGATTCAAATGGAGCGGACAACGGGAATCGAACCCGCCTCCTCAGCTTGGGAAGCTGATATTCTACCAATGAACTATGTCCGCACATCAAGTTAATTATACATCCGTGCGGACAAAAATTCAATTACTAAATTAGTGCGTATGAAATTTTGGCTAAAAGTTAATATACTCCTGAGGGTCTACATAGACACCGTCCTTCAGCATTTCAAGATGAAGATGGGACGGCTCCAGGGACTCGAACAGTCCGGTGGAACCGACACCGCCGATTATCTGCCCTTCTTTTACATTATCACCGACTTCAACCATTTCGTTTGTGGACAGATTTGAATAAACACTTACCAAACCGCTGCCGTCCGAATGTGTGATTTCGATGGATTTGCCGTAGCGGTCATCCGTATAGACGGAAGTTACACAGCCTGCGGCCATTGCAATTACTTGTGTGTCCTCCGGTGCCTCGATATCCACACCGCAGTGGGTCATGTATTGATCCAGTGTGACGGAATAGATCAGATGATCCATGGAATATTCGTTGGTCAGAAAAGCAGAGTCCGATTTTACCGGATTCGCAAATGTTGAACTTTCAGCGGAACTGCCGGATTTGGTTTCGCCGCTTTCCACAATCGGGACGCGTGAGGAAGCAACATTCGTATTCTCGGAATTTTTTTCGTTTTGCACTGCAGCATTTTTTCCTGCCTCCTCGGTATGAACCTTTTCGGAAACGGGAACATTAGTATTGCTGCCGTTAATCTTGTCTATATTTGATTTTATCGTAAAAATCGAAGTAAGGGCGATGACACAGAAAGCCAAAATCAATGCAACTTGAACCTTGTCTTTTTCTCTTTTCTTTTGTGCTTGACGCATAATTTCACCTCCATATATAGATATTGTTTGCAAAAAAGGCGATTTTCATACAAAAGGCTTCTTGTAATAATTGCAAAATCATATTATACTTAAGTATTATTATTAAAAAAGGAGGAGAGCCATGGGAGAATTAATATTCGCAGCGGAACAAGGCAGAAATATCCCAAAAGAGGATAAAATATTCGGAATAAGCAATAGAGCAAAGAAAAGAATTGCACAAGACGGAAAGGATAAGGTTGTTAATGCTACCATCGGCGCGCTTCTTGACGATGACGGTGAGCTGATTGTTTTATCATCGGTGACGGATGTTTTCAGAAATCTGAAGCCGGAGGAATTTGCAGAATATGCACCGATTGCGGGCACGGCGGAATTCAGAGAGGCGGTTAAGAAAGATGCCTTCGGCAGATATCAGCCGAAAGGCTTTACGGAAGCAGTCGCAACTCCGGGTGGAACGGGAGCAATCAGAAATACGATTTCAAACTTCTCCGAAGCGGGCGACAAGATTCTTGTTGCTGACTGGTTCTGGGCACCGTACAATACGATAGCCCGGGAAATAGGCAGAAGCGTTGAAACATTTGAATTGTTCGACGATAAACGCAAATTCAATATAAAGAATTTTTCCGCAAAAGCGGATTCACTGCTCGAAAAGCAGGAGCGTCTTGTGATTATCCTGAATACACCGGCACATAATCCGACCGGATATGCACTTTCGGATGAGGACTGGAGAAATGTAGTGAATTACTTCTCGTCGGTATCAAAGGAAAAGAAGATAACGCTTCTTGCGGATATTGCATATATCGACTTTGCGGGAGACGAGGAAAAATACAGAAGCTTCCTTCCGATTATCGAGGAAGCACCGGAGAATGTACTTGTTGTTATCGCACACAGCCTTTCAAAAGCATATACACTTTACGGCATGCGATGCGGTGCGATGATATGCATGGCAAAGACAGAGGAAATTGCAGCTGAATTTAAGCGGGTATGCGAGTTTTCGGCAAGAGCATCATGGTCAAACTGCCCGAGAGCTCCGCAGGTGATTCTTTCGAAGATCTATCAGGACCCGAAGCTGAAAGCAAAAGTCGATGAAGAAAGAAAAGGATTCAGAGACATGCTGCTCAGGAGAGGAAAGGCTTTTGAAGAGGCGGCGGCAGAGGCCGGGCTTGCGATGGTGCCGTTTGATGCGGGATTCTTTGCATCGGTGCCTTGTGAGAATCCGGATGCACTTTCTGCCGAGCTTGAAAAAGAGGGAATTTTCCTCGTACCGCTTGCAAAAGGCGTAAGAATATCGGTTGCTTCCATATCGGAAGAAAAATGCAGATATATTCCGGGACGAATCAAAGCATGTATGAGTAAAATTCTGTAAAAAATTTTCGTGGAAGATATTGACATAGACGGCAAGATGTAGTAATATAGTACCACAAAAGGAAATTTGTGGAAAGGAGATTATGAAACAATGCCGGAAAGAGAAAGAGATGATGATTTTAGATTTGAAATCTTGGAGCACATCGGGGTTGTGGGTAAATATCAAACCGGATGGTCGAAAGAAATCAACATCGTATCGTGGCGTGGCGGCAGCCCTAAGCTGGATATCAGAGACTGGGATCCGAGCCATGAACGCATGAGCAGAGGCGTTACGATGCATAAGAATGAAGTTTTGACAACCATGCAGATTCTGATGGAACATTATGGCGACGATTTCAAACAGCTGGGCGAGAATTCCGGGGCTGAGAAACAGGAGAGCGAAAGCGTTGCTGCAATCAATCCGGAGCCGATGGCAGCTGTGATGAGCACTGCGGAAGCCGGATTTTAAACCAAAAAAATACCGTTTCAGGCATAATGCCTGAAACGGTATTTTTTATGGCCGCACGGATCTTATGCGTGTCTTGTTTCGTCTTTGAATAAAAAAGAAATACCGTATAAGGCCGCAAGTCCAACCACCGCATAAATAATGCGCGAAATAACCTCGAGTTTTACGCCGAAAATGCTGGACACAAGGTTATAATTAAAGAAACCGACAAGACCCCAATTGATTCCGCCGATAATCATCAGAATGAGAATTAGTTTTTTCAAAGTAATCACTCCTTTCGCAATCTATTTTGTCCCAAAATATTTTTTTTATGATTTGTTTATGGTATAATAACTTTGATTCACGTTATAATTTTAATATGACATTTATTTGAAAACGGGGGCACTATGAAAATTCAATTAAAGAAAGATTACAGGGGAGAATTTGAGGAAGTAACCGTTGAAAAAGGAAGCACGATAGAGCAGCTTTACAAGAGCTTGGAAGCAGAGCTTCCGTATACGGTACTTGCGGCCAAGGTTAACAATAAACTGGTAACATTGGCATATAAATTTTATCGTGACTGCAAGGTTGAATTGCTTGACATGAGAACACAGGTCGCAAATCTCATTTACCAGAACAGTCTGAGCCTTATCTACCTCAAGGCGGCATCAGATGTTTTGGGAGGATGCGAAGTTGATATACAGAATTCTCTTAACAAAGGCTTGTATACGGAGATTAAATCCGAAGAACCCGTCACTGCGAAACAGGTCAAAGAGATCCAAAAGAGAATGGAAGAGCTGATTGCGGCAGATTTGCCTTTGGAGCGAACGAAACTCACAAAGGAGGAGGCAGAACAGTTCTTCGTAAGCACGGGGAGAGCCGGAAAGGTCGCGCTGCTCGAAGAAAATCCGTACATGAAGCGAATCCCGTTTTACTCGCTGGACGGATACATGGACTTTTTCTACGGCCTTATGGCACCGTCAACCGGATACATTAAATATTTTCAGCTTATGAAATACAGACGAGGCGTGCTGCTTCGCTTTCCGCATCCGTCAAAACCGAACGAAATCCCGCAGTATATCGACGAAAAGGCTTTGTACAAAACTTTCGGGGAAGAAAAGCGCTGGGGCAAGCTGATGGAGATAAGCTACGTTTCGGATTTGAACCGCAGAATCGACGAAGGCAAAATAAAGGAACTCATACAGATTTCGGAAGCCCTGCATGAACGCAAGATTGTTGAGATTGCGGATATGATAACAAAGCAAAAGAAAAGAATCATACTCATAGCCGGACCGTCGTCTTCCGGAAAAACAACGTTCGCCCAAAGACTCTGCATACAGCTTAGAGTCCATGGTTTGAAACCGCTTTATCTGGGGACGGATGACTATTTTGTGGAGAGAGAGCAGACGCCGACGGATGAGTTTGGCGAAAAGGACTATGAAAATCTGAATGCAGTGGATATTGATTTGTTCAACGATAATATGAACGACCTGCTTGCAGGTAAGGAGGTTGACCTTCCGGTATTTAACTTTCTGACCGGACATAAAGAGTTCGGAACCAAGAAGACAAGGATTAAGGCGACGCAGCCAATCGTAATCGAGGGCATTCATGCACTGAACCGTGCATTGACGCCGAAAATAGCAGAAGAAGAAAAATTCAAAATTTACATAAGCCCGCTGATTCAGCTTAATATTGACAACCACAACAGGATTGTAACAACAGACCACAGAATGTTAAGAAGAATGGTGCGTGATTACAAATACAGAGGATACAGCGCACAGAACACGATTGACAGCTGGCCGAAGGTCAGAGCCGGAGAAGATAAAAATATTTTCCCGTTCGCAGGAGAAGCGGATGTAGTGTTCAATTCCGTGCACCTTTATGAAATATCGGTACTGAAAAAATATGCAAAACCTCTGCTCGAAGAAATAAGCAGAGACGAGCCGGAATATGCGGATGCTCACAGAATGCTGAATTTCCTTAGATTTTTCAGGACGGTGGAGGATGATTCTGCGATTGTGAACAATTCAATTTTGAGAGAGTTTATAGGCGGAAGTGTTTTTGTCGAATAAACGCGGAGGTAAAGATGGCAGATATAGTAATCATCGGAGGAATTAACATAGACATAGAAGGATATCCCTACAAAGATTTGGTTGAACAGGATTCCAATCCGGGCAGAATAAAAATTTCATACGGAGGCGTCGGCAGAAACATTGCAGAGAATGCCGCAAGAATCGGCGAAAAAGTTGCGATGCTGTCCGTAATCGGTGCAGATGAGCTGGGAAGAGGCGCACGCAGTCACCTTGCAGGACTCGGCGTGGATGTGTCTATGGTGCGTGAGATACCGGGAAGAGGCTCGGCAATCTATCTGTCGATATTAAATCCGAACAGGGATATGCATTTGGGACTCTGTGACATGGAGATTATACAAGAACTTACGGCAGCGGACATTCGGAAGGCCGGAACGGTGTTTGAAAGTGCAGCCGCAGTAGCGCTCGACGGGAATCTCGAAGAGGAGATGCTTCGCGATGCGACAGAGATCCTTTCCGACAAAATGCTTTTTTACGATCCGGTATCCGCAAACAAAGCGCATCGTGCCAAGGCATGCATCGGTCGTTTTCACAGCATTAAGCCGAACTTGATTGAAGCTGAAGTGCTTTCGGGCATGAAAATCGAAACGGATGAGGAACTCAGAAATGCGGCCCGGTACTTTTTGGACAAGGGCGTGAAAAATGTTTACATCACACTGAACTGTGACGGTGTGTATTTTAAAAATAAAGAAAAAGAGGGCTTTATAAGACCGCCGAAAAGTATTAAAATAGAAAGTGCCACTGGAGCCGGAGATGCATTTTCGGCAGCCGTATTGTATGGGATGGCGCACGGCCTTGAAATTGATGAGATTGCGGCACTCGGAATGGCAGCATCGCAGATTGCGATGGAAAGCGAGAAGGCCGTAAACGAAAAGATAAACATAGAGGACATCAAAAGGAGGGTAACACAAAATGTATAGCAGTTATTTGGACATTAAGCCGGAGGTAGCCAAAGCACTTGAAGAAGGCACCCCGGTAGTTGCACTTGAATCAACCATAATCGCACACGGCATGCCGTATCCGAAGAATGTTGAAACGGCAATAAAAGTTGAAGAAGTTATAAGAGAAGGCGGCGCAGTGCCGGCAACCATCGCAATTATAAACGGCAGGATTAAAATCGGACTTACAGAAGAAGAAATCGAATATTTGGGAACGGCTGACAATGTACTTAAAGTCAGCCGCAGGGATTTTCCGCTTGTTATTGCCAAAAAGCTTAATGGAGCCACAACCGTTGCAGGAACAATGATCGCTGCCAACATGGCAGGAATCAAGCTCTTTGTTACCGGAGGAATCGGCGGCGTTCACAGAGGCGCGGGAGAAAGTTTTGATATTTCGGCGGACCTCGAGGAACTCAAGATGACGGATGTTGCTGTTGTTTGTGCAGGCGTAAAATCGATACTTGATATCGGTGCGACTCTTGAATATTTGGAAACGGCAGGCGTTCCGGTCGTTACTTTCGGTGCGGACGAGTTCCCGGCATTCTACAGCAGACGCAGCGGATTCGATGCAGAATGCAGAATTGACGATCCGAAGGAAATCGCAGAGATGATTCGTGCGAAGGAGGCTCTCGGCCTCAGGGGCGGAATGCTGATTGCATGTCCGGTACCGGAAGAAGATGAAATTCCATACGAGAAGATGGACATTGTAATCAAAGAGGCACTGGAAGAATGCGATAAACAAGGTGTTAAGGGAAAGAGAATCACTCCGTTCCTTCTCAGCAAGGTCAAAGATCTTACGGAGGGGAGCAGCCTCGAAGCAAATATTAAACTGGTATTGAACAATGCCCGCATCGGAGCGGCGATTGCAAAGGATATTTAGAGTATTTTGATTAGAGAACCAAGGAGACAGGGGAATGAGAAAGAAAAAAGCAATACTGAGCATTTTGCTTGCGTTGTGCCTCGCAGCGGCAATGATGCCGATGTCTGCATATGCGGCAGAGGATGTTTCAAACGATATTGTCGTAATATACACCGGCGACATGCACGGTGCGGTTGACAGCAACATCACATTGGCAGGACTTAAGGCGTATGCAAACGAAAGGCAGGCAAAGAGCAGATACCTTGAGATTGTAGACGCAGGAGATGCTCTTTCGGGAAACGCAATTGCAAACGCATCAGGGGGGAAATTCGTTGTGGAAGCAATGAATGAGGTCGGATACGGAATTTCGGTTCCGGGGGTACACGACTTTGATTTCGGAGTCACCACATTGACCGATGAACTGGCGTCGCTGGCAAAGTTTCAATATGTAAGCTGCAATTTTGCGGATATCGAAACGGGCAAGACGGTTTTCAAGCCGTATGAAATTGTGACCTACGGAAAAACAAAGATTGCATATGTCGGAATAAGCGATCCTATGACGATAAGCAAGTCCATCGCTTCGTTTACCGAAGGAAACGGCACTTGTAAGCATACTTTCCGACTCGGAAGCAACGGCAAATATTTGTACAGCATAGTCCAAAACGCCGTTGATATGGCAAAGGAAGACGGAGCGGATTATGTGATTGCAATCGGACATCTTGATTCCAACGGAGACAGCGCATATTCACCGAAGGGCGTTATCTCCAATACGACAGGCATCAATGCTTTTATAGCCGGCAACGCTCATTCGCCGATTGTGGGACAGCGTGTCAAGGACAAGAAGGGCAATACGGTGCTCCTGACATCAGCGGGCTCGGGTCTCAGAAACATAGGGGCACTTACAATCACACCGGGGAAAAACATATCGTCGCAGCTCATAAGCAATTATGGGTACAGATATATCAAAACCAACGATGCCATAGAAAGCCTTATGCAGAAATACAGCTACGACCTCAAAAAATCATTCGCGGTATCGGAAGTTAAACTCAAGTCAGCGGATTCGAGCGGCGTTCGAATTGTGGGACGTTCGGAAACGAATCTGGGAGACCTCTGTGCGGATGCATACAGAGCAGCCACCGGTGCAGACATTGCTTTTGTTGAGGCATCGGAGATACAAGGCGAAATTGTGGCAGGAGATATAAGCTACAATGATATAGTGAAAGCTATGCCTTCAAACGGGGATGTGAGCATGTTTACGGTATCCGGAGGTGAAATTTTGGATGCACTTGAAATGGCCGCGAGACTTTTTCCTGTAAACAACGAAGGATTTCTTCAGGTATCCGGAATCACATTTGATATACAGGAAACGGTAAAATCATCCGTGACGGTTGACGAAAAAGGAAATTTCACGGGCGTTAAAAGAGAATATCGTGTAACCAATGTAATGGTAGGCGGCAAAGAACTCGATTTGATGGGTGACTATACCGTTGCGGCGACTGAAGCATTCCTCACAGGCAAAACCGGATATACGATGTTTGAGGAAGTCGGAAAGAAAATCAGCAATATTACGACGGACAATCAGGCACTGTACCAATACATAGCAAAGGAGCTTAAGGGCAAGGTACCGGCCGTATACTCGGAACAAGCGGGCAGAATCGATTATATCAAACTGGCAAGACAAAGTCAGATTGATGCGGAGATTGAAGCCGGAGTGGCGGAAAGAATGGAGAACTATTCGGAGGAAATGGCAGCACTCAGAGAAGAAATCGCAATACAAAAGGAGATCATTGCCGTTAAATCCGTAAGCACTAAGTTATCCTCCTCCCTTGTAAGAAGCGGCAGCAAACGAAAAGTCAAACTCAGCTGGAGGCTTTCCGAGAAAGTTGACGGATTGAAGTATCAAATTTATAAATCGCAGAAGAGGAACAGCGGATATAAGAAGTGCTTTACAACAAGCAAACAAACCTTCACGAATACTTCCGGACTGAAAAAGGGAAAAACCTATTATTACAAAGTCCGTGGGTATAAATATCTGGGCGGGAAATATTACTACACTGCGTGGTCAAATGTTTCCTACCGGAAAATTTCTTAAAAAACGAAAAGGAGAAGAGAAATGAGAAACAGGAGAGTATTGGCGTTAGTGCTTGCTTTGCTCGTTGCATTTGCAATGATGCCTGCAATGGGTTTTGCGGATGAAACAACGACAGATGTTGTAATCAGCCCTAACCCGACAACAGACACAACAACACCTGCAAAGTCGAATGACATTGTCATTCTGGGAACAAGCGATGTACACTGCGGAATTGATCAGAACATCGGATATGCAGGACTTGCTGCTTACAAGAAAGCTATGGCTGACAAATACAGCTATGTAGCACTTGTTGATGCGGGCGATGCCATCCAGGGAGACACAATCGGAACATTGTCAAAAGGCGAATATATCGTTGATATTATGAACGAGGTTGGCTATGATGTTGTGACTCCGGGTAACCATGAATTTGATTACGGCATGGATCAGTTCCTCAATGTTATTGTCCCTAAGATGAAAGCAACTTATGTTTCCGCAAACTTCATGAAGGATGACAAGAGGGTTTTCGATGCATACAAGATTATGACTTTCGGTGAAAAGAAGGTTGCTTTTGTCGGAATCAGCACTCCGGAAACACTCGTTAAGTCAACACCTACATATTTCCAGGATAAATACGGCAACTACATCTATGACTTCTGCAATGATAAGACGGGCGACAAGCTTTACAAGGCTGTTCAGACCGCTGTTGACGCTGCAAAGAAGGATGGAGCAGACTATGTTGTGGCTGTTGCTCACCTTGGTGATGACGAAGCGAGCGCACCTTGGACTTCCATGGATGTAATTAAAAATACAAAAGGCATTGACGTTCTTATGGACGGACATGCACACAACACAATTGTACGCAGCGTAACAAACAAAGCCGGCAAATCCATTAAGATGGTAGCTACAGGCACAAAACTCGAAAACATCGGCAAAATTGTGATTGGCGAAAACGGTGTAATCACAGCTGAATATGTCGGAGCCGACGTTGCGAAGGACAAAGACGCCGATACAACGAAATTTGTTGACGGAATTAAGGCGAAATACCAAGAACTTGAAAAGAAAGTCGTTGCAAAGACAGATGTTGATCTGATCATTGCCGACAAGGACGAAAATCGTCTCATCAGAAGTCAGGAAACAAACCTTGGCGACCTCTGTGCAGACGCGTATAAGAATGTTCTCGGAGCAGACATTGCGTTTGTAAACGGCGGCGGAATCAGAACTTCGATTGCAAAAGGCAACATCACATACGGCGACATCATTAAAGTTCATCCGTTCGGAAACAAGGCGTGTGTTGTTGAGGCTACCGGTCAGCAGATTCTCAATGCACTCGAATTCGGAGCAAGAAATGTAGGCAAAGGTGAAAACGGCGGATTCCTTCAGGTTGCGGGAATTGAATACAGCATCAACACATATCTGGAACCTGCCATTGAAATCAATGAAAACGGCGAATTCGTTAAAATGACAGGCAAGTACAGAGTATTTGATGTTAAGGTTGGAGGAAAGGCACTTGATCTCAACAAGACATATACTTTGGCGTCCCATGACTACATGCTCAAGAACGGCGGTGATGGATTTGTAATGTTCAAGGGTAATAAAGTTCTTCAGGATGAAGTTATGATTGACAACCAGGTTCTGATTAACTATATCCAGAATAACCTTAAAGGCACTGTAGGAAGCGAATACGCACAGGCACAGGGAAGAATCACGATTACTTCCACAACCGAACTTTCAAACATCAACCAGCAAATCGCGCTGAAGAACTTCAAGACAAAACTCACCACCAAGAAGCAAAAAGGTGCTGTAAAGCTGTCATGGAAGGCTTGTCCGGAAGTTAAGGGTGTGAAGTATCAGGTATACAAATCACTTAAGAAATCCAAAGGCTTCAAGAAGGTTACAACAACTTCAAAGAAGACTTATACGGCAAAGAAGCTTAAAAAGGGTAAAACTTACTACTTCAAAGTAAGAGCGATGAAGAATATCGACGGCAAGAATGTATATTCGAAGTGGTCAAATGTAAGCTATAAAAAGGCTGCATAATGAAATAAGACATGATTACAAATGGCTTTAAGAGAGGCGGGTCCGAATGGACCCGCCTTTTCTGGACACTTGGTGGGAATTCCTCGGCAGGCTGCGGCACGTTCCCACAATGAACTTTAAACACCCTGAAATACAAAACATGGCACAAATAAGAAACGCGAATATAGGTGTAAGAAAAGCGCGCCGCGCAAGCGTTGAAAACCCTAAAATTTACCCAGAAAAAAACTTTGAAATTTCATGGAAAAAAATTAAAAAAACACTTGCCAAATTTGACAAGATGATATATACTAAAAAAGCTTGCTTAAGGCGATGAAACGGGAAGTTGCTGAGCTATCAGGTAATTTCCGTGGAGAATTGTCCTCACTTGATGGGGGCGAAGGGATTCGCCTGATTTTTGCTTTGTGCGCAACTGTAGGAAACGCACGGGCGCGTGTACGAACGAGCAAGAATGGCTGTACGCGTTGAAATCAAGGCATTTGAACCCCTTGTACAAGCATAGCGTAAACAGTACAAAAATTTATTTCAGGAGGAAAACAATGAGCGAATTACAAAAAATCAGAATTAAGCTGAAAGCTTATGACCATGCGTTATTAGACCAGTCTGCTGCTAAAATCGTTGAAACAGCGAAAAAGACAGGCGCAGATGTTTCCGGTCCGATTCCGCTGCCTACAGAGAAAGAAGTCGTAACGATCTTAAGAGCTGTACACAAATACAAGGACAGCAGAGAGCAGTTCGAACAGAGAACTCACAAGAGATTAATCGACATCACAAACGCAACACTGAAGACAACAGATGCTTTAACGAAGCTCGACCTGCCGGCAGGTGTTGACATCGAGATCAAACTCTAATCCAAGAGCAGGGTTGAAATCGAACCAATAAGTTGAAAGGGACCTTCCCTTAGTATGAATCCGCCGCGTGAGACGGCAGCTGCAAAACTGTGGCCCAACCTGTGGGGCCCCCGAAAAGCGAAGCTTTTTGGGGAAAGGAGGAGCAGTGGAGCGTGTGAGCGTGCGTGATGCAGCACGCGAAAACAGCGGAGCTTGCGACGACGCGATTCCAATGTAAGAAAAGGAGAAAAAATATGAAGACGATCTTAGGAAAAAAGATGGGCATGACTCAGATTTTCGATGAAGAAGGAAACGTGATTCCGGTAACAGTCATCGAAGCAGGCCCTGAAGTTGTAACTCAGGTTAAGACTGTTGAAACAGATGGTTACAACGCAGTACAGGTTGGTTTTGAAGACCAGAAACCACAGAGAGTAAACAAACCTTTGACAGGACACTTTGAAAAGGCCGGCGTTACTCCGAAGAAGCACTTAGCTGAATTCAGAATTGAAGAAGGCGAAAGCTACGAAGTAGGACAGGTAATCACCGTTGCTGATTTCGAAGTTGGTAAGAAGCTTGACATCACAGGCACTTCCAAAGGTAAGGGAACTCAGGGTAACATCAAGAGACATGGACACCACAGAGGACCTATGAGCCACGGTTCCAAGCATAAGAGACTTGCAGGTGCTCTTGCAGCAGGTACTTACCCTTCAAGAGTATTCAAGGGTAACGCAGGTCCGGGAAGAATGGGTAGAGATACAGTTACCGTTCAGAACGTGGTTTTAGTGAAAGTTATCGAAGAAAGAAACCTTATGCTGGTTAAGGGCGCTGTTCCGGGAAACAAAGGCGGACTGGTTCGCGTTCAGTATGCAGTAAAAGGTCAGGACAAATAATAGACTTTCGGAAAGGAGGAAGTACAAATGGCAAAAGTAACAATGCTTAACATGGCTGGAGCTGAAGCCGGAACAATCGAATTAAACGATGCGATTTTCGGAATCACTCCAAACGAAAATGCTGTTCATGCAGTAGTAAAGAACTACTTAGCTAACCAAAGACAGGGCACTCAGTCAGCTAAGACAAGAGGCGAAGTCAGAGGAGGCGGTAGAAAGCCTTTCAGACAAAAAGGAACAGGTCGTCACAGACAAGGTAGCTCAACAGACCCGTCACAGATCGGCGGCGGCGTTGTATTCGCACCGAAGCCTCGCGACTACAGATATACATTACCTAAGAAATTAAGAAGACTTGCAATGAAGTCTGCACTTTCCTCAAAGGTATTAGAAAAAGAAATCATCGTACTTGATGAACTCAAATTTGATGCACCGAAGACAAAAGAAATGATCAAGGTGCTCGAAAACATTAAAGCCGGAAGAAAAGCTTTAATCATTACAGCTGAAAAGGACGAAAACGTTGTAAGATCCGCAGCTAACATCCCGGGAGTAAGAACGGCTCTCGTAGGAACAATGAACGTTTACGAAATCGTAAATCACGAAAGCTTCATCGTAACACAGGAAGCGGTTAAGAAAATCGAGGAGGTGTACATCTAATGAAAACAGCATATGATATCATTTTGACACCTGTTATTTCAGAACAGTCCATGGACGTGGCTGCAGACAAGAAGTACACTTTCAAAGTTGCAACAGACGCTAACAAGACTCAGGTTAAATTAGCTGTTGAAGAAATCTTCGGTGTTGAAGTAGCAAAAGTAAACATTATGAACTATGACGGTAAAGTTAAGAGAATGGGAAGAAACGTGGGCAGAACTCCTGCTTACAAAAAAGCAATCGTTACACTTACTGCAGACAGTAAGGAAATCGAATTCTTCCAAGGACTATAATATAGGAGGTATGTAAGAAATGGGAATTAGAAAATATAATCCAACTACTCCTGGTCTTAGAGGTATGACGGTTTCTACATTTGAAGAAATTACAACCAGCACACCTGAGAAATCCTTGACTGTAACGCTCAAGAAGCATGCAGGAAGAAACAACAGAGGTAAAATCACAGTTAGACATCAGGGTGGCGGCACAAGACCGAAATACAGAATCATCGACTTCAAGAGAACGAAAGACGATATTCCGGCAACAGTAAAGACGATCGAATACGATCCGAACAGAAGCGCAAACATCGCACTTCTCGTATATGCGGACGGTGAAAAGAGATACATCCTTGCTCCTAAGGGTTTACAGGTAGGACAGCAGATCGTATCCGGACCGGAAGCCGACATCGTTGTAGGAAACGCACTTCCAATCGCAAACATTCCGGTTGGTACAATTATCCACAATGTTGAACTTAAGCCGGGCAAGGGCGGCCAGCTTGCAAGATCCGCAGGAAACGGCGCACAGCTCATGGCAAAAGAAGGAGATTACGCACAGGTAAGACTTCCTTCCGGCGAAGTAAGAAAGATCAGCATGAGATGCAGAGCTACCATCGGTGAAGTTGGCAACGGAGACCACGCAAACATCCAGATCGGTAAAGCAGGAAGAAAGAGACACATGGGCATCAGACCTACCGTAAGAGGTTCCGTAATGAACCCTAACGATCACCCACACGGCGGTGGTGAAGGAAGAGCTCCTGTCGGCCGTAAGAGCCCGGTTACTCCTTGGGGTAAACCTGCACTTGGATATAAGACAAGAAAGAAAAACAAAGCTTCAAATCAATATATCGTAAAGAGAAGAAATGAAAAATAATAGGAAGGAGCAAAGATAATGGGTAGATCACTTAAAAAAGGTCCTTTCGTAAACGCTAAGCTGCTTAAGGCCATCGAAGAGATGAACGCAGCTAACGAAAAGAAAGTTATCAAGACATGGTCAAGACCATCCACAATATTCCCGCAGATGGTGGGACACACGATTGCAGTGCACGACGGTAAGAAACATGTTCCTGTATACATCACAGAAGACATGGTAGGACACAGACTTGGAGAATTTGCTCCTACAAGAAACTACAGAGGTCACGCAGCTGACAAATCATCAAAGGTTAAGAAATAAGAAAGGAGATAATGAGAAATGGAAGCAAAAGCAGTTGCTAAATACGTTAGAATGTCTCCTATCAAGCTTAAACCGATTACTGACTTAGTAAGAGGCAAGGACTTAAACGAGGCATTGAACATCTTAAAGTTCACACCCGGTAAAGGTTCAGAAATCGTAGAAAAAGTTGTTAAATCAGCAGCAGCAAACGCTGAAAACAATTTCGATATGAATCCAGACAACTTATATGTCGCAGAAGTATATGCTAACCAGGGCCCGACCATGAAGAGATGGAGAGCCGGTTCACAGGGCAGAGCATCAATCATCTTAAAGAGATCAAGCCACGTTGGCGTAACTCTTAGAGAGAAAGAATAGGAGGTTCACGAATGGGTCAGAAAGTTAGTCCACATGGTTTAAGAGTGGGCGTTATA
>JALERA010000026.1:0-14204 GCA_022764365.1 Bacillota bacterium
TGGCAGAATGTTCAAGGAAAAATTCGAAGATATGAAGCTTCGTCCGGAAAACCTTTCCAGAGCACTGGAAGACTGCGGAACAATCACTTCCAACTTCTTCCCTTGGAACACTTGCGGTGCTACAATGAGAAACTTCCTCAATGTAGACTCCAGCTACATTCCATATGCTATTCTTAACTGGCTTAACCCAATCGTTTCCGTATTCTTCGGATATACCGGAATCACGATGACTAAGCTGACTGACGAAGAATATGCTAAGATTTTAGAAGAAAGAGAAGCTGAAAAGGCTGCTGCATTAAAGGCACTTGAAGCTTAATTGATTTTTCAAAATAAATAAAGAAAAGAGCAAGCCCTCGGCAAAATGCCGAGGGCTTTGTGCATTTTTCTCTTCGTTTCTACCATACTATTTATTGGAAGAAAACACAATGGAGAATAAACGTATCTATGCAAAACCTTTTTATTGATTTGGCGCAGGCCTCGGCTTCCATGCTCGGATATGTGCTGAAAGTTCTGATGCCCCTTATAATCGGCCTTGTTCTGGCCTATCTTTTCAGTGCCCCGGCTACATGGCTCGAGAAAAAAGTAAAAAGCCGTAGCATAGCAATCCTGCTTACTTATATCGGAGCTGCCGCATGTCTTTCTGCACTCATCTATGGATTTATTGTCTTAATTGCCGGTGCCCTGCCGCGGGGAAACTTAAGCGACACCCTTAATCTTATCAAAAACTACTGTGAAGGTGCTGCTGATGCAATCGTCTCTTTTGCTTCCGATTATGTACCCGGACTCTCTGCGGCAGGCAGCCGCCATGCTCTCAAGGAGCTCCAAAACAAGCTTTTAGGCGGGTTTTCACTCAATAGGATTCTGGGCGCAGCCTATTCGCTTATCGGCGGTCTTGTGACATTTTTTGTAGGTCTGGTGGCATCCGTCTATCTTCTTAAGGACAGGGAATTCTTTGTAATGCTTTGGGAAAGATTCCTTTCTTTGACAACGAAGCAAAAAACGCACGGGCTGATAAGTGAGGCGGCACAGGACATCAACAAAGTCATCTCAACTTTTATCAAGGGGGCACTCATCGACAGTCTTCTCGTGGCATTCCTTTCCTCCCTTATCCTCAGCATCCTGAAAGTCGACTACGGAGTACTCATCGGCATCATCGGCGGCGTTTTGAACATCATTCCGTATTTCGGACCGTTTTTGGGCATGGTTCCGGCATTCATTGCCGCCTTTTTCTCCGGCGGTCTTCTTCACGCAGCAGCTGCGGTCTGCGGTCTCATTCTGGTCCAGCAAATCGACTCCAACTATATCTACCCCAAGGTGGTCGGCGAGGCCACCGGTCTGCACCCGCTCTTTGTCCTGCTGTCCGTAAGCATCATGGGATACTTCTTTGGGATCCCGGGCATGCTGCTTGCCGTTCCGACTGCCGGCATCATCCAAGTATTCATAAAGCGCTGGGCCTATTCCAAGGAATAGCCCAAAAGAGAAATCGGCATTGCCCAAAGGGCAATGCCGATTTCTCTTTTGTATATTGTTATGCAAATGTAATTACAGTGCCTGTTTTGCCTTCCAAAGCATCGATAGCCTTAGCAAGCGAAGTGATGATAGCTTTCTTGTCAGGGTTTGCCTGAACAAACTTCATGCAAGCTTTAACCTTTGGAAGCATGGAGCCCGGTGCAAACTGCCCCTCTTCACAATATTTTTCAGCTTCTGCATAAGTCATGTGTGACAGGTCTTCCTGGTTCGGCTTGTTGAAGTTGATTGCAACCTTTTCTACTTCTGTGAGGATCATCAGAGCGTCCGCTTCGATGTTTTCTGCAAGAAGTTCTGCTGCGAAGTCTTTGTCGATAACTGCAGCAACGCCTTCAAGGTCGCCGTCTTCCTTGCGAACTACAGGGATTCCGCCGCCTCCGCAAGTGATTACGATTGTGGAATCGAATAATCTCTTAACGGAATCAAGTTCAACGATTTCAGTCGGGATTGGAGAAGCAACAACTCTTCTCCAGCCGCGTCCTGCGTCTTCTTTCACAGTGTAGCCTTTTTCTTCTACGAGGGCTTTTGCTTCTTCTTCCGAATAGAAAGGTCCGATTGGCTTTGTAGGATTCTTGAATCCCGGATCGTTTGCGTCAACAACCATCTGCGTAAGAACCGTTGCTACCGGAATGTCTTTGCCACGCTTCTTAAGAGCAAACTTCAGAGCCTGCTGAAGGTGGTATCCGATATAGCCCTGTGACATGGCTCCGCATACGTCGAACGGCATAGCCGGAGTTACGTTCTTTGCTGTTTCGGAAGCAAGAAGGATTCTTCCTACCTGTGGTCCGTTGCCGTGAACAACCGCTACTTCGTATCCTTTTTCGGATAAGTCAGCGATTCTTTCGCAAGTTTCTTTTACTACTGCCAATTGAGCCTCAGCTGTAGGATCTGCCTTGCCTGACTGCAGGGCATTTCCGCCGAGAGCGACAACAATTTTTTCTGCCATTTTATTCTCTCCTTATAAATCGTCTCTGTTAACAGGGCAGGACATGCAGCGAGGGCCGCCTCTGCCTCTGGAAAGTTCCGCGGACGGAACTGTAAGAACCTTGATGCCCTTCTGATCGAGAAGTTCATTGGTTACATAGTTTCTTTCGTAAGTTACAACCGTTCCCGGTGCTATGCACAGAGTGTTGGAACCGTCATTCCACTGCTCACGCTGAGCCGCAAGAAGGTCTCCGCCTCCGCAGCGAATGAGGTCAACAGCCGGAACTTTGAGTTCGAGTGCAAGAATCTTGTGAAGTTCATCCTTAAGAGCGTTAAACTTCAGCTCGCCCTTCGCATCAAGTGTGATTTCGTAAACCCCGAGAGGCCCTTCGATTTCCGGATGGATTGTGAACTTGTCGTAATCAACCATCGTGAATACGGTATCAAGGTGCATGAATGCTCTTGACTTCGGAATATCGAACGCAAGAACTTTCTTGAAAGTGCTTCCTTGAAGCAGGTTTCTTGCAAAATGTTCAAGACCGGAAACCGTAGTTCTTTCTGACAATCCCACAGCTACGATGTCCTTGGAAAGAACCAGAACGTCGCCGCCTTCGATGGAATAAGTGTCTGTCAGATCATACCACTGTTTGTTTTCTTCGGTCGCAAAATCTCTGTTGTACTTGTAGATATATCTCAAGATTAAAGATTCTCTTCTTCTTGCATCCGTGTGCATGTGGTGAATGTTGATTCCTTCGCCTACGCATGCGCCCGGGTCACGAGTGAAGTAAAGGTTCGGCATCGGGTCGGATACGAACGGATAGTCGTCTTCAACCAAATCCATTAAGGATGTAGCATCCTTTGTCTTAACTTCTTCTCTCTTGATACCTGCGATTACCTTTGTCACCATTTCTGCCGGTGCCATGTCAAGCAGGTAAGTCGTCATTGCGCTTCTTAAACCCTTGGAGTTGATTTTGCTGAGGCTCAGGAATTCGTTTACGAACTGAATCTGAATCTCAGGGTTTGCCATAGCCTTAGCGGCTTCCGTTACATAGTAAACCACTTCAACGCCGTTGTCTCTGAGAACCTGAGCAAATTTGTCATGTTCTTCCTGAGCAATTTTCAGATAAGGGATGTCATCGAAAAGCAGTCTTTCCATCGTGGACGGAGTGAGCGCTTCGAGTTCTTTACCCGGTCTGTGAAGCAATACCTTATTTAATTTTCCGATTTCGGAAAAATTATGAATTCCAGGATACATTTGATTTCTCCTTTCGACTGCCAATGCAGTGCATTAGCCAATAGTTGCAACCATTACGGCCTTGATTGTGTGCATTCTGTTTTCTGCTTCGTCGAAAACTTTGGAATGTCTTGATAAGAATACTTCATCGGTTACTTCGCGGATGTCGTATCCTAATTCTTTCTGTTCTGCTGCCATTGTAGTGTCGAAATCGTGGAAGGAAGGTAAGCAGTGAAGGAAGATAACATCACTGTTTTCTGTCTTGTCGAGCATTTCCTTTGTTACTTTGAACGGAGTCAGCATTCTAACCCTTTCAGGAATCTGATCTTCTTCGCCCATGGAAGCCCAAATATCAGTGTAAAGAACGTCTGCACCCTTCAGGCATGCTTCGTCGGAAGATACTTCGATAACTGCTCCTGTGTATTCAGCAACTTCTCTTGCTCTCTTGATTACGTCCTGATCGATCTGGTCTGCAAGTTCCTTCGGTCCGTAAGCAACGAAGTGCATACCCATCTTAGCGCATCCGTACATCCAAGCGTAAGCCATGTTGTTTCTGATGTCTCCGCAGAATACAACTTTAACTTTGTTTAACGGCTTAGCAACGTGCTCTTCGATTGTGAGCATATCAGCAAGGATCTGAGTTGGGTGGTCAACGTCTGTTAAACCGTTCCATACTGGTACGCCTGCGTTTGCAGCTAATTCTTCAACAACGGACTGCTTGAATCCTCTGTACTCGATACCGTCATAGAATCTGCCGAGAACCTTAGCTGTGTCTGCGATCGTTTCCTTCTTACCCATCTGGGAGCTCTTGCTGTCAAGGAAAGTTACGTGAGCGCCTTCGTCAAGTGCTGCAACTTCAAATGCACATCTTGTTCTTGTGGAAGTTTTTTCGAATAAAAGAACGATGTTCTTTCCCTTTAAAACTTCGTTGTGGATACCTGCTCTTTTCTTAGCTTTTAAGTCATGAGCTAAGTCAAGCATGTATCTGATTTCTTCCGGTGTGAAATCCATTAATGTTAAGAAATGTCTTCCTTTTAAGTTTACCGCCATTTTTCAATTCTCCTTTTCGTTTTATAAATGTATCGTTTAAAAAATTAGTAACTTTTTCTAACTAAAATATTACTATACGGTACATTTTTTGAAAGTACCAGGCTCTGTTATTTTTTGTGTGCCAGCTGTCTTTCGAGCTCCGTTTCGAGTGTCTCTCTCAAAATTTCAAGGCCCTTTTCGAGGCGTTCTTCCGTTTCAAACGAATAATTGATGCGAATATGTCCGCGCCCGCCGTTTTTGTGCGGATAAAACACATAGCCCGGAAGCAGTGCCAGTCCGCGCTTATATGCCGCGTTGGAAAATTCCTTGCTGTCGATTCCCTGCGGCAGAGCGCACCAAATGTACACCCCGCCCCTCGGTCTGTGATAGCTGATTCCAAGCGGTCTCATTTCATCCAGCCCGCGGCACACGATTTCCTGCTTTCTCGCATAGTTTTCCCTAAATGCGTCTAATATACCATAATAACTTCCGTCACTTAAATATTTTGCAAGTAATTTTTGAGCCGTCCAGTCAACCGCCATCATTCGCACGGACACCAAATAACTCAAGCTCTCAATCAGCTTTCTGTCGGCCACCACAAAAGCAAGCGAAAGACCCGGTACAAACGAAAGCGAAAAAGAATAAATGTAGATCACATTCTCTGCCTTGTCAAAAGCTTTTATCGGCGGAAGCTTCATTCCGTCATAGACAAGTTCGGAAGCCGCATCCTCTTCCACGATCGGGATACGGTATTTGTTTGAAATTTCGATAATTTTTTTGCGTCGTTCCAGCGGCAGAATGGCTCCGGTGGGGTCGTGAAAACTCGAATTCACGAAAATAAACCGCGGTTTTCTCTGCATCACCGTTCTTTCGAGTGCTTCACAGTCGATTCCGTCTTCGTCAATGGGAACGGTCACAATGTTTGCGCCCGCAAGTTCCATAGCGCGGTAGGCATCCGGCGATACCGCTTCTTCCATAATTACGCTGTCACCCGGTTTTACGAGGAGGGTTACCAGGAAGTCGAGTGCCTGATTGGTCTCGCTCAAAATCTGAATCTGCCCGGTTGTCGCCTTGATTCCTTTCGTGCTGAGGAAAGAAATGAGCTGCTGGCGAAGAATTTTGTCGCCCTTGTACGGGCTGTAAAAATACTGCGTTTTTCCTTCTTCCGAGACCATTGCGACTATGTGTTCGGCAAGTTTTTTCTTGTCATATATCCCGGGACAGGCGATGCCGCTTCCCATGGAAATTTTTTCTCTATCCCCGAATCGCTGAAAAAGATCGTCAAATGTAATTTCCATGTCGAGATATTTTTCATTGATTTCGGACTGCCAGTTTACCTTCTTGATTTTTGTGCCGCCTGCCTTTTCGCCCCTTGCGGGCTCCCCGTCCTGCGTCTGAGGCATCGCCACTATGTATCCTATGCCCTGCTTGGATTCGATAAGCTCCTCCGCTTTCAGCTCGTTGTAAGCCTTTGCGATCGTATTTCGATGGACATTCAGAAGCTTGGCCGTCGCTCTTTCGGAAGGAAGCGTGCTTCCCGTCACGAGTTCTCCCGAAAAAATGAGCTGTTTCATCCGGTTTGCAATCTGCATATAAATTGGAATTTTTGAGTCGTAATCGATCTTTATATTCATACCTTTTCTCCGTGGAACTGATAGTAGCAGACTTCCAATCTGCCGTTGTACAATTTCCTCCGCCTGTCTGCGCTTCTGCCGAGCGCCTTTTCAATCGATTTGTCCGCAGTCACCACAAAAAGCGACCAGGTCGGATTTTCTCCGAAAAATCTCCGATATGCCTCATAGATTTTTTCGATTCCCTGTCGGTCTCCGATTCTTTCGCCGTACGGAGGGTTTGTGACCATCACGCCGCTCAGGCTCCTCGTACGCATTGCCGAAATGTCTGCGGCTGCAAATTTGATGCAGTCATCGATGCCCGCCTCCTCGGCGTTTGCTTTTGCGGCGGCGATTGCCTTCGGGTTGATGTCAAGACCGAAAATCTTCGGCTTGCATTCATTGTCAATCGCTTCAAATGCCGCCTTTCGCTCCTCTTTCCAAAGGTTTGCCGGTATCGCTTCCCACTCTTCGCTCACGAAGCTCCGGCTTATTCCGGGGGCGATGTTTTTCGCAATCAATGCCGCCTCAATTGGAATGGTTCCGGAGCCGCAGCACGGGTCCGACAGGATTCTGTCCTTGTTCCAAAACGAAAGCTGAATCATCGCCGCCGCCAATGTTTCCTTGATTGGAGCCTCAACACTGTGCGTTCGGTAACCGCGTTTGTGAAGTCCCGGTCCTGTCGTGTCCAGCGTAACCGTAACCCTGTCCTTGAGGATTGTAATCTTTATGTCATAGACTGCCCCGGTCTTCTTGAAATAATCCACCATGTAAAATTCCTTGAGACGTTCCACAACCGCTTTTTCGGCTACCGACTGGCACGCCGGCACGCTCGAAAGCTTTGATTTTACCGAAGAGCCGTTTACCACGAATTTTCCGTCAATCGGAATCCACTCCTCCCACGGAATCGCCTTCATCTGCTGAAAAAGATCCTCAAATTCAAGTGCCGTGAATTCCGCCATCTTAATCTGCACTCTGTCTGCGCTCCGAAGCCACAGGTTTGCGCGTACCACTGCACGCTCATCTCCGAGAAACGTAATCTTTCCGTCCTCGGATTTCAATATCTTATATCCCAGATTTTCGAGTTCTCTTTTGACAACCGCCTCGAGCCCAAAGGTCGCGGTCGCAATCAGTTCCAGTTTCATTTTGATTCCTCATTTCTATTCCCTTTTGTTAATCCAATATATGTAAAAATAGCGTGACTATTTTGGTCACGCCGTTCTCATATGCAAAATCCCCGGAAAGCCTAAACGTAATATGTTTCCTTTTTATCATAAAAATTCATGCGCTGCAGCCCCCTGACAAAGGCAGACTATCCACATAGCAACTGTCCGGACAAAGATCAACTTTATTATTCCATACCTTCCTGCTTTCTATATTGGGGTCAATATCCCAGCAAACGCAATGATCCTCATCTAAATAAACTCTGCGGAAGTTTTCCCACTGCATGAAAGGCTCAAACACAGTTCCTTTCTGAAGTAAAGGACGCACATCGTACAGTCGAACTTCCCCATTGTCAAAGTTTAAAATCAAAGTAAAATCTTCCCTAGGTACCACCTGAGTAATTCGTTTACGACCGGAGGAAAAATACTCCGCCATTTTTTGATCATAACCTTTAGAAAGATAATATTCTACATTTTTTTTCATAAGCTCACACCCTTTCGCAATGAACCTCTTTTTTATTTCAGCGGTTCAATCGGAAACAATTCCTGCTTCTTGGCGGCTAACTCCCAGTTTTCCATAAGCTGTTCTTGTCGAATGGCAGCCCATCCCAAAAGCATTTTTAACTGCTTGCCGGGAAAAGTTCCTTCTAACACTTCAAGCTCTTTAATTGAGACAATCACCTCTTCTCCGCCGTAAGTTGCATGAAAATGTGGCGGCATATGATCTGCCCAATACATTGTAATCTTAATTCCTCGAAACATGGGTATTGTAGGCACGAATTTATCTCCTTTACCTATATTCCTTTCTTACGTGCGTTCCCCGAAGGGAACGCTGAGCTTTTGTTTAAAGATAAGGTGCCCTTCTGTTGAGCGAGCTGCTTTCCAGCTTCTCAAGAATATCAAGTGATTTTCCTGTTCCGACTGCAACGCAGGACTTCGGGTCCTCTGCGACAACCACTTTGATTGCCGTTCTGTCTTCAATTCTCTTATCAATTCCGTAGAGAAGCGCGCCGCCTCCCGTGATGATAATTCCGGAATTGCTGATGTCTGCTGCAAGCTCCGGTGGAGTGATTTCAAGGACATTGTGCACTGCCTCGCAAATCGCATGAAGCGGTTCTTCCAGTGCGTCCATCATTTCATCGGATGTCACTTCGACACTCTTCGGAAGTCCTGTAACAAGGTCTCTTCCTCTGCATTCCTTGGTTACGACTTCGTCTCTCGGGAATGCCGTTCCGATGGTAAGCTTGAGTTCCTCTGCCGTTCTCTCGCCGATGTAGAGCTTGTGTTCTTTTCTCATATATTTGATGATTGCTTCGTCGAATTTATCGCCGGCAATCTTAACCGATGTGCTGGCTACAATTCCGCCGAGGGAAATAACCGCAATATCCGTGGTTCCGCCGCCGATGTCGATAACCATAACGCCGTCCGGTTTGGAAATATCAATTCCTGCGCCGATTGCTGCAGCAACCGGTTCTTCCATCAGATATACATCCTTGCCGCCTGCCTGCGTGGCAGCCTCTCTTACCGCTCTCTTCTCAACTTCGGTAACGCCGCTCGGAACGCATACCATAATTTTAGGCTTAAAAAATCTGCCGCTTCCGCATGTCTTTCTGATGAAATGCTTCAGCATTCTCTCGGTTATGTCATAATCCGAAATAACGCCGTCACGCAGCGGTCTTACGGCTACAATGTTTGCAGGAGTTCTGCCAAGCATCTGTCTCGCCTCTTCGCCGACTGCAAGAATTTCGTCGGTATCCTTGTTGATGGCAACAACCGAAGGCTCGTTCAAAACGATGCCTTTACCTTTTATATATACAAGTACATTGGCTGTACCTAAATCAATTCCAACTTCTGTCGCAAATCCCATTACCTATCTCCTCTTTTCTGTTGATATTAGTTATCATTTACATTTCTCAGAACATTATATATAATTTTTCAACTTTTTTCAATTTATTTGCGATAAATATTTGGATTTTTTTCTCAGAAAACACGGGGCATCGCACTGCGTTCCGCATCGGCACATTCGTCCCCGGGCTCCGTTCCGTGTTTCATTTGGGTTGGAATTTCTAGGTTCATGCAGTTTTTACATTTTTTTGCCCTTTTTGACCCGTTTAATATAACAAATCCGCCTTCTGAGGCGGTTTTACCGCTCATTTCACCCATAATCCTCATGTTTCGGCTCTTTGGGGTGGGCTGGGCGAAGAAATTGAATACAATATGTAGTGTCCATCTTCGCTTGTATACTATATGTCGGAAGTCTCCAAAGAGCGTCTTACATTTTTGTCTTCAAAACGGCATTTTAATGTAATTTTGGGCTGCACAGGCAGTCCGTGTAACTCGATTTCTGCTAAAGCTCCGCGATTTCCTCTAAGGTCAGCCCTGTTGATTCGGAAATCGTGTCCATGCCTAGCCCGAGCTCCTTGAGTTTCTTGGCAATTCCAATTTTTTCTTGCTTCGCACCACGTTCAGCACCGGCGCGTTCGCCCTTGCTAAAGCCGGCGCGTTCGCCTTTGGTGAAGCCGACGCGTTCGCCTTCCTCGTAGCCGTCCAGTCTCGATATTTCAAGATCTTCTTCTCTTGTCAGTTCTTTGAATAACATCTCTACAATCTCCGTTCCGTACTTATCCAGGAATTCTGTGAGGATGCCTTCTTTCTTGCACTTGTCAAGGACCTCGACAATCACATCGTTTGTCAGCTCGCTGTCCTCTCTATAGCTTCGCATGATTTCCACGAAGCGGCTGTACTGTCTCAGCGTCTCACATCTTCCAAGGATTTCTGAGTTTTTCTCTGTATTGATATTATACACCTTAACGATGAGTTGTAAAGCATCCTCTTCGTCTTTTTGCTTTTCCCCGAGAAAGGAATCCGAGAGTCGGAGTTCCTGATAGGCGGGGAAATCTTTCGTGCCGTTATAGAAAACGATGAATTCGGGACGTGGGATCATCAGGCGTTTCTCGCGGTAAAGGCGGGTTGTATCAATCATGCGTTTTAGGACGGTGGAGATGTACATGAGGTCGCGGAGCGGCATATTCTCGTTGATGCTTGACTGGTGTTCGACGAGCACCACAAACCGGCCGCCCAGGACAAAGGCAATATCATTCTTTAGCGTGCGGAAGAGGACATCTTTGATTGTGACGATGTCAATCGGCGCACTTTCATCATAATTCATATTAAAGAGGGCGTTGTAGAGTTCAATCAATTTCGTCTTCTCATGAAAGATTGTGACAAAGACAGAGTCTTTGTAGGTTCGTTTTACTTCCTGCTCCTGCGCTTGCGTTTGCACTTGTGGCTGTGCCTGTATATTCATATTCATTTCATATTCTCCTCGTATAAGTATAGGAGAATGACGTCATTCTTTGTAAGTATTTTACATCGAATGGTAGATATTGTCAATACATATTTTTACATTTTATGTGCTTGCTAGCTCCGCGGCGATGGCAGGGCGAAAAGAACCTTGCAAAAAACCGAAGCCGCCATGACTTCGTTTTTTTATCTGTATATTACGGTCGCCCTTAGAGATAATGTGCGCCAGGTTCACCGATTTTACAGTTGTTTTCCTGCTAATAGCCAAGTCTGTATTCTTCCAGAGGAATATGCCGGTGCGTCTTCGTTGCAAAGTCATAAACATGGAAATGTTCTACGCCGGTTTCTGTCTCGATATCCTCCTGATAGTATACCTCCGTATCGTCCAAGTAATCCACGCCGATTGACCCTGTCGGCAAGGTTACCAATACAGTTGGGTCTGCACCGTTTAAGGACGCTTGATAAACTTTCGACTCATACATTCCGGCACTGAGTACATAGTATACCTTGTCCTGAATCGCTGTGAATTTATAGACATATTGCGGAATCCTGCGGATAACCTTATTGGTCTTGCAGTCAAAGATCTTCACGCTGCGATCTGTCTGATTGCGGTCATAGATATAGCGTGCACCGGGACCTGCACCCGCTTGTGAATTAAGATGAAAGTTTGAGGAAACTTTTGTTATCTTGGAATTTTTGCCCAATGTGAAGCAGTATAGTTTACAGTTTCCATCATAATGTTTTTCAAAATACAGTCGATTTCCATAAATATTTACCAACTCAAGTTGTTCACCCGGCTGCATCGTCAGGGTTTTTATCAGTTTTCGGTTCTTGCCGTTGGTACCGACTGAATAGATTTTTTCCTTATGCTTCTTCCAAGAATCAATATCCATGGAGTAATAACCCTTTGATCCATTGGTCAGAATCGGATATTGCAACTGATTGGATGTTTTCACTAAGGTTCTGGCTTTTCCTTCTTTTGTCTTTGAAAAGTAAAGCTCACCCCAGTCTTTCAAGTACCATCCTCCTGCCGCTTCCAGCCTTTGACCCGTATTGTAAGGAGTTCCTCTTGTATCAAGCCGCTCATACTTCGCCGCAGCATCGGCTTTTTCCGTTGTCGCAAATGCCACGCACATCAGGATCAATACCGTCAGCACCGGCAAAAATACCGTTGATAACCATATCTTTTTACTTTTTGCTGTCATTTCCTTTTTCTTTGCCTTTCTCCCCTTATGCCCTTTTGCCTTTTTGATAACCACAATGATATGAAATCAGGCAGCCGGGGCTTGAGGCCACCGATTGCCTGATTTCTGATTTAGGGTGTTTGTAAAATAATAGTTTGAGTGGCAGACTACCTCTCACTTGCGGATGTGTCCCACAAGTATCCCATTCTGCCTGCATTGTTTGTTTTGTTATTATGCTTCTTTTTTGATTTTTCTCATTCCGAGTACAGCACCTGCTGCGAGGAAAGCATAGAGTGCGAATTCCATTAACATATTGTCGCCGGTCTGTGGCACTTTCTGTGTATTTCCTTGTCCGTCGTCTGTAGTATTTCCGTCAGCCGGATCAACTGCAGGATCTGTAGGTTCAGTCGGATTCGTCGGTTCAACCGGTGTTACAGTGCCACCGCCAGGGTTGTCACCGCCGCCAGGGTTGTCCCCACCACCGGTGTTTCCACCAGGAGTGTTTCCGCCGCCTGTACCGCCACCGCCGGTATTTCCGCCGCCACCGGTGTTACCGCCGGTTGAGCACGCTGCATAGAATATCACATTCGCATTATCGCTGACTGTCCATGCGTCATCCACGTATTCTAAAGTAATGATTCTTGCCGCCGGATCTAAGGACACCTGCGTATGCGTTCCGAAGTCTTTGCTGAATTCCGCAATATAAACTCCTGCTGTTACTTTAACATTAACATAATAGCCTGTATCTGCGGTACCCATTACTTTTCCAATTTCATAGCCACCATCTAACAGACCGTACCTTTTATCCGGATGTGCATTGGTTGTGTTGCAGTGAACGGTGATTCTTCCGAAAAGCAGGTCTTCTATTTGATCTTTCGTCGGACCGTCTGGAGTGATGATCGGCTCATCGCCGCCGGTTTTGCATTCTACATAAAGGTGTGCCGGATTTGCCACAGTCCATTTTCCATTTTCATAAGAAAGCTGTACCTCATAGTCCTGCTTTTGGTTGTTCAGCTGATGCGTTCCGTCAACATCTGTATTATATTTTGCGATATACGAATCGGTCTCATATATCGAAACAGTACATTCGTTTCCTTGAACTTGACCTACAAGATAGGAATCTTTCTCGAGCTTATAAGTTTTATTCGGATGCGCGTCCTGCTTCGTGCAATCAACGATAACTGCATTTTCTAATGAAATGATATCTTCATCACTTGGAGTCGGAATTTCTTTGCAGACAACATCAAACATTACCGGTACATTCGACTGTACTATCCAGTTTGTGCCGTTATGTTTGAGCGTAATTACCTTCTCAGATTTTTCATCCGTCTTCAGTTCGTGAATCACCTTTTTCTCGGTGTTATACTTCGTTACATATTCCGCTGCTGTAACCGTCACATCTACCGTATACTCACCAGCTGTATTCTTCACAACAGTGCCAATTCGGTATGTCCCACCCTCTAACGGATAGGTCTTAGAATCATGGCTTACTGCCGTATTGACACAATTGATTTTTACCGCATTTTCAAGAAGATTCTCTACATCCTCGCCGCTTGGCTCCTGCGGAGTCGGCTTACTGTCCTTATAAACTAAATAGAAGTTCTTACTGCAAGGGTATGGTTCCGACCCTGTAACATTCGCAGTAGCGTTAACTGTACTAGATGTGGAGCTGAAGAATGTTTCCATCTCTTTTCCTTTGGTGTAGTACGAGGCGAATTCCCAGCCGGTCCAATCATTTGTTGATGCCCCTACGTTAGTCGGATAGAATTCCTTTAAGTTCACATTATGGTTATACCCGCTGTGGGCAGTCCTGTCTTTGCAAGTAACCGTTATTGTGTTGATCTGTTCTGGATTCTGGTATCCAAGTGGTTTGCTGCTGTCAAGAACTACTTTGTAAATTTTGACTGAAATCTGATGACCAGTCCCATTCGCTGCAAACGCTGTCGTCGGCATCATGGTCATGACCATCAAAAGTGCCATTAAAAGAACAAAAAGTTTCTTTTTCATTTAAACTCTCCTTTCTTTGTTTTTGCTTTATGCATTCTCTCATCTTCACAAATAGGAGAGGTTTGTTAGTTACGCAGTAACTAAGGGTAACCAAACTTTCGTGGGGGCTGGCAAAAATGGGGGCACTCCGTGGGGGCTGAACAAACCCCATAGAAATTTGGAGTTCACCCCATGAAACTTTGGATGGATTTTCAAATTGTATACAAAAAGAGGCTTGATGGGA
>JALERA010000062.1:0-2682 GCA_022764365.1 Bacillota bacterium
CCGACATGTACTTTACCGATTAAGGATACGTTTGCAGCCTTTACCATTGCATCCGCTGCTTCGATGGATCCTACTAAACCTTTGGTTTCTACCATTCCTAATGCCATTTTTACATTGTTTTCCATTTTGTTCCTCCTTTATTCACTCTTATCTGTTAGCTAAAATTGATCTTAATACTTCTTTTGTAATCTCTTCAATCTGATTCTTTGTCAGCTCAGCTTCGCCGCATGGCTTGTGCTGCGGTTGACTGCAGGAAGCTGCTCCGCTTGGACTTGTCTGAAGCTGTGCGACTTCTCTTCTGAGATCTGCAAGCTCCATCGTACCGTATGCAACTCTTCGGATATTAAGCAAATTCATCGGTCCGATATTATCGGAGGATGCCGAGCCGCCGACTGCACCGCAGCCGAGCGTAAGTGCAGGCTGAAGGCCTGTAAGCGCACCTACTCCGCCAAGCGCTGCCGCTACATTTACAAGTACTCTGGATACCGGTTTGCGAAGTCCGAACTGTCTGATAATTTCTTCATCGCTTGAGTGAATTGTCATCGTATGACCGGTTCCTTCATTTTCTAAAATTTCTATAGATTTGTCACATGCTTCTTCCCAGTTCTTTACAGTAAAGAAGGCAAGAATCGGACAAAGCTTTTCTCTGGAATAAGGATTGTCCTTTCCAATCTTTGTGGTTTCGGCAACCAGAATGAGCGTGTCATTCGGAATATCTATGCTTGCCATCTTTGCGATTACCTGTGCTGATTTTCCTACAATTGCCGGGTTCATTGTATTGTTGGCTCTCATGATGAATTTTCCTACTTTTTCAATTTCATCCGGCCTCATAAAGTAGCAGTGCTGCCTCTTCATCTCCGCAACGACCTGGTCTTTTATGCATTCCTGCGTAATAACCGACTGCTCTGAAGCGCAGATTGTTCCGTTGTCAAAAGTCTTTGATTCAACGATTCTGCGTACCGCTGTCGGAATGTCTGCGGACTTTTCAATAAAGGCCGGTCCGTTTCCGGGGCCGACGCCGAGTGCCGGATTACCCGAGGAGTATGCCGCATGTACCATCGCTTCTCCGCCTGTCGCCAAAATCAGTCCTGTATCTTTATGCTTCATGAGTGTGTCCGTCGCCTGCATGGTCGGAGTCTGAACCACCTGCACGATGTTGTCGGGTGCTCCGCACTCCTTGCACGCTTTTTGTATAATTTTGACTGTCTCGAAAATACAATTTTTTGCGCTCGGATGAGGAGATATAATGATGGCATTCCCCGCCTTCAAAGAAATCAGGGATTTATACATTACTGTTGACGTAGGGTTTGTCGATGGAATCAGGGCGACAACCACTCCCACGGGAACCGCTACTTCGAAGAAGCGTCCGGCTCTGTCCTCCCGTATAATTCCTACGGTCTTCAGATTTTCCATCGCTTCGTAAGTCATCTTTGAACCCAAAAGGTTCTTGAGGATCTTGTCCTCCCACTTGCCAAATCCCGTTTCTTCCTGCGCAAGCTTTGCAAGCGGCTCGGCATTTCTGACACAGCTTTCGCATATGTGCTTTGTGAGCTTATCAATCTCAGCCTGAGACCAATTTGCAAGCTGTTTCTGCGCCACTTTGGCATTTTTAATTAAGTCTCTCGCTTCCTGTATGGAACGTAAATCTTTATCGTATTCCAAATTTCCACCTCCCAAATATTTTCAAAATATGATATGTTTATCCTTTGTTGTAACTGTTTTACTCTTCGGTTTTAAAAGACTTTCGGTGTATCCGCAATCCTTTCAACCGTTCTGGCAAATGCCTCACATGCCGCCTTACATGCCGCCTGGTCACCAACCAACAGCCCTCCCGCAAAGTTTGTTTCCGTCGGCGGTCCGTAAAACACCTTCATCTCAACCTCTGCCGACTTGAGAGCTTCATCTAGACCGCAGATTGCTTCGTTCGGCGGTGCAATCAGATATGCCATCGGTGTTCCCTCCGGTATGCCTGCGACCGATGAAAGATAACTTCCGGTTCTGGATATCGTGTGTGCAAAGTACGGAATGGAGCCTGAATCATTCGCCGAATAGAAGAACGCATCGTTTTCTACATACTCGCTGAACGCTGCAATCCCTGCTTTCACCTCGGCAGGTGTGGTTCCTGCAAGAATCCCGATAAATTCTCCGGCAAGCTCTGTAGATGCATTTCCCGAACCTGCGTACATCGAATGTGCATAAGTGACGATTACATCCGCCTTCTTTGTTGCTTCGTCAATTGCCGCATACGAAATATCGTCAATGTCCGATGTCATGATTCCTAAAGACCTGTATCCTTCCGGAACTTTCAGGGCTTTCAGCAGGAACGGATCTGCGTTTGGAATTTCCTGAATGCTCAGGACCGTCGCCTGAATTCTATCACCTTTCAACGCTATCCCTCCTTACAGAACCAGGTCAACGCCGCTTGAGCGGGTTGCCAGCATCTTCTCGATAATTTCCACAAGATATGCCCCTGCCTCTACCGGCTGAATTCCGTTTTTATGTATATTTGAAACAACGGTTCTGCGAGATTCCGGCATGCCTACCTCAGCCTTATATGCCATATACGCCGACATACTGTCTGCTGCTGCAAGACCCGGGCGCTCACCTAAAAGCACTACCGTTACATCCGCTCCGGTGATTTCAGAAATCACATCCATCGTAGGAACTCTGCCGAATTTCACG
>JALERA010000115.1:0-4621 GCA_022764365.1 Bacillota bacterium
CAAAAGACCAGCTTCAGGCTGTTTTGAACAACGGTACGGTTGATCAGATTAAGGAAAAGACAGAAGCTTTGACTGAAAAATTCCACATCATCTCTACGAAACTCTATGAACAGGCACAGGCTGCACAGGCAGCAGGCGCAGCGGGAATGGGCGGCGCAGGTGCTGACGCGGCGGGAGCCGCAGACGCAGGCAGCCAGCAAGGTCCTGCGGATGACAATGTAGTTGATGCAGATTACACGGTAGTGGATGACGACAATAAATAATATGAAAAAAATGTAAACCCGGGTGCCGGAGCGAAGCTGCTCCGGCGTTTCGGGTGTAATGGAGAGGTTTATTATGGCAGAAAAACGCGATTATTACGAAGTGCTTGGCTTACAAAAGGGAGCAAGCGAGGATGAAATCAAGAAAGCTTTCCGAAAGATGGCGATGAAGTATCATCCCGATAAGAATCCCGGAAACAAGGAAGCGGAAGAAAAATTTAAGGAAGTCAACGAAGCATACAGCGTTCTGTCTGACCCCGATAAAAAGAGCAAATATGACAGATTCGGCCATGCCGGCGTAGACCCGAACGGCATGGGAGGCGCAGGCTTTGGTGGTTTCGGCGGAGCAGGCGGCTTCGGTGGCTTTGAAGATATATTCGATATGTTCGGCAGTGCGTTCGGCGGCGGCTTCGGCGGCGGACAGCAGAGAAGAAGCAATCAGCCGAGAAAGGGCAAAGATCTTCAGAAGGCAATAACAATCACTTTTGAAGAAGCAGCATTCGGCACGAGCAAAAAAATCGAACTGAGCAAATATGTACAGTGCCCGACCTGTAAAGGCGAAGGTGCAAAACCGGGAACAACGAAGAAAACTTGCCCGAAATGCGGCGGCAGCGGTCAGATCAGTCAGACGCAGAGAACTCCGTTCGGTCAATTCCAGACGGTTACGACCTGTGACCAATGCGGCGGCAGCGGCAAGATTATTGAAGAGCCTTGTCCGGACTGCAAAGGCCAAGGGAAAATCAGAAAGAATGTCACAATTTCCGTGGATATTCCTGCGGGGGTTGACAATGAAAGCGTAATTCCTATCAGAGGACAAGGCGAGCCGGGAATCAACGGCGGCCCTGCGGGGGATCTTTACATCGTACTGAATGTGAAACCGCACAAAGTTTTCAAACGCAGGGGTGCAGATCTTTATCTGGAAATGCCGATCAGTTTCGACCAGGCGGCTCTCGGCGCGGAAATTACCGTACCGACACTGGACGGCAAGGTTTCCTACAAGGTTCCTGCGGGAACGCAGCCGGGAACCACATTCCGTTTGAAGGACAAGGGCATAAAATACCTGAAGCGTGAGGCAAACGGAGATCTTTATGTAAAGGTGAATATTGAAGTGCCGACCAAGCTCAATCACAAGCAGAAGAAGGCGATTGAGGACATGGCGAAGGAACTGACAGACGACTGCTACCAGAAGAAGAGCAGCTTCAAGGAAAAGTTCAAAGAAATTTTCAGCTAGGAGTAATGCATGTTAACAGTCAACAATGTAAGTATGAATTTCAGCGGGCAGCCGCTGTTTAAGGATGTGGATCTTAAGTTTACGCCGGGTAACTGCTACGGCATTATCGGTGCAAACGGGGCCGGAAAATCAACGTTTCTGCGGATTCTTTCCGGAGACTTGGAGCCGACAACCGGCGATGTTTCGCTGAAACCGGGCGTTCGAATGTCGGTGCTCAAGCAGGACCACTTTGAATTTGACGAGTACACGGTGCTGGATACCGTGATTATGGGAAATCGCAGACTCTACGATGTGATGAAAGAAAAAGACGCCATCTACATGAAAGAAGATTTCAGTGAGAAAGACGGCATACACGCAGCAGAACTGGAGGCGGAATTTGCGGAAATGAACGGCTGGGAAGCCGAATCCGATGTCAGCCGCCTGATACAGGGGCTGGGACTCTCTGCGGATATTCTGTATACGCAGATGGCATCCCTGACTGCGAAGGAAAAGGTAAAGGTGCTTCTGGCACAGGCTTTGTTTGGAAATCCGGGAATTATCCTGCTCGATGAGCCGACCAACCATCTCGATGTCAAGGCAATTGCTTGGCTGGAAGACTTTTTGATGGAGTACGAAGGCACGGTCATTGTTGTATCGCATGATCGACATTTCCTGAACACGGTCTGCACGAACATCGTCGATGTCGATTACGGCAAAATCAAGATGTATGTCGGCAACTACGAATTCTGGTATGAGTCCAGCCAGATGGTTCAGAAAATGATAAAGGACCAGAACAAAAAGAACGAAGAAAAAATTAAAGAACTGCAGGCATTTATTCAGCGATTCTCCGCGAACAAATCCAAGTCCAAACAGGCAACTTCCAGAAGAAAGCTGCTCGATAAGCTGAGCGTGGAAGAAATGCCGGCTTCATCGAGACGCTATCCGTTCGTGGGCTTTAAGATGGATCGCGAGCCGGGCAAGGAAATTTTGCAGATTGAGGGAATTTCCAAGACGATTGACGGAGTTAAGATTTTAGATAATATTTCTTTCCGCGTCAATAACGGCGATAAAATCGCTTTTGTCGGAGAAAATGAAATCGCAAACACGACGCTGTTTAAAATCCTCATGGGCGAGATGGAGCCTGACGAAGGCAGCTTCAAATGGGGCGTAACGATTGCGACTTCGTACTTTCCGCTCGACAATTCTGAGTTTTTCAACGGATGCGATTTGAACCTCGTGGAATGGCTTTCGCAGTATTCGACCGAGACGAGCGAGACTTTCCTGAGAGGCTTTCTCGGAAAAATGCTTTTCTCCGGGGATGAGGTTTACAAGCCGGTTAAGGTGCTTTCCGGAGGCGAAAAAGTGCGCTGCATGCTTTCCCGCATGATGCTGTTTGGCTCGAATATGCTGGTGCTCGACCAGCCGACGAACCATTTGGACCTTGAGTCCATTACGGCAGTCAACGAGGGACTGATTGCTTTCAAGGGCGGTATTCTTTTCGCTTCGCACGACCATGAATTCATTCAGACCATTGCCAACCGGATTATCGAAATTCATCCGGACGGGACAATTACAGATAAGGTGTGTACCTATGATGAATACATTGGCGAGTAATTTTTTGGTGGCAGCACGAGCCGTGCTGCCCATTTTTTTTGCAAAAAATTCTAAAAAAATCCATTTTTCCCCTTGACTGTACGGTAACAGTATACTTTATAATTGTCTTAGAAGAAAGAGGTGAATAAAAAATGAAACTCCCTTTTAAGACGAAGTTATCGTACGGAATAGGAGGAATATGCGACAACGCATTATATACTTTAACCGGTACATATTTGCTTTTGTACTTAACCACAGTGGCGGGTGTTAATCCTGCAATCGCCGGAACGATTTCGGCAATCGGATCAATATGGGAAGCGATTTGCGGACCGATTATCGGGTTTAAGTCCGACGCGACCTTGTCACGATACGGGCGGAGAAAACCGTTCCTGATGATTGCAGCTTTCCCGGTTGCGATTATCACGAGCATGTTGTTTACGACGATAGATGCATCACCGACCGTGAAGGTAATCTATTACGGTCTTATGATTGTGCTTTTCTGGACGGTCTTTGCGACATTCTTTGTTCCGTACCTCACCTGGGGTTCGGACCTTACGGAGGACTACAACGAAAGGACGGTTCTGCGTTCCTACGCATATGTGGGGAATCAGGTCGGAATGTGCATTGGCATGGTGCTCCCGACGATTATCGTCGATTACTGCATGAATCTGGGCAAGACAACACAGCAGTCCTGGCAGATGGTCGGTATTTTTACCGGTGTGGCAGGAGGAACCGCGCTTCTGATATGTGCGCTTACGATACATAAGGACGACAACAAAAATTTCAAGAAGCCGGAAAAGAAAGAGCCTTTCCTGAAACTTTCCATGGTTGCGGGAATGTTCAAAGAGTATTTCGAGATTCTCAAGCTGAAACCGATTCTTTTCCTGATCGGTGCCAGCGTGGTATATCTCGTTGCAAATACGATTTTCTCGTCGGACAGAGTTTTCTATATGACATATAACCTGGGAATGGGCGACAAGACCATTTCGATGATGATGCTCATCATAACGGTAACCGGCGTGTTGTTTGTGCCGTTTGTGGCGAAGCTGTCCGAGAAAACAGACAAAAAATATGTTTTCATGGGCGGAATCGGCATCGTGGGTCTGCTTATGATCGGTGCAAGGTTTATCGGTGTGAACTCTCTTACCGCAGTTATTGTAATCTGCGTGATTTACTCGGTGGCGAATACCTGCTACTGGCAGCTCATGCCTTCGATGATCTATGACGTGTGCGAAGTGGAAGAGCTTATTTCGGGCGAAAAACGCTCCGGAGCAGTTATCTCGCTGCAGGCACTTTCCGAGTCGGTATCGATTGCGGTAGGACTTCAGGTTCTCGGCATTATTCTTGACATGGCAGGGTTTGCAAACGAGTCGGCGGTGCAGCCGGAAACAGCTCTTACATGGGTAAGCAACAGCTTCACGCTGATTCCGGGAATTTTCATGCTGCTGGTGGTACTCATGATGACAAAATACCCGATTAACCGTGACAACTTCAACCGCGTGCTTGCGGCCCTCAGCAGACGCAAAGCCGGAGAAGAAGTTGACATCAAGGAATTCGA
>JALERA010000058.1:0-8509 GCA_022764365.1 Bacillota bacterium
CGAGCTTTTTCCTGTTCTCTCGAACTCTGCGTGTTTTGGTGCTGCGGCGAAGCTTTTCGGGAAGATGGTGGTTGCGTGTTTCCATCAAACCCAGATCAACGTAATTGTACAGGGTTTTTGTGCATACAACCTCAGAACGGTGGAATTCACCGCTTTGCAGAGCTCTTCCAAAGCAGGCGTCCAGTGACCACTTGTCTTCTCGAACATGAGAATCCACATATTCAAGGAAAGGGGCCTTTGAGAGCTTATCAAAGTGCCTGCCACAGGCAGAGCGATGCTGCTCATATGCAGTCTGACCGGCTTTTGCCTTGTAACGCTGAATACGACCGTTGTATAGCGTAACAGTACCCCTTCGGATCTCGTTGCGGACGGTATTCGGAGCACAGCCGATTTCCTTGGCGATTTTGTTGTCTGACCAGCCGTCTTTCAGGCGAACCTGGATAAGAATTCTTTCGTCGTAAGAAAGATGTTTCCCTTTTTGGTGTTCAGTTGTGGTATAATATACATGATCCATAGTGATGACTCCTTTGGTGATTGTGATTTGAGCACTTACATTCTACCACAGAAGCATCACTATGGATTTTTATTTAATTGTTCAACTTGATTATACAATCAACCGCTGTTTTATTTTGGTTTTATTTTAGTCTGCCGGCTTGACTATTTCGCCGAATATTCTCTCAGCAATTTGTTCTTCATATCCCAAAGGTTCTGCGAAAGATCAACGTAGTATGTCTGCGGGTTCTCAAGTCTGAGGGTTTCATCCCAAAGAGTTGCGACCTGCTCCTTGCAGTAACTCTTGATTTCCTCAATGGAAGGACTCTCGTATACACATTTGCCTTCGACGAAAATCGGAACGTGAAGATCTCTTACCGTGTAATTCTTTACGATGGTCTTCTTCCAAACCGCATTCGGATCGAAAATCTCGTACTCGTCCTGCTCAGGAATGGTTTCACCGGCAATCGTCATCACATCACCCTGTGCCTTGCCCGTAGCTTTGCTGTACAGCCGGTAAAGGCCCTTAAATCCCGGGTTCGTAATCTTTTCAACATTCTCCGAAATTTTGATTTTCGGTGTCAGCACGCCGTCTTTTTCGAGTGCGGCAAGCTTATAAACGCCGCCGAAAACAGGTTCTGACTTCGCAGTGATGAGTCTTTCGCCTACACCCAAAGAATCGATGCACGCACCCTCAAGGATTACATCACGAATGATGTATTCGTCAAGCGAGTTTGAAACGACGATTTTGCAGTCCTGAAGACCTGCGTCATCCAGCATTTTGCGGGCTTTCTTTGTCAGGTATGCCACGTCGCCGGAGTCGATTCGGATTCCCATGCTTTGCGGTTTCATTTCTTTGAATACCTTAATTGCCGCCGGTACACCCGATTTGAGCACATTGTATGTATCTACCAGCAGAACACAGTTCTGAGGATAGATTTCGGCGTATTTTTTGAATGCGGAATATTCGTCCGGATACATCTGTACCCAGCTGTGTGCCATCGTGCCAAGTGCTGCGATTCCGTAGTCTCTGTCTGCGATTGCACATGCGGTTCCTGCACATCCGCCGATATAAGCTGCTCTTGCTCCGAGTATTGCAGCATCTGCGCCGTGGGCTCTTCTTGAGCCGAATTCCATGACCGCTCTTCCCTGAGCGGCTCTGACGATTCTGTTTGCTTTGGTCGCAATCATGCTCTGATGGTTGATGCAAAGAAGCACCATCGTTTCGATGAACTGCGCCTGCATAACGGGCCCTCTTACGGTTACAATCGGTTCGTGCGGAAAGATCGGTGTTCCTTCCGGTACGGCCCATACATCACATTTGAACTCAAAGTTCCTGAGATAATCGAGAAATTCTTCACAAAACATGTCTTTGCTGCGAAGATATTCGATATCTTCCTCTGTGAATGTAAGGTTCCGGAGATACTCGATAAGCTGTTCAAGACCAGCCATGATGGCATATCCGCCGCCGTCCGGTACTCTTCTGAAAAACATATCGAAGTACGCAATGTCCTCTGCCATGCCCGATTGGAAATAACCGTTTGCCATGGTTATCTCATAAAAGTCCGTAAGCATCGTCAGATTCAGTTTTTCTTTCATTTTGGATTTCCTCCGTTTTGTTTCCTTTTGTGATTGTTACAGAAGCTTTTTTAGAAATTGTCCTGTATACGATTCGCTGCATGCAGCCACTTCCTCCGGTGTTCCGGATACAACGACTGTCCCGCCGCGGTTTCCGCCGTCGGGTCCAAGGTCGATGATATGGTCCGCACGCTTTATTACATCAAGGTTGTGTTCGATTACAACAACCGTGTTGCCGGCATCCACGAGTCTGTCAAGAACGGCAAGCAGCTTGTCCACATCCGCAAAATGCAGTCCCGTAGTTGGTTCATCCAGAATGTACAAGGTCTTGCCTGTACTTCGTTTTGTCAGCTCTGAGGCAAGCTTGACGCGCTGTGCTTCGCCGCCAGAAAGCTGCGTCGACGGCTGGCCGAGCTTAATATACCCCAGTCCTACTTCATCAAGTGTCCGAAGATGTCTTGCTATGGAAGGCACATTCTGAAAGAATTCTACTCCTTCTTTGACACTCATGTCAAGCACATCGAAGATACTTTTGCCTTTATATTTAACTTCAAGTGTTTCTCGATTATATCTTTTGCCCTTGCAGACTTCACAAGGCACATATACATCCGGCAGGAAATGCATCTCAATGCATATGATTCCGTCGCCGCTGCATGCCTCGCATCTGCCTCCTTTAACATTGAAGCTGAATCTTCCTTTTTGGTATCCGCGGAGTTTTGCTTCCGGAAGGCTTGCGAACAAATCACGAATGTGATTGAACATTCCCGTATAGGTCGCCGGGTTAGAACGCGGTGTTTTGCCGATCGGCGACTGGTCAATGTCGATCACTTTGTCAATATTCTCAAGTCCGAGGATTTCGTCAAATTCTCCGGGTTCCTCCTGAAGGCGGTTTGTAACCCTCGCGGCACCTTTGTACAGGATTTCGTTGATCAAACTGCTCTTTCCGGAGCCTGAGACTCCCGTAACGCATACAAACTTGCCAAGCGGAATTTCAACGTCGATATTCTTCAGATTGTTCTCGCGTGCGCCCTTGATTACAAGCTTCTCGCCGTTTCCCGGTCTTCTGTGTTCCGGGACAAAAATTTTCTTTGCTCCTGAAAGGTACTGACCGGTAAGAGATTCCTTACATGCTTTGATATCTTCAACGGTACCCTGTGCCACAAGTTCTCCGCCGTTTATTCCGGCGCCGGGACCTATGTCTATGATGTGATCCGCCGCGTACATGGTATCCTCGTCATGCTCAACCACAATCAGTGTGTTGCCGATGTCCGTGAGATGACGAAGCGTCTGCAGCAGTTTTTCGTTGTCCTTTTGGTGAAGTCCGATGCTTGGTTCGTCAAGGATATAAAGCACGCCCACAAGGCTTGAGCCAATCTGCGTTGCAAGCCGGATTCTCTGCGACTCACCGCCCGAAAGCGTGGAGGCGGTTCTGCTGAGCGTAAGGTAGTCAAGTCCGACATCCACAAGGAAGTGAAGTCTTGCCTTTATCTCTTTCAAAATCTGATAAGCAATTTTGCCGTCTTTTTCGGAAAGTGCAAGTCCGTCGATAAATTCAAGAGCTTCCTTTATCGACATTTCCGAGAGTTCTGCAATGTTGACCCCGCCTACCGTAACCGCCAGAATTTCGGGTTTAAGTCTCCGGCCGTGACATGCAGGACATTCCCTTACGACCATGTATCGTGCCATTTTTTCTTTGAAATAATCTGACGTCGTCTCTCTGTATCTGCGTTCGATATTGACCAGTGCCCCCTCAAACGGCCTGTCCTGATGGGAAACCGTGCCGGTGCTTCTGCTCACATAATCGTATACGAGATGCTTGTCCCCTGTGCCGTAATACAGTTCCTTTTTGAATGTCTCCGGCAGCTCGCAAAGCGGCCTGGAGGAATCCACGCCGTGCGCTTTGATAAGTGCATCAACAAGCTGGCGGTAAAAGCCGCTGAATTCCATCGTTCCGAAAATCGGCTGAAGGGCTCCGTCGTCGATGCTTATGCTCTCGTCTATCAAAAGTTTCGGATCAAGTTTCTGTGTGAATCCGAGTCCGTTGCAGTGCGGACATGCTCCGAAAGGCGCGTTGAAGGAAAACATTCTCGGTTCAAGTTCTTCTATGCTCACGCCGTGATCCGGGCAAGCAAGCTTGGTGCTGAATGTTTTCTCATAGTGTCTGTCATAAAAGTCCCCGATCACTTCAACAAGTCCGTCACCCTGGGCAATCGCAAGCTCGCAGGCTTCGGCGATTCGTCCTTCCTGACCGGGTTTTACGACGATTCGGTCGATTACGATTTCAATCGTATGTTTGAAGGTCTTTTCCATCTTGATTTCGTCCTCGTCCAGCAGATAAATTTCGCCGTCGACGCGGACTCTGGTAAAGCCTTCTTTGCGGATTCTTTCGATTATTTTTTCGTGTGTGCCCTTGCGCTGACGGATAACCGGTGCAAGTACCATCAGTTTCGTACCCTCTTCAAACTCCATGATAGTATCGACCATCTGATCCACCGACTGGCTTGCAATCGGTTTTCCGCACACCGGGCAATGCGGCTTGCCTATGCGGGCATAAAGCAGCCTCAGATAGTCATGAATTTCCGTAACCGTGCCCACCGTCGAGCGCGGATTGCGGTTTGTGGTTTTTTGGTCGATGGAAATCGCCGGTGACAATCCCTCGATATACTCAACATCCGGTTTTTCCATCTGCCCGAGGAACTGTCTTGCATACGAAGAAAGGCTCTCCATATATCTTCTCTGTCCCTCCGCATAAATGGTATCAAAAGCAAGCGATGACTTGCCGGATCCCGAAAGTCCGGTAAGCACCACCATTTTATCTCTTGGAATTGTGACATCCAAATGCTTAAGATTATTCTCGTTTGCTCCCCTAATAATGATGTCCTTTGACATTTTCTCTCCTTTTGTATCCTACAGTCTGACTTTATACTCGAAAATTTGATCTCGGAGTTGGGCCGCACGCTCAAACTGCAAGTCCTGTGCAGCCTGCTTCATCTCCTTCTCCAGTTTCTTTATATAGTCGTTCAATTCTTTCTTTGTAAGTTCGAGCGGACTCTTGCCCTTGTATTCTTCCATCGAAGGCTCCATAACCTTCGTCGCTTCGATAACGGAACGAACCGACTTCTTGACCGATGCCGGCGTAATCCCGTTTGCCTTGTTGTAATCGTCCTGAATTTTGCGTCTTCGCTCGGTTTCCTTAATTGCAGCGTCCATTGCCTTGCTTATCCTGTCGGCATACATGATTACCCTGCCGTCCACATTTCGTGCGGCTCTTCCGATTGTCTGAATCAGCGACGTCTCGGTTCTGAGGAATCCTTCTTTGTCCGCGTCCAAAATCGCCACAAGCGATACTTCCGGAATATCCAGTCCCTCACGAAGCAGATTTATACCCACCAAAACATCAAAGACGCCCAGTCTCAAATCTCTTATGATTTCCATTCGTTCAAGCGTATCGACTTCTGAGTGAAGATATCTTACCTTTATATTTACTCCCTTAAGGTAGTCCGTCAAACTCTCTGCCATCTTTTTGGTTAAAGTTGTCACCAGAACACGCTCGCCGCGCTCCGTAACCCTGTTGATTTCCCCTATGAGGTGGTCGATCTGTCCCTCGGTAGGAACGACCGTAATCGGCGGATCGAGAAGGCCCGTCGGTCTTATTATCTGCTCTGCGTTTATGCCGCCCGAAACTTCTTTCTCGTAATCCGCAGGAGTCGCACTGACAAAAACAATCTGCTTAACAAGATCGTCAAATTCCTCGAATTTAAGCGGTCTGTTGTCGAGCGCTGATGGCAGGCGGAATCCGTAATCCACAAGCGACGACTTGCGCGAACGGTCTCCCGCATACATTGCGCGAAGCTGCGGAAGCATAACATGCGACTCGTCTATGATGATAAGGAAATCCTCCGGGAAGTAGTCAATAAGAGTATACGGCCTCGTTCCTGCCGGCACTCCGTTAAGGTGCCTTGAATAGTTTTCAATTCCCTTACAGCTTCCCACCTCACGCAGCATCTCGAGGTCATATCTTGTCCTCTGCTCGATTCGCTGCGCTTCGAGCAGTTTGCCGCGGTCTTTGAACCACTGAACTCTTTCAATCAGCTCAGCGTCAATTGTTTCGATTGCTTTTTCCATCTTTTCGGGCGATGTTACGTAATGCGATGCCGGATATACGGCGATGTGGTTTCTGAGCCCGATGATTTCGCCTGTAATCGGGTTCATTTCCTTGATGGATTCCACCTCGTCTCCGAAAAGCTCAACTCGAACCGCTGATTCTGCTCCTGCCGGGTAAATATCGATGACATCTCCGCGCACACGAAAACTTCCGCGTTCAAAAGCCATGTCATTTCTGACATACTGAATGTCCACGAGTTTTCGCAAAATATCCTTACGCGGCTTCGTCATTCCCGGACGCAGCGAAAGCATCTGGTTTTCGTAATCGAACGGACTTCCCAAGCCGTAGATGCATGACACCGATGCGACGATAATTACATCCTTGCGCTCCGCAAGTGCGGCTGTCGCCGAGTGGCGCAGTTTCTCGATTTCGTCGTTGATATCGGAATCTTTTTCAATATATGTGTCCGTTGAAGGTACGTAGGCCTCCGGCTGATAATAGTCGTAGTAGCTGACAAAATACTCCACCGCGTTCTCCGGGAAGAACTCCTTAAACTCGCCGTGAAGCTGCGCTGCCAGCGTCTTATTATGGGAAATCACCAGCGTCGGCTTCTGCACCTGCTGGATCAGATTCGCCATCGTAAAGGTCTTGCCGGACCCCGTCACGCCCATCAAAGTCTGATATTTCCTGCCCTCCGCAATACCCGCGGCAAGCCGCGCCACCGCCTCCGGCTGGTCTCCCATCATGGTATAGTCTGAATGTAGTTTGAACTCCATTTCTCATTTTCCTTTCTCAGTGGCCCAGTGAAAATGTCACTAAAAAAGTATATCACAAAAAATATAAAAAGTATAGCCAAAAACGAACATAAGTTTTCCAATTTGCGGTTATAGCTATACTTTTGAACTTCTTATTTAATATTCAGAGCTTAGCAGGAAATCCGCAATATGCATTGTCTTGATACCCTCATAATTTCCTCCTGTGAACTCATCGGCCGTGAGAACATATTTGGGGTAGTTGTCGCGAATCTCCAGCAGACGGTCATATTCCCGCTTTTCTGTTTTCAGGCTGCGAAGCTCCTGCGTCACCTGAACATAGAGCTTTTCATTTTGCTTTGCTGCTACAAAATCAATCTCCCCGCTGCCGAACTTACCTACATGAACGGTGTAGCCCCTGCGGCAAAGCTCCAGATACACAACATTTTCAAGGCTGGAAGCCACACTGTCTTGATTATATCCCAAAACGCTGTATCGCAAAGCAGTATCTGCAAGATAGAATTTCTCCTGCGTTTTCAAGATTTCCCTTCCCTGCAAATCGTAACGGGAACAACGATGCAGCAGGTATGCCTTCTCCAGCTTTTCCAAATAATTGTAGACCGTTTCATTGTCAAGGGAGCGGCGCTCCGCTTTCAGATAATCTGCGATGGACTTCGCAGAAAAAGTGTTACCGACATTTTTAAAAGTGTATTTTACAACACGCTCCAGCTGATCAATTTTTCTCACCTGATTGCGTCTTACAATGTCTGAGAATATCGTGGAATTGTAAATATCCCGCACAATTGTATAAACTTCGTCTTGTGAATATGCCTGTAGGTGTGTTGCCGGGAATCCACCCAGGCGCACATAATTCGCAAGTTCTGTTTTTGGTTTGCCGACATCCGCATACTGTTCCTTGAACATCAGGTACTCCCCAAAGGAAAGAGTAAAAATTCGAAAAGATATATAGCGTCCCGTCAGGTAAGTCGAGATTTCGGATGACATCATATGAGAGTTGGAACCTGTCACATACAAATCCACATCAAAATCCGATGCCAGTGAATTCACGACTTTTTCCCATCCCTTGATTTCCTGTACTTCGTCAAGGAACAGATAGGTTCTTCCGTTCTTCGAAAGGCGTTCCTTCAGCTGTGCATACATCTGCTTTGCCGTCATGTCCTCGTATTCCATTGAATCATAGCGATAGCTGACAATACATTCCTCCGGAATATTCCGCTGTGTTTTCAGCTGCTGCATAATCATTTTCAGAATTGTTGACTTGCCGCAGCGGCGGACTCCCGTAAGTATTTTTACAAATGGCGTATCCGCATAAGCCATAATCTTATCTACATACAAAGGTCTGTAAATCATTGTGAACACCTCCGTTTTCAAACAGTGTACCGCAATTTGCCCCAAAAGTCAACAAGTTTTGCGATTATAAACCGCAAAACTTGTTAAGTTCATATTGGATTACGGATTATCTTTTCTGCAGCAGCGCAAGCTCCTCCGCAGTCAGTTCCCGGCATTCGCCTTCCGCGAGGTCCGCAGGAAGCGTGAGGTTTCCCATTCCCAGGCGTTTCAG
>JALERA010000119.1:0-21771 GCA_022764365.1 Bacillota bacterium
GACAAAATCGTTGTACAGGGCGGAACATTCCTTAACGAATCGGTTCTCAGGGCAATCGAAAAAGTGCTCGGAAAGGATGTTGTCAGACCGGACATTGCAGGTATCATGGGTGCATACGGATGTGCTTTAAACTCGATGAACAACTGGAAGTACGGTCACAAATCTTCGCTCCTTGATTTCGATGCGGTGAAAGCTTTCACTGCCGGAAGCAGCAACGCAAGATGCAACGGATGTGAAAACCGTTGCATGCTTACGATTACCAAATTCAATGATAACGAAAGATACATAACCGGAAACCGCTGCGAAAAAGGAAGCGGAAAAGTCGGCACCGCAAGCGAGCTTCCGGACTTATACGAATATAAGCTCAAGAGACTTTTCGGATATGAACCGCTGGAAGCATCCGAAGCACCGCGCGGAAGCGTAGCAATCCCTCGTGTTTTGAATATGTACGAGGATTATCCGTTTTGGTTTACCTTCTTCACCAAACTCGGCTTCAGAGTGGTCCTTTCTCCGATGTCCTCGAAAGAACTGTACGAGAAGGGTATCGAAAGCATTTCCTCAGACACTGCATGTTATCCGGCAAAACTTGTGCACGGACACATTCAGACCCTGGTTGAAATGGGTGAAAAATGGATTTTCTATCCTTGCGTGAATTACGAGCAGGTGGAAGACGAAAGTGCACAAAACCATTATAACTGCCCGATTGTTGCTACCTATCCGGAAGTTATCGCAAACAATATGAACGATGTTTTCGAGGAAAACGGCGTGAAATTCTCGCACCCGTTCGTGCCGTACGACAATGACGAGCGTTTGATAAAGAGAATGTATGAAATTTTGCAGGCAAAGGGTATCGGCAAGGCAGAGATTGCAAGCGCCGTACATGCGGCGAGAAAAGAGCAGCACGCGTTCAAATGCGATGTTGAAAACGAGGGAAGGAAGGCTCTTGCTTACGCGAAAGAACACAAGAAGAAGGCTATCATACTTGCTGGAAGACCGTATCACCTGGATACGGAAATCAATCACGGAATCAACAAGATGATAACTTCATTTGACATGGTTGTGCTTTCTGAAGATTCGGTATGCGGCATGGGCAATCTTCCGCGGCCGATAAGGGTTTTGGACCAGTGGGTATACCATTCAAGACTGTACAAAGCGGCGGATTTCGCAGGACGAACAGACGGGGTGGAACTTGTCCAGCTCAATTCCTTCGGATGCGGCGTGGATGCGGTGACGACCGACGAGGTGGAGGAAATCCTCGAACATTCCAATAAATTGTATACGGTTCTCAAGATTGACGAAGGAAACAATCTCGGAGCTATCCGAATCCGGATTCGTTCCCTCAAAGCGGCAATGGAAGAAAGGGATAAGAACGGAATTAAGGCGAAACATTCGGAAAAACCGTTTGAGAGAAGGCTTTTTACGGAAGAAATGAGGAAAAACTACACGCTTCTCATTCCGCAGATGTCTCCGATTCATTTCCAATATCTTGAGGTTGCACTCAGGGAAAGCGGATACAATGCAGTTCTGATTCCCACGGTCGATAAACACGCAATCGACGAGGGTCTCAAATATGTGAACAATGACGCTTGCTATCCTACGCTTGTCACACTCGGAAAGATGATAAGCGCGCTCAAGTCCGGCGATTACGACCTTGACCGAACTGCTTTGATTATGTCTCAGACCGGAGGCGGATGCAGAGCCAGCAACTATATCGCGCTCCTCAGAAAAGCTTTAAAAGATCTGAATATGGAGCAGGTTCCTGTCGTATCCTTTAATATGGTGGGGCTGGAAACAAATCCGGGATTCAAAATTGATGTAAGCATGGGTAAGCGGCTGGTAATGGCGGCGGTTTATGGCGACCTGTTCCAAAGACTGCTGTATGCGACCAGACCTTACGAAGAAGTTCCGGGCTCTGCGGAAGCAATCATGAAAAAATACGAGGCGGCGATTTTCCAAAACTGCAAGGACGGAAAATTAAGCACATACAAGAAACTTATCCCGCAGATTGTTGCCGATTACGATGCACTCCCGCTCAAAGACATCAAAAAACCGAAAGTCGGGGTGGTTGGAGAGATTTTGGTAAAATATCATCCGGATGCAAACAACAATATCGTGGACATCATCGAAAAAGAGGGCGGAGAAGCCGTAGTTCTTGACTTGATCGACTTTTTCCTTTACGGAATGTACAGCAAGAAATTCAACTACGAAAAACTTTCCGGTTCGTATAAGCAATACAAAGTAAATCAGGCGGGAATCGCTCTGATTGAGTGGTTCCGAAAACCTATGCGTCAGGCTCTCCGAAAGAGTAAGCGTTTCACGCAGCCGGGATACATTGAAAAAACCGCGGAAGAAGCCTCTGTTATCGCCTCAACCGGCAACCAGTGCGGCGAAGGCTGGCTCCTCACGGGCGAGATGATTGAACTGATTAAAAGCGGTGTTCCGAATATCGCATGTCTGCAGCCGTTTGCATGTCTGCCAAACCATGTGACGGGAAAAGGGATGATGAAAGCAATCAGAGAACGCTTCCCGAAGGCAAACATCGTGGCAATCGACTATGATCCGGGTGCAAGCAACGTCAATCAGCTGAACAGAATCAAGCTTATGATGGCGACCGCGCATAAGAATCTCGAAGCCTGAAAACAAACCTCTTGAAACTATGCCATATAGGTGGTATAATGACTTAGTTAAAAAAATCAAAGAGGTTAGGAGGTGTCTCCATGGGAAGACACGGTACAATCGCAGGCAGAAAGGCCGCACAGGACTCAAAAAGAGCCGCAATGTTTACAAAATACGCAAGAGCAATCACAGTAGCAGCTAAGGCCGGTGGAGATCCTGAGTACAATGCAACATTAAGACTGGCAATCGAAAAAGCGAAAGCAATTTCAATGCCTAATGATAACATCACAAGAGCAATCAAGAAGGGAACCGGAGAACTTGCCGGTGAAACATATGAAGAACTGAGCTTTGAGGGCTACGGAGTAGGCGGAGTTGCAGTTATCGTAGAAGCTCTTACAGACAACACAAACAGAACGACTTCTTCCGTAAGATCGACATTTGACAAGTACGGCGGAAACCTCGGAACTCCGGGATGCGTGTCCTACATGTTCTCAAGAAAGGGCATTATCTTAATCGAAAAGACAGATGCCATTGATGAGGATGCTTTAATGGAAACCGCTCTCGAAGCAGGTGCTGACGACATGATCGTTCACGATGACAGCTTTGAAATCGTTACAGATCCTTCGGCATACACGGATGTACATCATGCAATTTCCGAAGCAGGATATGAAATCGTGGAATCCGATGTTGAATATGTTCCTTCCATGGAAGCAGCACCGAAAGATGAACATGATATCAAGAAGCTTGCAAAGATGATTGAACTTCTTGAGGACAATGACGATGTTCAGAAGGTATACACAAATTGTTCCATAGACCTTGAAGTGGAATAATTACATAGAATAAGGTCAAAATAAAACCAATCCTAGGTTATGCGTTAAGGAAACATAATTGAACCTACAATTTTTGAACGGGAATCCGGGTTTCGCGTGCGTTATGTCAGGCCTCCTTCGAGTGGAAGACAGAAGCAGGAGAACAGGGCACCCACCTATCGGAAGATAGGGCGTCAATTATATCCTTAACGGTAATTTGGGATTTTATTTTGCATGAAACGAAAAAATAAGATATAATAAACACATCAAAGGAGACAGCAATGAGACACTTAAAACCCGTTGAGATTTTAGATGAAATTGCAGCATCAGGCATAGCAAAGACAAGCGGATCGTTCCGAAAACTTTTGATTCTGGGCATCATGGCAGGTGCCTATATTGCTTTTGCCGGAGCCGGAGCCAACATGGCAGCTTTCGGACTTCTGGGCGATGCCGAGACATTCGGTCTCGGAAAGCTTGTTTCGGGTGCGGTTTTCACCGGGGGACTCATCATGGTTGTCCTTGCCGGGGCGGAGCTTTTTACTGGAAATACTCTGATAACCGTTTCTGTGATGCAGAAGAAGACGAGCATTTCGAAGATGCTCAGAAATTGGGTAATCGTCTACATAGCAAATTTTATAGGGTCGGTCATTGTGTCAGCACTTGTATTTTATTCGGGCGGCCTGAATGCCGGTAACGGGTATCTGGGCGCAATGACTTTGCAAATTGCAGCAAACAAAGTAAATATGCCGTTTGTGAATTGTATTTTGAGTGGGATTTTGTGTAACTGGCTGGTATGTCTTGCGGTATGGATTTCAACAGGGGCTTCCGGAACCTGCAGCAAAATCGCGGGAATTTTCTTCCCGATTCTTCTTTTTGTGGTTGCGGGATACGAACACAGCGTAGCAAATATGTACTTCATATCTGCAGGGATTTTTGCAAAGACAAATGAACTTTTTGTTGCACTTAACGGTGCGGCAGATCTTTCAAACCTCACTTGGCTTGGAATGTTTACAAACAACCTGCTGCCGGTTACAATCGGAAACATCATCGGGGGCGTTGTTTTTGTTGCAATGGGATATATGCTTGCTTTAAAGGAAAGGTAATGCCATAATGGAAAGAATTGTGATAATCGATGGCAACAGTTTAATAAATCGTGCGTTTTATGCAATGCAAAGGCCGATGATTACGAAGGAAGGCATCTATACGCAGGGAATATACGGTTTTATAAATATGCTCAACAAAATAGAGAGTGATTATGAACCTGAATATATCACCGTTGCATTTGACTTGAAAGCGCCGACCTTCCGGCATCTCGAATACGATCAGTACAAGGCAGGGAGAAAACCCATGCCGCCGGAACTTGTCATGCAGATGCCGCTGCTGAAGGACGTTCTGCACGCAATGAACATAAAGACCCTTGAGCTTGAGGGCTTTGAGGCCGACGACATCATCGGCACCGTTGCACGAATCGCAGAGAAAGAAAATTTGGAGCCGCTGATTATTACAGGCGACCGGGATGCTTTGCAGCTTGCGACTGACAAAACGCAGATTCTCATAACCAAGAAAGGAATCAGCGACTTTGAACTTTATGATGACCAAAAAATGATGGAGCGCTACGGGCTTACACCGACACAGTTTATTGATTTGAAAGGGCTGATGGGAGATTCGTCGGACAATATTCCGGGAATTCCGGGAGTGGGAGAAAAGACGGGAATCGCACTTCTCGAACAGTTCGGTTCGATAGAGAACATGCTTGCACATACGGATGAAATATCCAAAAAAGGACTGAGAAGCAAGGTGGAAGAAAATGCTCAGCTTGCGGTAATGAGCAAACGGCTTGCAACCATCAACCGGTTTGTGCCGATTGACCTTGATATCAAGGAACTTGAGCGAAAAACACCGGATTACAACCGATTAATCGAAATTTATACAAAACTTGAGTTTAACAGTTTCTTGAAGCGTCTCAAAGTTGAGGATACGGCAGAGAATGTGAAAGCGGAACCTCCGCAAATCAAGCTGACTGTTATTGCGTCTGAGGGAGATCTTTCCAAACTGAACGCACTCAAAGGAAAAGACGAAGTATTCATAAAAGTTTTCAGCGATTACGCACATGTGAAGGAACCGCAGACACAAGGAATCTTTCTTATGTGCGAAGAGGAAGGTTTTTATGTCGATTGTCACAAAATCGATGTTTGTGCTGCAGCCGAACATTTGAACAAACTCACATTGAATCTCATGGGACATGACATCAAGGATGATCTCTATGCACTTATGTTCCGCGGATATTCGAACTTCAAAACGGTGTTTGACACCGCAATTGCAGAGTATGTTCTCGATGCCGCAAAAAACAAATATGATTTAAAGACTTTGGTACTTGAGATGCTTCATCTCCACCTGCCTGTATTTGAAGATTTTGTTTCTGCGGATACACAGCAGATGGATATGTTTACGGATTTTACGGCAAAATATGCAGATTACGGTGCGATGTGCGGCGACATTGTATTTAAAATTTCCGGGCTGCAGAAGAAAAGAATCGAAGAGGAAAAGCTCTCAAATGTGTTTTACGAAATAGAAATTCCGCTGATTGAAGTTTTGGCATCCATGGAAGTCGAAGGTGTCAGAGCCGAAAGAGAGTTCCTCAACGAATTCGGAAAAGAACTTAAGGAAAAAATAGAGCTTCTTGAAATCAAAATTTATGATCTGGCAGGGCGGACTTTTAATATTCAGTCCCCGATACAGCTTGGGGAGGTTCTTTTTGAAGATCTCAAGCTTCCTGCGGGCAAGAAAACAAAGAGGGGATACAGCACAGGGGCTGACATTCTTGAAAAAATCAAGGATAAGCATCCGATCGTACCGGCTGTGCTCGAGTTCCGAAATCTTACGAAGCTGAATTCCACCTATGTTGAGGGAATGAAGCCGCTTATCGCAGCCGATGAAAGGATACGGGCGCATTTTCAGCAGACGGTAACGACGACGGGCAGAATCAGCTGCACGGAGCCGAATCTGCAGAATATACCGATCCGGCAGGAACTTGGCAGAAATCTGCGAAAAGCTTTTACGGCCTCGGAAGATCATATCTTGGTCGGAGCGGACTATTCACAAATTGAATTGCGCGTCCTGGCACACCTTTCGCAGGATGAAAGCCTTATTGAAGCTTTCAATAACGGAGAAGACATTCACAGAACCACGGCATCGCGTGTTCTGGGCGTTCCGCCGGAGGAAATCACTCCGCTTGACAGAAGCCGGGCAAAAGCCGTGAACTTCGGCGTAATATACGGAATGAGTGGGTTTGGTCTCAGCGAAGAACTGCATATAAGCCGCAAGGAAGCAGAGGACTACATTCATGCCTACTTTGCAAAGCATAGCAAAGTAAAGGAATATATGGATGAACAGATAAAAATCTGCAAAGAAACCGGCTTTGCCACAACCATGATGGGCAGAAAAAGAGCAATTCACGAAATCAATGCTTCTTCTTACATGGTACGCCAGCTCGGAGAACGGCTGGCAATGAATACGCCGATACAAGGGAGTGCTGCGGATATCATCAAACTTGCCATGATAAATGTGTACAAGGAACTCAAGGCAGCGCATCCGGACTCCAAGCTGATTCTTCAGGTGCACGATGAGCTGATTATCGATGCATCCTCTGCCGAAGAAAAGGCAATAAAAGAACTGCTGACAAGAAATATGGAAAATGCCGTGAAACTTTCGGTGAAACTTTCTGCGGAACTGAACACGGGAAATACATGGTATGAATTGAAATAGGTGCGAAGGATGAAGATAATCGGACTTACGGGAGGAATCGGAAGCGGCAAATCTACGGCTTCCGACTATCTGAAAAAGAAAGACTGCTTAATCATAGACGCTGACAAAACAGCAAGACAGCTTACGGAAAAGGGGAGCCCGTATCTTGCTATGTTACGGGAGACCTTCGGAGATGACTTCTTCTTTGATGATGGGGAACTTAACAGGAAAAAACTAGGAAGATATATTTTTGCGCGTCCCGAAAAAAAAGCGGTTTTAGAAAGAATCGTAACGGATGCGGTTATCGAACGGACGCTTGATACAATTGAGCATCTGAAACAAAACGGTTTCGAAGGTATTGCCGTTTTGGACGCACCGCTTCTTTTTGAGTGCGGGATGCAGAAGTATATGGATGAGAGCTGGCTCGTAAAGGCAGAACCGGACATCGTAAGCGAGCGAGTAAAAAAACGTGACGACATGACCGATGAGGAAATCAAAGGAAGAATTGCGGGACAGATGCCACTGAGCGAAAAGGAAGCCATTGCGGATCGAATCATCGACAATTCAGGGAATTTGGACGATTTGTATCTGCAATTGGACAGAGAACTCGACAGATTAAAGAATGGGGAAGATGACAATGTCAAAAATCATTAACTTTATTAAAAAAAGATGGATATGGATACTGGCCGTGCTGTTGCTTTTTGCGGTGATTGTTTCCAGTATCGAGATATACAAGGAAGAAGTGCTCAATATAGACCCTGACATCAAATATAAGCAGAAGAGTACTTTGTATTTTGCTGCGGAGCGGTTTGACACGCTCAACCCGATTGTGTCGCAAAGCGAAGATGTGTATTATATTTCAAAACTCCTTTACGATAGTCTGTTTGACTTTGACGATAATATGAATGCAGCACCGAAACTCGTTGAAAAATACACAGTTGATACGGAAAAAGCATCGGTATACATTAAACTGAAGAAGGGTGTTAAATGGCATTCCGGAAAGGCTCTGAAGTCGGACGATGTAAGATTCACGGTAAATGCTGTAAAGCAGGCGGGAAGCAAGTCGCCTTACTATGAAAAATGCTCAAGAATCATGTATGTCAATGTCAAGAACAACAGAGAATTCACAATTTTCTTCAACAATAATTACAATTGTTCGCTTGATATTTTGACTTTTCCGATTGTACCGTCCGCAGGATACAGCACACCGTATCAGTTTGTAACCGACACCGACGGTTTTAAACCGGTTGGCACGGGAATGTACATGTATTCTTCGTATGATTATCTGAAGAAGCTAAAGCTGAAACCGAACAAAGAATATTACGCAGATGAAGTCAAAAACAAAATCCAGATTAATATTCTGCCCGATGCTTCATACAAATCTTCGCTCACGGAGATAAATGAAGTAACCTGTTATGTAGACAAGTCTACGGACAGGTACTCGATTGTAAAAGACAAAAAGCTCAATATGTATGACATGATATCCGGACAGGTTGAATTTGTCGTATTTAATACAAAGAAGTCATATCTCGCATCGAAAGAGGTGAGAAAAGCTATCGCTTACGGAATTGATACGGAAAGGATAATAAGAAACTCATACGCATCCGATGCGGTTTTGACAGATTCGCTCTATTATCCGAATTTCCTTGGGGTTCTGGATACGGGCGGCATGAATGAGTATAATTACGATAAGGCATCGCAAATGCTTACCAAAGCGGCAATAAAGGACTTCGATGGCGACGGATTCCTTGAGGATGTATACGGTAATCGAATTACGCTTACCATACTCGTAAAAAAATCCAATGCACAGAGAGTGTCGGCATGCAAAAATATCGCAAAAAACATGGAAACGCTTGGCTTTAAAGTTGATGTTAAAGCCCTTCCTTCCAATCAGTATAAGCAAGCTGTAGCTTCAAGAAATTTTGACTTGCTTGTTGCCGGATGCGATATGGAGGAGACCTATGACTTAAGAGAGTTCTTTAACGGCAAAAATGACTGGGGCTATTACAATGCAGAATTGCTTACAAAGGCAAGAGAACTTGAAAGGTTGTATACGGAAGAAAAGCAGCAGCAGAAATACACGCAGATGAAAGACGCGCTTCTGGATGAAATGCCGTATTACGCATTATGTTACAAGAAGATGGGTTTGGTTGGCATTTCAACTTTTACTGCAGATAAGATTCCGACGTTCAACAATATATACAAAAATTGCAACACATGGAGCTGGAAAGAGCGGCAAAACTGATTTCTTCAAAAAAATGTGAAGATATGATGAAAAAAATATTTGTAATACTGCGGTTTATGTGATATAATTGAGCCGTTGCATATGATACGCAACCGATAATTCCGCCGGCGTGATGGAATTGGCAGACGTGCGGGACTCAAAATCCCGTGGTGGCAACACCGTATGGGTTCGACCCCCATCGCCGGCACCATTATACTTGCTCGAGAGGAGAGTTGTTTTATGAATTCTAACACATTAATTAATCTGTTACCGATTGTTTTGTTATTTGTACTGATGTATTTCTTATTGATCAGACCACAGAAGAAGAAGGACAAGCAGATTAAAGATATGAGAAACAGCCTTACTGTAGGAGATGAAATCATAACGATAGGCGGTCTTTGCGGCAAAATTGTTAAGACTAAGGACGAAACCATTGTTGTTCAGGCAGGAGCAGACAAAGTTAAGTTCGAGATGATGAGATGGGCAGTTTCGACTGTTACAAAAGAATCCACAAAGCGTGGAATGCAGGACAACTTCGAGGATGATGACGAACCGAAGAAAGTTATGCCTAAGAAACTCAGAAAATCTTCCGACATTGAAGAAGCTGAGGCTAAAGAACCTGAAACTAAGGAAGCAAAGGTTTTCGACGAAGAATAATACATAAAACGCATTTTAATCGACCCCGAGAAATCGGGGTCTTTTGATTTTTTTGTTGAAAAATACACATTTGTGCTTGTATATTCCGACAAAAAGTAGTAAAATGTAATGTAAAATAAAATGCCCATATTAGTGGCATTAACAGATTTTTCTATAATGAGAGGTTTTAAAAAATGAGTGTAAAACTAAAGAAAATTTTAGCCGTACTGGTAATTGCAGTACTCGTGTTCGGCTGGTTTGTCACCCTGTTTGGCATAGGTGACCAATCAAAAGATGATGCCATTAAATCAGTTAAAGACGCATTAAAATACGGCCTTGACATTAACGGCGGTGTTTATGTTGTAATGGAAGCACAGACGGACAAGACGGGCGATCAACTCAAAGAGCTGATGGATCAGACGAGAGCCGTTATCGATAACCGTGTAAATCAGATGGGTGTTGCCGAAGCTTCGGTTACAATCGAAGGTACAAACCGTATCAGAGTCGAAATGCCGGGTGTTGAGAATGCAGATGAAGCAATTCAAGCAATCGGAAAAACCGCAAAACTCTATTTCGTTTTAGCCGACAATTCCATCGTGCTTGACGGCAGCAATGTTAAGGATGCACAGATTGCGACGGACGGTGGTCATTACAAAATCTTACTCGAATTTGACAGCGAAGGTGCCGCATTGTTTGAAGAAGGAACTCGAAAAGCTGTAAACGGCGAAGTTACATCAACCATTGACGGCATGTCAAACAATGAAATCGCAATCGTATTGGATAATGAAATCGTTGTACATCCTGAAGTAAGAGAAGTTATCAGTGGCGGAAACTGCGAAATGACAGGAAATTATTCAAAAGAAGAAGCGACCATGACAGCAGCACTTATAAGAGGCGGTGCACTTCCGGTTGAACTTGTGGAAGTACAATCATCCGTTCAGACAGCAACCATCGGTGCACATGCACTTGACAAGTCAATCGTTGCAGGTGCTATCGGTCTTGCTATCGTATTCCTGCTTATGATTATTTTCTACGGAATGCTTGGTTTCGTTGCAGACATCGCGCTGCTTCTCTATGTAATCATGTTCCTGTGGTCTATGGTTGCGTTTAATGTGGTATTAACCCTTCCGGGAATTGCTGCATTGATTCTTTCCATCGGTATGGCAGTTGACGCCAATGTTATCATTTTTGCAAGAATCAAAGAGGAGATATGTGCCGGCAAATCAATTAGAGTTGCAGTTGACGCTGGTTTCAAAAATGCTTTAAGTACTGTCCTTGACGCACAGATCACAACGCTTATTGCGGCAGTTGTCCTCTACGAAGTAGGAACGACATCCGTTAAGGGATTTGCACTTACGTTGATGATTGGTATTATCATCAGCATTTTCACAGCAGTTGTTATAACACAGTTATTTATTTCGTTGCTTGCAAACAGTCCTAAATTTGCAAAGAACAAATACTTTGGGGTTAACGAAGACGGAACTCCGAAGCAGATGCTTAATAAGACTTTCTCATTTATTAAACATAGAAAAATCTTCTACATCGTCAGCGTTAGCATAATCGTAATCGGATTGCTTTGGTCTGTAATTTTCGGAATGAATTACGGTATTGACTTTACAGGCGGAACCACCATTCAGGTTGACCTCGGCAAGCAGGTTGCGATTGAAGACGTTGAAAAAACATTAAAGGATTACGAACTTGATCCGCAGATTATTTATGCGGGTGAGGGCAATACGCAGGTTGTTATTAAAACCATCAAGTCCCTTGATAATGCAGGCAGAAACGAAGTAATCAATACTTTGGAACAGGCTTACGGAATTACCGAGGACGATGTTCTTGCATCGGAACAGTTCGGACCATCCGTAGGCGATGAGCTTAAGATGAATGCCCTCAAGGCGGTTATCATTGCTTCCCTTGGAATGCTTATCTATATTATTTTCAGATTTAAATCCTGGAAATACGGATTTTCTGCTGTTGCAGGTGTTGTACACGACGTTTTGATAGTAATTGCATTCTATGCGATCTTCGGATTCACCGTAAACAATCCGTTCATCGCTGCAATTCTGACATTGGTTGGGTACTCGATCAACGATACGATTGTAATATTTGACCGTATCAGGGAAAACAAAGCACTTCATACGAGAGACAACAGCGAGGTGAATATTGACAGAAGTATTAACCAGACGCTGAACAGAACAATTATGACATCGCTGACAACACTTGTTGTAATGGTTCCGCTCTGCATTATGGTTTCATCCTCCATCCGCGAGTTCATTATTCCGCTTATGGTCGGTGTTATCGTAGGATGCTGCTCCTCCATCTTCATCTGCAGCCCTCTGTATTACGATTTATGCAAGAAGGATGAAGGCTCAAAATATTTAAAAAGTACAGCAAAAAAAGCAAAGACAAAATAACAGGAGACATCAATGATTACAAAGGCTGAGTTTTTAGAAAAAATATTAAGTATTAATTCTAAATACAACACCGACTTGATTGGCAAAGCATTTGACAAAGCCCAGGCCTTGCATGACGGCCAGCTGCGAAAAAGCGGGGAACCGTATTTTATACACCCGATTAACGTAGCTCTGATTCTTGCAGAAATGGGTATGGACGATGCCACAATCGTCGGTGGGCTTTTGCATGATGTCGTTGAAGATACAGAATATACCAGAGAGCAGCTCGTCGCCGATTTCGGCGAGGAGATTGCTCTTTTGGTTGACGGTGTAACCAAACTCGGCACCATAAAATTTGAATCAAAAGAAGAAATCCAAGCGGAAAACTTCCGAAAGATGTTCCTTGCAATGTCAAAGGATATCAGAGTTCTCATTATAAAGCTTGCGGACAGGCTGCATAACATGAGAACGCTTGGCTATATGAAGCCCGAAAAAATTGTTGAAAAATGCAATGAGACGCTTGAAATTTATGCGCCGCTTGCCAGCAGACTCGGTATTTCCAAAGTGAAATTTGAACTGGAAGACCTTGCACTGAAATATCTTCACCCGGAAGAATTTGAGGATTTAAAACAGAAAGTAAGCAAGCGCAAAGAAGAAAGAGAAGAAACAATCAACACCGTTATAGGCGAGATTAAGGAAGCCTTAAACGATATGGATCTGCACTATGATATATATGGCAGAGCAAAGCATTATTACAGCATATACAGAAAGATGAAATACCAAAACAAGCAGATTGATGAGATCTTTGACTTGATTGCGGTAAGAATTATAGTAGAAAACGTAAAAGAATGTTACGCGGTTCTTGGTATTGTTCACACGATGTGGAAACCGATACCGGGACGATTTAAAGATTATATCGCCATGCCGAAACCGAACATGTATCAATCACTTCATACAACGGTTATCGGAGACAACGGCGAACCATTTGAAATACAGATAAGAACATATGAGATGCACAAAGTCGCTGAATACGGTATCGCAGCCCATTGGAAATACAAAGAAGGCGATACTTCTGGCAATGCATCCAATGATGATATAAAGCTTGCATGGCTCAGACAGTCACTGGAATGGCAGCAGGATATTAAAGATCCGAAAGACTTCTTAGAGACCATGAAGATGGACTTGTTCGCAAGTCAGGTATTCGTTTTCACACCGAGAGGAGATGTTATTGAATTACCTGCAGGTTCGACACCGCTTGATTTCGCATTTAAAATTCACTCGGCAATCGGGTGCAAATGCGTAGGTGCGAAGGTGAACGGAAAGATGGTTACCATCGACTACACCCTCCAAAACGGAGATATTGTTGAAATTGTAACCTCTGCAAACTCATCAGGACCGAGTGTGGACTGGCTCAAGATTGCCAAAAGTTCCAATGCCAGAAACAAAATCAGAGGCTGGCTCAAAAAAGAAAACAAGTCAGAAAATATTGAAAAAGGAAAAGACCTTCTTGATAAATATATCCGCAAGAAAGGTTACGATCCGTCGGGATTTACAAAATCCGCCTTTATTAACAAAGCAATAAAGGCGATGAACTTTGCAAATACCGAAGAGGCATACACGCAGCTTTCCAACGGCGGAACCTTGGTCAGCAAATTCGCAAATCTGCTTTTTGGATACTACTCGGAAGAAAATCATACCGAAATCAAATCCAATGAAGCGATTATTGATGAATTAAGAGCTGCTGAAGCGAGAAAGGCAAAGCTTGAACGCCGTTCAAAGGACAGTCCCGGTATCGTTGTGGAAGGGGCGGACAACCTGATGATTAAACTTGCGAAATGCTGCAACCCGGTTCCGGGAGATGACATCATAGGGTTTATAACAAAGGGCAGAGGCATTTCCGTTCATCGGTGTGACTGCTCCAATATCGTTGCTCTGCCGGAAGAAGAGAAGCAAAGATTCATTCATGTGGAATGGGAGGACCTCAAGGCAGGAAAATCCTACAATGCGGACATCTGCATTATCGGAAACGACCGAAAAGGTATCCTTTCGGATATTTCGAGAGTCTGCGAAGATATGGACATTCATCTTTCGGGGGTCAATGCAAAGAGCGGCAGAGACGGAAGCCTGACGATGACGATTACATTGTCGATATCCAGTACGCAGGAAATGCAGAAAGTTCTGCGGAGCCTGAGAAATATCAGCGGTGTTACGCAGGTATACAGAGCAAAATCGTAAGGAGGAAAATATGAGAGCGGTTGTTCAACGGGTAACCGAAGCGGAAGTAACGGTTCAAGGAAACAGTACAGGTTCCATTCAGAAAGGTTTGGTCGTTCTTCTCGGAGTGGAAGACGGAGATACAAAGAAGGATGCCGATTATATTGCGGACAAGGTTTCGGGACTTCGGATTTTTGACGATTCAGAAGGCGTGATGAATCTTTCCGTATCGGACATCGGAGGCGGAATCTTATCCATTTCACAGTTTACACTCCTTGCAGATGCACGAAAGGGCAAGCGGCCGAGCTATAGCAAGGCGGCAAGGCCGGAAGCCGCAAAGGAACTTTACGATTATTTCAATACGAAAATCGAAGAAAAGGGAATCACGGTCGGAAAGGGGATTTTTCAAGCAGAAATGCTTGTCAAGATCTATAACGATGGACCGGTGACAATTCTTTTAGACAGCAAAAAAACATTTTAAGAGGTAGACAATGAAAGTAATCAGTTATGTAACAGGACCGATACAGGCCAACACATATTTAGCATACGACGAAGAAACAAACAAAGGTTTTATCGTAGATCCGGGAGATTACTCCCCAAAACTGAGCAAACAGGCCATGGATTTAGGCTTAGACATAGAATATATAATTTTGACACATGGACACGGTGACCATATTGGCGGCGTGGAACGCTTTAAGCGGGATTTCGAGGGGGCTAAGGTCGTTGCACACGAAAAAGAAAAAGAGATGCTCGAAAATGCGGACTTGAACTGCTCTGCGGAAATGTTTCCAAAGCCGATTACGCTGGAAGCTGACATTTGGGTGAAAGGCGGCGATACGCTGAAAGTCGGAAACATGGAGCTGCATTTCATTCATACGCCGGGACATACGAAAGGCGGCATGTGCATCTATGTTGACGGCAATCTTTTCAGCGGCGATACATTGTTCCGCTATTCCATAGGCAGAACGGATTTTTACGGCGGTGATTTCGAAGCTTTAATGAATTCAATCAAAAAGAGATTGTTCACGCTGCCTGACGACACGGTGGTTCTGCCGGGACACATGGGAGTTTCGACAATCGGAGACGAAAAGAGAGGAAATCCTTTTGTATAATATCATTATAAAGAATGTTGAGAACAAGTACGATTTTGCCGAACTTATTAAGATTTTTCTAAGACCCGAAGAATTCAACGCTTATACGGAGGCAGAATATGCCGAAAAAGAGGAAAACTGTGTATCTGCTGAACTGTTTGTTTTCAACGAAGAAAGGTCAGACGACAAGAACGAAATAAAAAGAGAGATTTACAATAAACTTTCTCGGTTAACCGGAGAAAAACCCGCATGGGGAATCTTAACCGGTGTAAGGCCTGTAAAGCTTACGGGTGAGTTATTTCAGAGGCTTGGGACACAGGCGGCTGTTGAAAACGAACTTGCTCACACCTATCTTTTGGCAGATGAGAAAATAAGCCTCCTGACGGACACCTACAATTATCAGCAGAAAACCTGCGGAAATCCACCGAATAATTCCGTGGGAGTGTATATCGGAATTCCGTTTTGCCCGACGAGATGCCTGTATTGCTCGTTTACTTCCAATCAGGTGGGCGATGCGGAAATCACAAGGTACCTCGAAGCACTGAAAACCGAAATCCGCTATGTCGGAAGGAGAATGCGCGAAACCGGACTTACAGCAGAGAGTATTTACATCGGAGGCGGAACCCCGACAACGCTGACCGCAGAGCAGCTTGATGATTTACTTCAGGCGGTTGAGGACAATATGGACTTAAGTGCATTGAAGGAATTCACGGTCGAGGCCGGGCGTCCGGATACCATTATATACGAAAAATTAGAAGCGATTCATAAGCATAAAGTTGAAAGAATCAGCATAAATCCGCAGTCTATGAAAAAACGAACGCTTGAGCTTATCGGCCGCTCGCACGAACCTGCTGATATCGTGAAGGCGTTTCAGAAAGCAGACTGGGTGGGCATTCCGGTTGTCAATGCGGATTTGATAACGGGACTTCCGGAGGAGACACCGGAGGATTTCGAAAGGACACTGGATGAAATCCTGGCTTTAGACCCGGAAAACATAACCGTGCATACGCTTGCGGTCAAACGGGCTTCACGGCTTGTGGAGGTTGATAAGGACTTTCATTATAAACAGGCGCAGACGGTGGCTGATATGCTTAAAATCGCAAGAGAAAAACTCAAAAAAGCGGGTTTTCGGCCGTATTACCTGTATCGACAGAAGCACATGGCAGGGGCTTTCGAAAATGTGGGCTACTGCAAGGACGACACTCCGTCAATCTATAATATCCGTATTATGGAAGAAAAACAGACGATTCTCGCGCTTGGCGCCGGCGGAATAAGCAAGATGTATTACCCTGCCGAAAACAGGCTCGAACGAGTGCCGAACGTATCAAATTACGAAATCTATATTTCCCGTCTTGAGGAAATGCTGGATAGAAAAGAACAAAATATTTTTAAGGAGGTAAAATAGCATGTTAACGAATGCTCCAAAAGGAACAAAAGACATAATGATGGACCAGGTGTATAAGTGGCATTATGTTGAAAAGAAGTGGAAAGAAATCTGCGCGAGATACGGATTTAAAGAAATCAGAACTCCGATATTTGAACATACAGAATTATTTCAGAGAGGTGTAGGAGATACTACCGATATCGTACAGAAGGAAATGTACACATTCGAAGACCACGGCGGCCGCTCCATCACACTGAAGCCGGAAGGAACTTCCCCTGCAGTTCGTGCATTCATCGAGCACAAACAATATGCGGAAGTGCAGCCGATTAAGCTGTATTACGATATTCCGTGCTTCCGCTATGAGAAACCGCAGTCGGGTCGTTTAAGACAGTTCCACCAGTTCGGAGTGGAGACTTTCGGGACACCGAACATGGTTGCGGATGCCGAAATCATTGCAATTGGATATGATTTCCTGACTTCTATGGGCGTTACCGACCTCACGCTTGAGATTAACTCCGTGGGCTGCCCGGAATGCCGCGCAAAACACAGAAAAGCACTTAAGGAATTCCTTGCTCCGAAGTACGATCAGCTTTGCGACACATGCAAGTCCAGATACGAAAAGAATCCGATGAGAATTCTTGACTGCAAGAGCCCGATCGACCAGGAACTTGTTCAGGGTGCGCCTATGATGGTGGATTTCCTCTGCGATGATTGCAAAAACGCATTTGAAGATTTGCAGAAGAACCTCGACGCTCTTGAAATTCCTTATGTTATCAACCCTAAGATCGTAAGAGGTCTTGACTATTATACAAAGACAGCATTTGAATTCGTAACAAACAGCCTCGGTGCTCAAGGCACCGTATGCGGCGGAGGCAGATACGACAACCTTGTGGAAGAGGTTGGTGGGCCTCCAATACCGGGCGTTGGTTTCGGTCTCGGTAAGGAAAGACTGCTGATGCTCATGGAAGCAAACGGCGTTGAAATTCCAAAACCATCCGATTGTGATGTTTTCATTGCGACGATGGGAGAGGCAGCGAAGCTTTACGGTCAGAAACTTTTGTTTAACCTCAGAAGAAACGGCATCAAGAGCCAGATTGACGACCTTCAGAGAAATTTCAAGGGTCAATTCAAATATGCGGACAGACTCGGCGCGAAATATGCTGTCGTAATCGGTGACAACGAACTTGAAACCGGAGTTGCGACATTGAAAGACATGGAAAAAGGCGAACAGTCCGAAGTGAAATTTGACGACCTTATTGATGAATTGAAGAAGAGAATTTAGGAGAAGAAAAAGATGAGCACTATTTTTAAAAGAACGCACATGTGCGGCACTTTAAATATTGAAAATGTAGACCAAGAAGTTGTTTTAAACGGATGGGTTGCAAAGAGAAGAAACCTCGGAGGCTTGATTTTCGTGGATTTAAGAGATAAAACGGGAATCGTGCAGGTAACCTTTGACGACAAAATTCCGCAGGAACTTTTTGAAAAGGCTGACGCTCTCAGAAGCGAATATGTCATCGGTGTAAAAGGCATCGTGAAAGAAAGAAGCGCGAAGAACGAAAATATTCCAACAGGCGAAATCGAAGTATTTGCAACGGATATGGTTCTTTATTCCGAAGCAGACACGCCGCCGATTTACATCAAAGACGATGACAATGTTGATGACAATCTGAGACTGAAATATCGTTATCTGGATCTCAGAAAGACGAAAATGCAGAGAAATCTTACATTCAGACATAAAGTATGCAAATGTGCGAGAGACTACTTCGATGAAAACGGATTCACCGAGGTGGAAACTCCGATGCTCATCAAATCTACTCCGGAAGGCGCAAGAGACTATATCGTTCCTTCCAGAGTTTATCCGGGCGAATTCTATGCGCTTCCGCAGTCACCACAGCTCTTTAAGCAGCTTCTGATGGTAGGTGGAACGGACAGATATATGCAGATTGTAAAGTGCTTCAGAGACGAAGACCTTCGCGCAGACAGACAGCCTGAATTCACGCAGATTGACCTTGAAATGTCTTTCGTGGATCAGGACGATGTAATAGCAATCCAGGAAGGCTTCCTCGCAAAAGTTTTCCGCGAGCTCAAAGGCGTTGAAATCCAGCTTCCGCTACCGAGAATCACTTGGGACGAAGCGATGGAACGCTATGGCTCCGACAAGCCGGATACTCGTTTCGGATTTGAACTCAGAAAGCTCAACGATACAGTAAAAGACTGCAATTTCAAGGTTTTCACTGACTGCCTTGCAAACGGCGGAGATGTCAGAGGTATCTGCGTAACCGGCGGCTCCGAGCAGTTCAGCAGAAAAGACATTGACAAATTAACAGACATGACGAAGGCATACGGCGCGAAGGGCCTCGTATGGATTCGTGTAAATGACGGAGAATATAAATCCTCCGTAGATAAATTCTTCTCGCAGGAAGAACTTGCAGAAATCGCAAAGGTATTCAATGCGAAGAAAGATGACCTCATCTTCATCTGCTCCGACAGAGCGAAGGTAACTTACGATTCTCTCGGATTCCTCAGAAGAGAATGCGCGAAGAGAATGGGACTTCTTGACGACAATCAGTATAACTTATTATGGGTTGTTGACTTCCCGATGTTTGAAGAAGATGAGGAAGATCATTCCCTCAAGGCTATGCACCACCCGTTTACATGTCCGAAACTCGACCAGCTTGACTTACTGGACACAGACCCGCTTGCAGTGAAAGCGGACGCTTATGACATCGTTCTGAACGGTGTTGAACTGGGCGGCGGTTCCGTAAGAATTCACGACAAAAACCTTCAGGCGAAGATGTTTGAAGTGCTTGGTCTGACAAAAGAAGAATGCGACGAAAAATTCGGCTTCTTAATCGAAGCGTTTAAGTACGGCGCACCGCCTCATGCAGGTCTTGCGTACGGTCTTGACAGATTCGTAATGCTACTTTTAGGCGAACCTTCCATCAGAGAAGTCATCGCATTCCCGAAGAATCAGAATGCGCAGTGCCTTGTTTCCAGCGCACCTTCGCCGGTAGATCAGGCACAGCTTGACGAGCTCGGAATTACGACGAAAGAAAACATTTAACAAATATATGCAGGAGGAGCCATGGCAAAGCAATGCATTAACTGCGGTGCTAAAATTCGATTCAGAGAGAATTATTTCACACTTTCAAATCAGGGAAAATATTTCTGCGAGAAATGTGCGAAAACAGCAGAACCGCTTCTGAATGAAATTAAGGCGACGGCAAGTGCAAAGTCATACGAAGCTGCAAAAGAAAAGTTTAATGAGGAACTTTCAAAAGCACCGCTTCTTGAAGAAGCAAAAAAATATCTGCGGTATGAGTTCGACGATATTGCAAGAATGGCGTCAATTGTGCCGGACAGACAGTATGCGAATGCGAAAACCTTTAAGGGCTCCTTTCCGGCATGCCGCGATGCGGTTTACCGGGCAGGAAAGACTATTTGCGGCTCGGAACCCGTGGTGCCGATGCAGTGCATTAAGATTTCGACGGGCCGTGACGGCGATATTTATGTCGTAACTGCGGTTTTCGAGAATTATTTTATGCGTACCGGTTCTTATGCAAGCCTCTCCGTGACAATGATTTGGATGCGGGGATTTTTCAGCAAAGGAACTGCTGTTGTAAGCGCAGTCGGCTCCGGGGGCGGAGACGGAATCTTCAACATCAGCTGGGGTGCTGAAGATGACTTTGTAGACTGCTTCTGGACGACACTGCGGGAACAGAATCCAGAATTTGAATTCAAATCATACGATGGTGGACTTTTTATGTCCGCAGGAATTTCATTTGAAAATTATGACAGCGGGCAGGAAGTAAAAAAACCTGAAACTTCAAACCGTATCGGAATTCTCGGCGGGACTTTCGATCCCGTGCACATGGCTCATGTGGCGCTCGGCAGAGCCGCTGTTACGGAGGCGGGATTGTCCAAACTCATTGTTATGCCCGCGTACTTTCAGCCGTTTAAACAGGGAAAACGAGTGACCGACGATGAGCACCGGCTTGCGATGGCAAGACTTGCATTTGAGGATGTTGAAAATGCTGAAATTTCAACCTTTGAAACGGATAGAATGCGAGTCTCTTATACATATGATACACTTACGGAATTGAAAAAATCCTATCCGGAAAAGGAACTCTTTTTCATAACCGGGGCGGACTCGTTCGTGTCCGTCGATACATGGTATAAAGGAATTGATTTACTGCAAAACTTTTCGTTCATAGTGAGTGTAAGGCCGGGATGCGGGGAGACAGAACTGAATGCAAAAATTTTGGAATATAAAGAGAAGTACGGGACAAATATTATTAAACTAAGCTCGACCATGCCGGACATTTCCTCCAGTATGATTCGGGAAAAATACAGAGAGGGAGAACCCGTAACAGGGCTTATCCCGGAAAAAGTGGAAAGGTATATTGCAGAACATGGACTCTATCAAAGAGATTAAAGAATATATCGAAAGAAATTATTCGGAAAAGAGAAAACTTCATACAGAAGGCGTGAGAAAAACCGCTGTAGAGCTCGCCCGAAAGTACGGCGCTGACGAAAAGAAGGCGGAAATCGCCGCGCTTTTCCATGATATGTACAGAGGCGTACCCGAAAAGAGCCTGAACTATTATGTAAAAAATCTCGGACTTGAGGATAAGTATCTCAACAATTGCAATCTGGC
>JALERA010000063.1:0-8420 GCA_022764365.1 Bacillota bacterium
TACATCCCATATGCAATTCTTAACTGGCTGAATCCTGTCGTTTCCGTATTCTTCGGATACACAGGAATCACAATGACTAAGCTGACGGATGAAGAATATCAGAAGATCTTAGACGAAAGAGAAGCTGAAAAGCAGGCTGCACTCAAAGCTCTCGAAGCATAAGAAAGTATATAAGAGGCATAAGTCCTTCTTATAAATATTAAGTAAATGAATGAAGAATCAGAACGCCGGGGTCTCTCCGGTGTTTTGATTTTTTGTAAGGATGCGAAGATTGTCGAAATTTGTCGGAACACGCGTAAATCGGGGTTAAAAAAACGCAAAAAAGCGGATTATATTCTCCTTTGCTTTCATAGGATGTTTTATAATAGAGCCAAAGGAGGAGAAAAAATGGAAAGTGTGATTTTATTTGTGTATGTATTTACGATTCCCCTGATTACAGCATCACTGGTAATACTGCTGATATACAGGAAGAGAATAAAGAAAGAAAACGAATTTTTTGAAAAACTGGAATATTTTATCGGAGCACTGCTGCTCGCGACCGTACTGCATATGTTTCTGTTTTACTTCAATATAATCACCAAGATGGCGGAAACGGAGCATTTTTTCTTCGTGTGCGATATGATATGCAATGTATGTGTGTTTTTCTGGCTGGAGGCGCAGCAGAAAATTTGCGAGAGCCGAATCGGGACGGTGATAAAAAAACTGAATCGATATTTTTTCGTATCCTATATAACGGTTTGGGGCATTGCGATTTCACCGCTTATGACGGAGTATGCGATTATGAAATATTTCAACGGATTTCTGATACTCATGCTGCTTGCGGATATGGCAGGGTGCCTGAAGATCGGAGTAAAATCCGAGGACGAAAACGGGATGTATGTGATGTACAGCATGGGGATTACGATGCTGCTGCTGGTGGAGTATGTGGTGTATGAGCTGGGGATTAGTTCTAACCTGATCATTGAGAACATCAATATAGGCATTTGGGCTCTCATAGGAGGGCTTACCCTCAGCATCATTCTGTGGAAAATGCAGAATTTGAAAACTGAAATTTCGGATTGGGAAACTTGCACGGAAGAGGATTTTGCACCGGCCTTCCTGTCAATCAGGAACGAATTTGCGCTTACCGAGCGGGAAACCGAGATTTTGACGGAGATTTTTGAGGGGAGCGGCAACGGTGAGATTGCAGAGAAACTTTTTATAAGCGAAAATACGGTGAAGACGCATATCCATAATTTGCTGCGAAAGATGGGGGCGGCAAGCAGACTTGAAGCAGTGGGCATGGTTCGGAGCCGTATGGCAGAAATCAGACAGCTCAGTGTCATAGAATGCAATTAAATGATTAATTTTTCGCAGAAGATTCCAAGATTGTCGGTTCTGTGGTATACTAATCTATACGAAAGACGCAAGGAGACATAATATATGAATTTGGAACACTTAAATCCGGAGCAGCAGGAAGCGGTAAGACATGTGGACGGGCCTTTGCTTATTCTGGCGGGGGCAGGCAGCGGCAAGACAGCGACGATGACGCACAGAATTGCATATCTGATTGAAAACGGAGTAAGCCCGTATGCTATACTGGCAGTGACGTTTACAAACAAGGCAGCAGGCGAGATGAGAGAGCGTGTGGAGAAACTGGTCGGACATTGTCCGGGCATGTGGATTTTGACATTTCACGCAATGAGCCTTCGGATTTTGAGAAAATACGCAGAAGCGGTCGGATACGACAAGAATTTTGTGATATATGACACGGTGGATCAGAAAACACTGATTAAGAACATAATGAAAGAGCAGAATGTCGATACAAAGCTTTTTCCGCAGGCATATCTTTCCGCGGTGATAAGCAAACAGAAGGAAGCCGACATCGATCCGGAAGCCTATCTTGAGATTAACGGCGGAGAATTCAAGAACAGGGTAATTTATAATGTGTACAGCGCATATCAGAAGGAACTCAAGAAAAACAATGCGATGGACTTTGATGATTTGCTGCTCAACGCCTTTCATGTGCTGAAGGAAAACCCCGAAGCACTCGAAGAATACCAGTCAACCTTCCGATATATCATGGTTGACGAGTACCAGGACACAAACAGGCTGCAATATGAAATTATCAGACTTCTCGCCAGCGCAAACCGCAACCTCTGCGTGGTAGGTGACGACGACCAGTGCATTTATCAGTGGAGAGGTGCTGACATTCAGAATATTTTGGACTTTGAGAAGGACTTTCCGGATGCAAAAGTGATCAAGCTTGAGCAAAATTACCGTTCGTACGGAAACATCTTGGCGGCGGCACATTCCGTAATCAGGAACAACCGCGGCAGGAAACAGAAGAAACTGTGGACTTCCAAGGAAGAGGGAGACAAAATCGTATATAGACGATGCGACTCGGATAAGGAAGAGGCATATTACATAGCACAGGAAATTGACCTTTTGAAGGGAAGGACGCGGTCTTATGATGATTTTGCGGTTCTCTACCGAACGAATGCACAGTCAAGACTCTTTGAGGACGCTTTGAAGCGCAGAGGAATTCCGTATCAGATTTTGTCGGGGTTCAGCTTTTATGACCGCAAAGAAACCAAGGATATGATTTGTTATATGAGGCTTGTCGTAAATCCGGCGGATGATTTGGCATTGAAGCGTATCATCAACGAACCGAAACGCGGCATCGGCGCCACGACGCTCGGGAAACTGGAGGCATTGGCCAGAGTCAGGGGACAATCCCTGTTTGAAGCTTTGATGAATGAAGAGGTTTTGTACAGTCTTCCGTCAAAAGCGGCAGAGCCGGTGCGCACTATGATGCAGGTCCTCCTTCTTTGCAGGCAGGAAAAGGAAAACCTAAGGGTTTCGGATATCTACGACAACCTCCTAGTGCGGACAGGCTATATGAAAGCCCTCGAAAATGAAAACACGCTTGAGGCAGAGGGAAGAATCGAGAACCTTATGGACTTCAAATCGTTTATTTACGATTACGAAGAGGAGAAGGCAAAGGCAAACGAGCCGGCGAGCCTGGAAGAATTTCTTGAGAAAGTTGCGACGGACAGCGATGCGGATAAATACGACGAATCGGCAGGCAAGGTAACGCTTATGACAATGCACAGTGCCAAAGGGCTTGAGTTTCCGATTGTATTCCTTCCGGGTCTTGAAGACGGACTGTTTCCGGGACATCGGGCAATGGACAGCGAGTCCGGGATGGAAGAGGAACGCCGGCTTTGCTATGTAGGAATGACCAGGGCAAAAGAAAAACTTTTCCTTACGAGTGCAGCTTACAGGGTTATGTACGGACGCGGAGATTATACGAGAGAATCAACCTTCCTCAGAGAGGTCGACAAGTCGCTGCTGGATGAGGCGGGTGATACCGTCTTCGTTTCCGGAAGAAGGACAGAAAACCGGGCAGGCGTGAGCACGGGAAGTTTTGATGGGTTTGCGGCTGCGGCATACAGTCCGTTTGGGACCGCGGCAAGAGAAAGCACTGCCGGATATGACCCTCTCAAATACGCAAAGCAGGCTGTCAAGCAGAACGCAGGAGGCACGTTTAGCGAAGCATTTCATCCGGGAGACAGAGTTTCGCATGCGAAGTTCGGAAGTGGCATGGTTATAGAGACGGATGACAAAACGGTTACAATCCTGTTTGACGAAGCGGGACGCAAGAAGATGGCAAAGGGAATCGCCCCTTTGAAAAAGATATAACGGAGAACTGAGAATGGAAAGAATGAAAGAGCTGATTCGCCTGCTGAACGAGGCGGCAAAGGCATATTATCAGGAAAGCAGGGAAATCATGCCCAATTACGAGTATGACAAGCTCTACGATGAACTGACGGAGCTCGAAAAGAAGACCGGAATTACGCTTTCAAACAGCCCGACGATTCGTGTGGGTTACGAGGTTCTTTCGGACCTCCCGAAGGAAAAACACCCGAAGAAAATGCTTTCCCTGGACAAGACCAAGGATGTCGGCGCGCTTGCCGCATGGCTTGGCTCGCAGGAGGGTCTGCTTTCGTGGAAACTCGACGGTCTGACAATCGTACTGACCTATGAGAACGGAAAACTCGCAAAGGCGGTAACACGCGGAAACGGCGAAATCGGAGAAGTGATTACCTCAAATGCAAGAACGTTCGAGAATCTTCCGCTTGGAATTGACTTCGCGGGGCAGCTCGTGCTCAGAGGCGAGGCGGTTATTTCCTATGCGGATTTTGAGAAGATAAACGACGAAATCACGGATGAAGGTGCGAAGTATAAGAACCCGAGAAATCTTTGTTCCGGTTCGGTGCGCCAGCTTAATAACGAGATCACCGCAAAGAGGCATGTGCAGTTTTTCGCCTTTTCGCTTGTATCTGCGGACGGAGTGGAATTTAAGACCAGGAAGGAACAGTTTGACTGGCTGGCAGAACGAGGCTTTCAGGTTGTGGAGCATGTCAGCGTGAATGCAGAGACGATTTCGGATGCGGTCAGCGCATTTGAAGCGAAGATTGCAGACAATCCGGTGCCTTCGGACGGTCTGGTTCTGAGTTACAATGACATAGAATACGGGCGGTCTCTTGGGGAAACCGCAAAGTTTCCACGCGACTCGATCGCTTTTAAATGGCAGGACGAAATCAAAGAAACCACGCTCAGCGAAATTGAGTGGAGTGCTTCGAGGACAGGACTTATCAACCCGGTTGCGATTTTTGAGCCTGTGGAGCTTGAAGGCACGACCGTGAGCCGCGCTTCGGTTCATAATATCAGTGTCATGCGCGAGCTCGCACTTGGAATCGGCGATACGATAACGGTATATAAAGCAAACATGATTATTCCGCAGATTGCCGAAAATCTTACGAGGTCGAATAATGTGGAAGTGCCGGAAACCTGCCCTGTATGCGGTGCACATACGCAGATAAAGGCAGAGAACGGAGTGGAAACCCTCGTATGCCCGAATCCTGCGTGCCTTGCGAAGCAGATCAAGAGCTTTACGCATTTCGTTTCGCGGGATGCCATGAACATCGAGGGGCTTTCGGAGATGACGATAGAAAAACTCATCGCACGCGGATTGATAAAAGAACTTTCGGATCTCTTCCATGTCGAGGAATATAAACAGGAAATCGTGAAGATGGAGGGCTTCGGTGAGAAATCCTTCCGCAATCTCAAAAACTCCGTCGAGAAGGCGAGAAATACCGATTTGGCGCGGTTTTTGTACAGTCTCGGAATTCCGAACATCGGCACGGCAAATGCTCGTCTGATTGCGCGTTTTTGCGAGAATAAATGGGAACGGGTTGAGACCCTTACGAGGGAAGAACTGCTTACGATTGACGGGATCGGTGAAATCATGGCAGATGCTTTTCTTGCGTTTTTTGCCGACCCTGACAAGCGGAAAACGATTGATGATCTTTTGAAAGAAGTGCATCTTGACGAAAACTTTGAGGAGCAGGGAACGGCTCTTGCGGGGAAGACCTTTGTCATCACGGGCTCGCTTGCACATTACGAGAACCGCGATGCGCTCAAAGCTGAGATAGAGAAGGCAGGGGGAAAGGTGGCAGGCTCGGTAAGTGCCAAAACTTCCTACTTAATCAACAATGACATTAACTCGACCTCGGGCAAGAACAAGAAAGCCCGCGAACTCGGGATTGAAATCATAGATGAAAACACGATAATGGAATGGCTTTCCGGAGGTGAAGAATGAACACGAACCCAAACAGAACAATCCGAAAACTGACCGTTGCGGATGTAGACGGCTACCTTGATGTCTATCTCAACGCATACCCGGCATACAAGGATCTCGACGATGAATGCCGCGAGAAGTACAGAAAAAAGGCAACTCTTGAGATAACGCAAAACAAAGAGGTCATTCACATGGGCATGCTTGAGGGGGATAAAATAATTGCAATTATGAAGGTCGTGCATTTTTCGCTGAATCTCTTTGGCAAAATGCATCCGGCTTGCGGCTTGATGGCTCTCGGCGTGCATCCGCTGTATAAGAAACAGGGCGCTGCACTTGCCATGATACGAGAGTTTGAAAAAATCGCCTACGAAGAGGGCGCAGCGGTTACGATGCTGCTTCCGTTCAACATTCCTTTCTACAGAAGAATGGGATACGGCTTCGGCGGCAGGATTGAGGAGTATCATATTCCGACGACGGGGCTTCCGAAGACGGACGGAGCGAATGCGGGACACCTGCGCTTTCTGAGCCTTGAGGATCTTCCTGCTGTTTTGGAGTGCCACAGAGCATTTGCAAGAGCAAACCACGGCATGGTGGATAAGTTTGAAGAGGAAATCCGCGGAATGAAGGACGATTCACAGGTTTTCCGAATCGGATATGAAGAGGACGGACGCCTGCGCGGCTATGTTGCATGGCGCTATCGTGAGGCGAGTGATGTGAACTATACGCAGATGTGCATGTCGGTTGAGGAAATGGTCTATGAAAACGGCAGAATTTTGAGAGAAATGCTTGGCTTCATCCGAAATCAGGCAGACCTCTGCCAGACGGTGATTCTGCGAACCGGTGAACCGGATTTCGTGCATCTTCTCGAAGATCCACAGGACGTTTCCAAGAATTACATAGATTTTGGATTCCTTCAGACGAATGTTGCGGCGGTCGGAACCATGTTCAAGATTATAAATCCGGCAAAGTTTATTGCGGATACACGATACAGGGAGTTCCCTGCGGCGCATGGCGATAAATTTACGGTGAAATTCCAATATGAGAAAGAACTGGAGCACGAGGAGGAAAGCGTCTCTGTCGCCTTTGAAAACGGTACATGGGCGATCGCAGGCGGCGATGAGGCGGATGCTGTCATAAAACTCAGACAGGGAACCTTTGCGTCTGTTTTGATGGGCTCTGCAGACATTTCGGCTATGGTGCGGCTCGGCGGGGCGGAGATAAGCTGTCCGGATTGCCTTGCAAAACTGGAAAGCCTGTTTTCCTATCATCAGAGACCTTGGTGTAATTCCGACTATTGACCCAAACGCCGTTCTGTGTTACAATGATGTAAGAAAAATTGCCTTTAAAGAGCTTCGCCCGGCATGGTTTGGGTCCTGCGCAATGGGATGCCGTGAACCTTGTCAGGTCCGGAAGGAAGCAGCAATAAGCGGAAGTTCTTATGTGCCGCAGATTAGCCTTCTCCAACGCCTCGCGCGGCTCTTTAAGGGCAATTTTTTCGATAATGGGAGGAATTTATGTATACTGCACTTTACAGAGCCGAAAGACCGGAAGTCTTCGATGAAATCCTGGGTCAGGAACATATCGTAAAAATTCTGAGACATCAGATTGCATCGGACACGGTAGGACATGCCTACCTGTTTTGCGGTACGCGCGGAACAGGCAAGACTACGACGGCGCGAATCCTTGCAAAGGGTGTAAACTGCACATCCCCGGATGTCGAGGGCAGACCGTGCGGCGAGTGTGCAAACTGCAAAGCGATAAGCCAGGGAAATTTCATGGATGTAATCGAAATCGACGCCGCTTCAAACAACGGTGTCGAGAATATACGTGAACTCAGGGAGAGTGTCAAGTATCCGCCCGCAATCGGCCGCAGAAAAGTATACATAATCGACGAAGTACATATGCTTTCGACCGGGGCATTTAACGCATTGCTCAAGACTCTTGAGGAACCGCCCGAAAATGTAATGTTCATACTTGCAACGACGGAGCCGCAGAAACTCCCGGCGACCATTCTCTCAAGATGCCTCAAATTTGACTTCAAACGCGTTCCGCAAAGCCTTATTATGGACGGCATGAAGCGAATCTGCAGCGACAGAGGCGTCGAAATTTCCGACGGGGCGCTCAGGCTTGTGGCAAACTGCGCGGATGGTTCGGTGAGAGACGGGCTGAGCATACTGGATCAGGTGCTTGCATCCGGAGAGAAAAACATATCACGCGAGGATGTGCTTGAGTATATAGGGACAGCCGGAGAAGATTTTTTCATCGAGCTTACCGAGAAGGTTTCACTCAGAAATGTTTCGGAGGCACTGCTTTTGGTTGATGAAGCTTTGGCAGACGGAAAAGATGTCAGGAGCCTCATGCGCGACTGGACGGCGTATTATCGCAACCTTATGATTGCGAAGTTCGTAAAGAACCCTGAGGATCTTTTGAACATGTCTGCAGAGAATATTCTGCGGATTAAGCAGCAGGGTGACCATATTTCGATGGACGAAATAAATGATGCGATTCTCAAGCTTTCCAAAGCGATAAACGAGGCGAGATGGTCCACGCAGCCGAGAATTCTGCTCGAGCTTGCGCTTGTAAATATAGCATCCGGTGTATCGGAAACGGCTGCACCGAAGCAAGAGACAAGAAGGGCACCGGCAAGACCCGCAATGCAGCCGGCACAGGCAAAACCTGTGATGCAGCCTGCATCGCCAAGACCGGCAGAACCAGTGCAGACGATTCAGACAAGTGAAAACAAGGAAAACGAAATGCTTTGGCATCAGGTTTTTGAAGAGGGAGAAGATGAAGC
>JALERA010000079.1:0-18957 GCA_022764365.1 Bacillota bacterium
CGGATTTAAAGAGTGAGATGTCAGAAGCGAAGGTAAGCCGCTACATCAAGGCTCCGAAAGTCTCCGCTTCAGTTGCGGGAAGCCGCGTGCTCATGGCGAAGTGGAACAAGGTTAAGGATGTGGACGGATATCAGCTTCAGATGTCAACATCAAAGAAGTTTACCAAGAAAAAAACATATACAATCAAGAACGGGGCGACGGTTAAAAAGGTGCTTGCGGGACTTACTGCAGGCAGGAAGTACTATTTCAGAGTGAGAGCGTACAAGACAATCAAAGATGAAGAGACAAAGGTGAAATATTACTCCTCGTGGAGCAACACAGCGGTTAAAGCACCGATTACCGCATCGGCACATTCATCTGCAGTTTAATTTTGAACAGAAAACAGAAAACGGAGAAAAAACATGAATAACAAAGTTTGTGCAAAAGGATACGAATTTTGCGGTGAAACCTCAATCGGCGTGATCACCGGAGGACTTCCGGTAATGACCGAAAGTGCGGCACTCTTAAAGGATTTGGTGACGGAAAAAAAATATCTCAGATGTATGTTCCGTTCTTTGAGCAGCACACCGGTTACAACACTCTTTGCGGATATTATTCTTAAAAACGGAGGCAAAGAAGTTGCCAAAATTGAAAATTTCCAATACAACGCGAAAGCGCGCAGGAACGGCTTTTTCGGACAGAATGTCGGGGTTGCGTTAAAATGGGACGCTGAGTTTGACACCGCAGAGGTAAAGGTAAAAAAGGCTGTTCTTGAAGACGGCGATGTGCTTGTGTCAAGCGGCGAAGATATAACATTCCCGCAGCCTGCATATATCAGAGAGTATCTGCAAAGCGAGGAGCTGGAGCAGGAATACCGCAGAGAGAGCGGAGCAGTCGGTCCTTTCTGCCCGCAGAAGGCAGGAGGATGGTGGAGATGCACATGCGGCGAACTCAATGCAGACAGCGAGGAAACATGCTTTGCCTGTGGAAAAGAAGCAGGCCCGCTGTTTGATTTGCTGAACACCGAAGCACTCGAAACAAACCTTGCAGAATACAAGGAAGAAAGAGCAAGAATTGAGGAAGAGGAACGCATAAAACAGGAAGAAGAAGAGCGCATTGCAGCGGAAAAACGCGCAGTCAGAAACGCAAAAGCAAAGAAGATATCCATCATTGCGGCAGTCGCGGTCGTGGTGCTTGCGATTGCGTTTGCTTTTGTCAAATTCGCACTTCCTGTAATAAACTACAACTCGGCGGCATCTGCTTTTGAGGACGGAGACTACGAAGCAGCTTATACGAAGTTCGAATCGCTGGGAGAATACAAGGACAGCCGAAACATGGCTGTCGAGGCTCACTATCGCTTCGCGCAGGGCCTTGTCGAGGACGGCGAATATGAGAAGGCAATCGCGGCCTTTAAAGAAATGATTAACTACAAGGACAGCACTGCTTGCTGCAAAGAGGCAGAATATCTCTATGCAAAACAGCTGATTGAGGAAGAAAAGTACGAGGAGGCACTTGCAAATCTTGATGAGCTCGGAGAATATGAAGACAGTGCAACGCTTGAAAAAGAAGCCAAGTATGGATACATAGGAGCAAACCTCGACAGCGAAAACGAGACCACATACAGATATCTTCGCGAGCTGAAGAGCAAATCCTATAAGGATTCGGAAGAAATATACAACGATTTGTACAAGTGGACCGTAAAACTTGTTATTAACGACAGCGAAACGGACAGTGCGACGAAGAAGGATGAAATAAGCAAATACGACAATGTTTACTGCCATGTGACGCTTAACGGAGGCACGCCGAACGGAACAACGAGACTGAAATACTCCGCGACATATCCGGACGGAAGCAAAGCGACCGGTGCATGGGATAAGGCATGGGAGGAAGGAACCGAAGGGACTTGTTCTTTCTGGTATGACATTCCGGAATACGGCAAAACAGGGAAATTCACGGTTTCGATCTATGATGCGGATACCGGCAAAAAGCTTGGCGCGAAAAGTGTCGAACTTACAAACTAAAGCAAGGCTTTGTGAGAAAGGAAAGAAACATGAATAAGTTTGAAGATGTCTGCCCGATCTGCGGGCAGGAAATAGCAAAAGAGGCAGTGGAAAGAGGCGATGCTGTGATTTGTCCGGATTGCGGAACGTCCTATCATAAGGCGTGCTGGGAAAAAGCAGGCGGATGCGTTACATTCGCATGCCCAAGCAAACCGAAGGTTCAGACACAGACGCAGCAGTCGTATCAACAACCGGAACCGGATATCCCTTCGACGGGACTGAATGTTCTCAGCTTATTTTTTCCGGTGCTAGGATTGATTCTTTATATTGTATACGCGGATAAGGCTCCGAAGAAAGCAAAGGCAATCGGAAAGTTTGCACTGATTGGTGTCGCGATTGAAGTTGTGGGAGGAATCCTTTGGGGATGTGCCGTAGCGATGATGACATCCCTGTACTTGTTTTGATTTTTTAGAGAGCTTTTAACAAGGGGAAATTATGGCAAAGAAAGGAAAGACGGTTTTTGTCTGCCAGGAATGCGGTTACGAAAGCACACAATGGATGGGAAAGTGCATATGCGGTGCCTGGAATTCTTTTGTGGAGGAAAAAATTCTTCTGGCGGACGGAGAGGATGTACGCCGCAGAAGTACCGTACCTGCCGGGAATGCTAAGGCATCGAAACTGGCGGAAGTCGGAACGAGCGAATATGACCGAATTGATACGAAAAGCAGTGAACTGAATCGTGTCCTTGGCGGAGGGCTGGTCAGAGGCTCGCTTGTACTGATTTCAGGGGAACCCGGCATCGGCAAATCCACCATCATCATCCAGGCAGCCGGCAAAATTGCAGCGCAGGACATGACGGTGCTTTATGTCTCGGGGGAAGAATCCGAGGAGCAGATAAAGATGCGTGCCGACCGCGTGTGCACAACCTTGCCGGACACGCTTTACGTGATGTCGGAAACCAATATGGAAAATGTCGAAACGGTGTTTGATAATATAAAACCGAATTTTCTGATTATCGACTCGATTCAGACGCTGTACAGCAGCCAGCTTGATTCGGCACCGGGGAGCGTGTCACAGGTGAGAATGTGCGGAAACCAGCTTATGAAGCTTGGCAAGACGCGTAACTGTGCGATTTTTATCGTTGCACATGTAACCAAAAGCGGAGACTTGGCAGGTCCGAAAACGGTGGAACATCTGGTCGATTGTGTACTGAACTTCAGCGGTGAGCGTGACGGTGAACTCAGAATTTTGCGTGCGTATAAGAACCGTTTCGGAACGACGAGCGAAATCGGTGCATTCCGAATGGAGTCCGCAGGGCTTACAGAAGTTACGGATGTTTCAGCTACTTTCCTTGAAAACAAGGAGGAACTGCTGGAAGGTTCGGTTACGGCCGCGGTATATGAGGGCAGCCGGCCGCTTATGTTCGAGGTTCAGAGCCTTGTAAGTCCGGCGAATGTGGGTTTTGCAAGAAGAACCTCCGTGGGAATCGACAACACAAGACTGAATATGATTCTGGCAGTGCTTGAAAAGAAGGCGGGGCTTTCCCTCATAAATCAGGACGTATATGTAAACGTGGTCGGAGGATTGAAGCCGGAAGGTACGGGAACAGACCTTGCGGCTGCGCTTGCAATCTTTTCCTCGTATAAACGGGTGACAAGCACGAAGCGGACACTGGCAGTCGGTGAAATCGGCTTGACCGGAGATCTGCGCTCGGTACAGAATATCGAAAAGACGGCAAAAGAGGCGGCGAGACTGGGATATGAGCAGATTATAATGCCGCTGGGCAATGCAAAAAAAATCGGCAGCTCTGTTGACGGCTGCCAAATTATAGGTGCGAAAAACATTATGGATGCTTTGTCTGCATTTGTAGGAAAGAAATAATAAATTCAGAATGTTTGAATTTAAGCATCTTGCTTTTCTTTGGAACGGTCCTTGGATCGTTCCTTTTTTGTATTCATTTTTGCAATGTCCAGTTCAAACCAGAAAGTACTTCCCTTGCCGACCTTGCTTTCAACACCGTAATCAGCGTTATGCAGGAGAAGAATCTCCTTTACGATTGACAGGCCAAGACCCGTGCCCTTTGTTTCGCGGACATAATTGGTGCTTGTCTTATAGTAGCGCTCCCACACGTGCGGAAGTTCTTCCGGTTTTATGCCCGGCCCGTGGTCCGAAACCTCCAGCCTGTATTTGCGTCCTGCTTTTCGAATTGTGAGACCTACATACTTATCTTCGCCGCAGTATTTGACGGCGTTTCCTGCAAGATTTGAGATGACCTGTGAAATCTTGTCCCTGTCCGCAAATACCATGCATTCTTTCGGCGCGGTGAAGACAAAATCGTAACCTTGCTGTTCCTGATAAATATCAAAGGAAGCAAGAATTGATGCAGAAAGTTCAGAAAGGCCAAAGAACTGTTTATGAAGCACGACCTTCTTCGTCTGCATGGCAGAAATGGAAGCCATATCGCTTACGAGCCTGCTCATGCGTTCGCTTTCGTCGATGATAACCTGAAGATGCGCATTCCTCTTTTCGGGGTTTTCGCCGGACAAATCACGAATCATCTCTGCGTAGGAGCGAATCATGGTCAGCGGCGTCTTAAGGTCATGCGAAACGTTTGCAATTAAATCCTTCTGACGGGCATCCGCGTTTCCGAGCTCATATGCGGCAGTGTTGAGCGTTTCTGCCAGGTTGTTTATCTCCGAATAGGAATTGCCACGGAATTTCACATCATAATTTCCGCGCCCCATTTCCTTCGCCGTGGTGGTTATACTCTTAATCGGCCGTGAAATCCTGTTTGCAAAATAAATCGCAAGAGAGAAAGCTCCAAGCAATGTAATAATTGTTACATAAAAGAGCTGATTTTTAAGAATATCCACAGTCGAACTTACCGGATACAGCGGCGAAAAAATGTAGAGATACACTTCGTTGCCAGGGGCTTTTCGCAAGTAGCGGGCATATGCCAGGGTACTGTAATTCTCAACCCCGGAATTGATTTTGTAAGAAACACATCCGCTGTTTGACCTCGAGGCAGCCAGCATTGCTTTCAGCTTAGGAAGCTGGTCCTTGTATTGATAAACCGGAAGGATGCTGTCCGATTCAGGCATAAAGAGCAGAACCTTGCCGCCGGATTCCATCATCACGTAAAAATCGTTGCTGACCGACAGCTCCTGAATATTTTCGGTTAGTTCCGAATCGTTTCTCTCATAGGAGTGGCAGATGGAAGCGGCAATACGATTTACCTCCATGATTTTCATGTGTTCATAATAATTGTTCAAGAAGAAAATCTGCAGGAACCAAATCAGGATTACAATTCCAAGTCCCAAAGCGGCGAAGTAAATCCAAAGCCTGAATTTTATGCTTTTTGCATCGAAACTAATTTTCGTACTCAAATTTATAACCTACCCCTCTGAGTGTAACGATGAAATCCCTGTACGGTCCAAGATTGTTGCGCAGATTTTTGATATGCGTATCAATGGTTCTGTCATCGCCAAAGAAGTCATAACCCCAGATATCGGACAGAAGCTTGTCTCGCGAAAGAGCAATGTTTTTGTTCTTTACAAGATAGAAAAGAAGCTCGTATTCCTTTGGTGTCAGCTCCACTTTGTTGCCGTCCACGGTTACGGTTCTTGCCGGAATGTTGATTTCAAGTCCGTCGAATTTCATGATTTCCTGCGCAGCCGGAGTAGAAGCCTTCTTTCTGGAAAGGACCGCATTCACTCTTGCCATGAGTTCCTTCGGACTGAAAGGCTTTACAACATAGTCATCAATACCCAGCTCAAATCCGAAGAGCTTGTCATATTCTTCCCCTCTTGCGGAAAGCATGATGATAGGGATGTCCTTTGTTTTTTTAATCTCCTTGCATGCCGAAAAGCCGTCAAGCTTCGGCATCATGATATCCATAATAATCAGATCGTAATCGTTCAGTTTGCATAAGCCGACCGCACTCATTCCGTCAGCCGCTTCGGTAACTTCGTATCCGCTGAACTCTGCATATTCTTTTATAACTTCACGAATTTTAGGTTCGTCGTCAACTACCAAAATCTTATACATGTCGTTCTCCTCCTTAGGGAAATCTTTGCCTTTATTTTAACATAAAATACCTCTCAGTCAAACATTTTAAGATAAATATATATTGACACGGTAAAAACTCTGTGATATTATGATAAATTTTTTGACCGCTTGACAGAAGCCCCCATAATCTTTTATACTAAGATTATAGATATAGAATGGAGGGAGTATGTCATGTTTTCGGTGGGTGATAGAATTGTTTACCCGATGCAGGGCGCAGGAGTGATACAGGATATAGAAGAGAAGCGAATTCTCGGGGAATCCAAACAGTATTATATACTCCGTCTGCCATGCAGCGATATAAACATAATGATCCCCGTGGATTTCGGCGAAAGCATTGGAATCAGAGAGGTTTCCACGCGAGAAGAAATGGAGGATGTCCTTCGGCTTCTCAGTGGCGAAAGCACACCTATGGACCCAAACTGGAACCGCCGCTACCGCGAGAATATGGATAAACTCAAGAGCGGGGACATCGGACAGGTGGCCGAGGTCGTAAGAAATCTCGTCAGAAACGACAGGGAAAAGAAACTGTCTACGGGCGAAAGAAAGCTTTTGACAGGGGCAAGAAGGATTCTTGTCAGCGAGCTTATTTTATCCATGGACTTAAGCCAGGATGAGGCAGAGGCCATGGTTGAAGCCGCAATTTAAGAACATGAAGAAACCTGTATAAGCAGGCTTAGTATTAAGCTCGCACAATATTGAGCTTAATCGGGATGCTTTAACCGGGACATATCTATGAAATATCGAAGAAAGGGGGAAGAAAAATGTTTCGAAGATTTTTTAGAGCATGCTTTACATTTTTGGGGGCACTGATAGGATATGAATGTTTTGCGCTGTGCAGATATCTAGTTACGCAGACCGACTTTGCGGGAGGAAATGCCGCAATTACGGAGGCGGAAGAAACCTGGTTTGCAGCCTTTTTCGTCATTATTTTTGGAGTTATATTTTTTCGTATCGCACCGGCGCTCACAAGGCAGAGCAGGAAAGTGGCAGACAATATCGGAAACGACTTGCAGGGCATATCGCCGAACGAGCTGATAGGCGGCACGCTGGGTCTTGTAATCGGACTTGTGATTGCATTCCTGCTGACGAGAATCTACCAGGATGTGGTGAATCAGAAAACTCTTTACTTGACGATTACGATATGCATGTACCTGACTTTGGGATTTTTGGGTGCGGTTGTCGGCAATAAGAAAATATCGGAGCTGCTTGCCATGACCGGCGGACGGAAGACTGCCACGCAGGCTAAGACGCAAGTTGAGGAAAACAGCTACGGATATAATGCGAAAGACAAAAAAAGCACGAGAATTCCCAAGATTTTGGATACCAGCGTAATTATCGACGGCCGAATTTTGGAAATCATGAAAACGGGATTTCTTGAAGGACCGATTGTAATACCCGAATTTGTGCTTGTTGAACTGAGACATATCGCGGATTCTTCCGATGGATTGAAACGCAACAGAGGAAGAAGAGGCCTTGACATTCTCAAGAAGATTCAGACGGAATACGGCATTGAAATTTACAATACCGATTCGGAGAAAGCACTGAAAGAAATTCCGGAAGTAGATGTAAAATTGCTCAAGCTCGCACAGATCATGAAAGGAAAGGTCGTTACAAACGACTTCAATCTTAACAAGGTTGCGGGAATCAAAGGTGTTGCGGTTCTGAACATAAACGAACTGGCAAACGCGCTTAAACCGATGGTAATTCCGGGAGAAGCCATGACGGTTACACTCATTAAACAGGGTAAAGACAGAAGTCAGGCAGTTGCTTATCTTGACGACGGAACCATGATTGTTGTTGAGGACGGACGCAGCAAGATCGGCGAGACCGTTCAGATTAACGTTACAAGCGTTCTGCAGACAGCTGCCGGCCGCATGATATTCGGAAAGATGAAAGAGCATGTATAGAGACAATAGAGTAATTGCAATTATAGTAGCTGCCGGCCGCGGCAAACGGCTTGGCAGCTCTTTGCCGAAACAGTTCCTAAAAGTGCGGGGCAGAACCATACTTGAGATGTCCGTAGAGGCATTTGAGCAAAACAAATACGTTGATGAGATTTTTGTTGCTGCCAATGCGGACTATTGCGAGCTCACGGAAAAGCTTTGCCGGGGCTGTTCGAAGTTAAAAAAGGTCGTTGTGGGCGGTGCAGAAAGACAAGATTCCGTCCGTGCGGCACTTGGCTGCCTGCGGGGTGAGGACGGTATCGTGCTTGTGCATGATGCGGCCAGACCGTTCGTAAGCGAAGCGGTCATAAATGCGGTTATCGAAGGAACTGCCGATTTCGGCGCTGCGGTTCCGACGGTGCCGGCTAAGGACACTATCCGGCAGGTCGATGGGACAGGAAGCCGTACGCTCCAAAGAGAAACACTTGCTTGTGTGCAGACTCCGCAGGGATTTCGCATGTCGATTCTCAAGTGTGCTTTCGAAAAAGCGCAGGCAGACGGATTTTTGGGGACAGATGATGCTTCACTTGTTGAGAGAATGGGTATAAATATCAGCATGGTGCAAGGCGAAGACGCGAATCGTAAAATTACAACCAGGGAGGATCTTGAAACCGAAATGCGAATAGGAACAGGCTATGATGTACACAGGCTGGTCGAGGGACGGCCGCTTGTTTTGTGCGGCGAGCAGATCCCTCACGAAAAAGGTCTTTTGGGACATTCCGACGCGGATGTTGCGCTTCACGCATTGATGGACGCAATGCTCGGAGCGGCAGGCCTTGGGGATATAGGAAAGCATTTTCCGGATACGGATGAGCAGTATCACGGGATTTCCAGCATGAAGCTCTTGCAGAAAACTGCCGGCCTTTTGCGCGAAGCGGGATATTTCCTCGGGAATGCCGATATTACGATAATTGCACAGAGACCGAAGATTGCGGGTTACATCCCCAAGATGCGGGCAAACATTGCAGAGATAATGAACTGCGATGAAAACAAAATAAATATAAAAGGCACGACGACCGAAAAGCTCGGTTTCGTCGGGCGTGAAGAGGGAATCGCTTCAGAGGCGGTTTGCATATTATACAGAGATTGAAATATAGAGGTGACAAAGGAATGAAATTATCACAAATGCATTTTCGGACACTCAGAGAAGTGCCTAACGAAGCAGAAATACCAAGCCATATTCTCCTGCTCAGAGCCGGAATGATCAAAAAAACCGTTGCCGGCATATACAGTTATATGCCGATGGGGTGGAGAACAATCCGCAAAATCGAGCAGATCGTAAGAGAAGAAATGGATGCACAAGGTGCGGAAGAAATGTATTCGCAGTGCCTTCAGCCTGCGGAGCTTTGGCAGGAATCGGGAAGATGGGATGCTTACGGCCCGGAAATGTGGCGTATTAAAGACAGAAACGGCAGAGATTTTTGTCTCGGACCGACGGCGGAAGAAGTTTTTACGGATGTCGTGAAGAATGATGTCTCCTCACACAGACAGCTTCCTCGCATGCTGTATCAGATTACCGATAAATACAGAGATGAAGCACGCCCGAGATTCGGAATGATGCGCTCAAGAGTGTTCATTATGAAAGATAATTATTCCTTCGACAAGGATGCTGCGGGATTGGATGCAAGCTACGACAAGATGTTCGAGGCATACAGCAATGTTTTCACAAGATGCGGGCTTTCCTTCCGTCCGGTAGAAGCCGACACGGGAGCAATCGGAGGCTCAAACTCGCACGAGTTTACAGCACTTTGTGAATACGGAGAATCCGAAATCGCATACTGTGACTGCTGTGACCTTGCGGCAACGGTCGAAAAAGCGGCGTGCGTTGATGCGGCTCCGCAGGATGACATAGAAATGCTTCCACTTGAAAAGGTGCACACACCGGGAACCAAGACCATCGATGAGGTGGCAGATTATCTGAAGCTCGACAAGAAGCAGACGATAAAGGCACTGCTGTTTGTGACTTATGATGCTCTCGGAAATGAGAATGGGTATGTTGCGGCATTTATACGCGGTGACAGAGAACTGAATATGACTAAACTTGTGAATGCTTTGAACATTAACGAGTATGCGATTGAGTTTGCGGATGAAGAAAAAATGTCAAAGGCAACCGGCTGTGTAGGCGGCTTCACCGGTCCTATGCATCTTCACGACTGCAAGATTGTCGTTGACAGCGAGCTTCCGGGACTCAAGAATCTATGTGCCGGTGCATGCGAAACCGACCACCACTATATCAATATGAACTACGGACGCGATTACGAAGGTGATATCGTTGTTGATATAAAGACTCTGAAGGAAGGCGATGCCTGTCCGATTTGCGGTGCTCCGGTCCGCCATGCAAGAGGCGTTGAAGTGGGACAGATTTTCAAACTCGGAACGAAGTATTCCGAACCTATGAAAGCTTATTACAAAGACGAGAACCAGCAGGATAAACCGATTTGGATGGGCTGTTACGGAATCGGTGTTTCCCGTACCTTCCAGGCGATCATCGACATGCCGCAGAATCACGACGAAAACGGCATAATCTGGCCGATATCGGTAGCACCTTATCATGTTATCATCACGGAGGTAAAACCGGGAGATGAGCAGCAAGATGCGGTAAGCCAAAAGATTTACGATGAACTTACCAACGCAGGTGTCGAAGTTTTATGGGACGACAGAGACGAACGCCCGGGCGTAAAATTCAAAGATGCCGACTTAATTGGAATTCCGGTTCGCATCACGGTCGGAAAACGTGCGGGAGAAGGCGTTGTGGAATACAAGCTCAGACGCGATGCAGACAAAAGCGAAAAGAGCGCAGAAGAAGCGGTTGCAGATACAATTGCAATTGTAAACGCCGAAAGAACAGGCAGAAACTATATGAAATAGAACAAGGAGAATATGAGAAATGAAGAAGTTTGTAATTGAAATGATGAACGGCGATGTAATGAAGGGCGAGCTTTACCCGGAAATCGCACCGATAACGGTAGAAAACTTTGAAAGTCTGGTAAATGACCATTTTTATGATCACCTTATTTTCCATAGAGTCATTCCGGGCTTCATGATTCAGGGAGGCTGTCCTCAGGGCAACGGAACAGGCGGACCGGGACACACCATCAAGGGCGAATTTGCGGCAAACGGCGTAAAGAACGATCTCAAGCATACAAGAGGAGTTCTCTCAATGGCAAGAACCATGGCTCCGAATTCCGCAGGCTCACAATTTTTCATTATGGTTGCGGACGCTCCGCATCTTGACGGTCAGTACGCTGCTTTCGGCAAGGTAACGGAAGGCATGGAAGCTGCTGACAGGATCGTAAGCACAAAGAGAGATTATAACGATCGTCCTCTCGACAAGCAAGAAATTAAGACGATAACGATAGTGGAGGAGTAGAAATAAATGGCTTTTTTTAGAGAAGTCGGCGAAGATATCAGAAATATGGTAGATAAGGACCCGGCGGCCAGAAACGGCCTCGAAGTTCTGATCTGCTATCCGGGAATATGGGCGCTTATTTGGCATAGACCGGCGCATTGGCTGTACAAACACCACTGCCCTTTCCTGGCGAGAGTGATATCACAGCTAACCAGGTTTTTTACGGGAATCGAAATCCATCCGGGGGCCAAGATCGGAAGAAGATGCTTTATCGACCACGGCATGGCTGTCATAATAGGTGAGACTGCCGAAGTCGGTGATGATGTTACAATTTATCAGGGAGTAACACTTGGGGGTACCGGAAAAGATACGGGAAAGAGACATCCGACCATCGGAAACCGCGTTGTGGTAAGTTCCGGCGCGAAAGTACTGGGGCCGTTTAAAGTCGGTGACGATGTAAAAATCGGTGCAGGCTCGGTTGTTTTGAAAGAGGTACCTCCTAACTGCACGGTTGTCGGCATACCGGGAACCATCGTCAAGAGAAACGGAATGAGCACAACGCAGGATCTCAACCAGGTTGATTTACCGGATCCGATTGCTGTGGAAATCGAATGTCTGCGTAAACGTGTCATGGAACTCGAAAAAATCCTGCAGACGGAACACAAGATTGAAGCCGGCTGTATTGACTGTGCAGGCTCATTAAATTTAGAAGAAACACTGATGAATGTCATTCGTGAAAAAAACGAAAAGAACCAAGAGAAAGAGGGAAGCGAAGATGAAAATTTATAATACGCTTACAAGAAAAAAAGAGGAGTTCGTGCCGATTGAAGAGGGAAAGGTTAAGATGTATGTCTGCGGCCCAACCGTATACAACTATTTCCATATCGGAAACGCAAGACCTTTCGTTGTTTTCGACACGCTCAGAAAATATCTGGAATACCGCGGTTACAAAGTGAAATTCGTTCAGAATTTTACAGATGTAGACGACAAGATTATCAACAGAGCAAAAGAAGAAGGCGTAACTGCGCCCGAAATCTCAGAAAAATATATCGAAGAATACTACAAGGATGCGGCCGCACTCAATGTAAAGAAAGCGAATGTGCATCCAAAGGTATCGGAAACCATGGACGATATCATTAAATTCGTTCAGGATTTGATCGACAAGGGATATGCTTATGAATCACAGGGCGATGTATATTACAGAACCCGCAAATTTGACGGCTACGGCAAGCTCTCCGGCAAGAACATCGATGAGCTTATCCAGGGAGCAAGCGAAAGAACCAGAAGCGCGGACGACATGAAGAAGGAAGACCCGCTCGATTTCGCACTTTGGAAAGCACGCAAAGAAGACTCCGAAATAGCATGGGATTCACCGTGGGGCATGGGAAGACCGGGCTGGCATATCGAATGTTCCGCAATGGCGAAGAAATATCTCGGTTCAACGATCGACATTCACGCAGGCGGCGAAGATCTTCAGTTCCCGCACCATGAAAATGAAATCGCACAGTCCGAAGCGCACAACGGATGTGAATTTTCCCATTACTGGATGCATAACGGATATATCAACATCGACGGGACGAAGATGTCGAAGTCGCTCGGAAACTTTAAGACCGTTCGCGATCTGCTGCAGCACTATGACGGCGAAGTTTTGAGATTCCTCATTTTGAGCGGACAGTACAGAGGACCGATTGACTTTAACTCTGAAATTCTGGAGCAGTCCAAGAATGCGATGACGCGTCTGAGAAACGCAAAGTCAAACCTCAACCACCTGATTGAAACCGGAAGCGGCAGCATGACGGACGAAGAAAAGGAAAAACTCGCAGGATATGATAAATACAGACAGGAATTCATCAAAGCGATGGACGATGACTTGAATACGGCGGATGCCATTTCTGCGGTATTTGAACTTGTAACGGCTATCAATACGGCTGTGAAGGACGGAGCAAGCAAGGAATTCGCAGAGAAATCTTTGGCAACCCTCATGGAGCTTGCGACCGTGCTCGGCCTTTTGCAGCAGGATGTAGAAGAAAAGGTTGAAATCGATGATGAACTTGCGGCTCTTATTGAGGAAAGACAGCAGGCAAGAAAAGAGAAAAACTTCGCAAGAGCTGATGAAATCAGAGATATGCTCAAAGCTCGCGGATTGATCCTCAAGGATACCCCGCAGGGCGTACAGATCATTAAGGAATAAAAAAAAAAGTTAAGAGGAACCAGCATTGGATAATACAGAAATTAAAGCACGAATTGAAAAAGAAAACAAAGGAAACGCGAAAGCACTTTTGCCGATAGTCGTATTTCTTTTGATTTTCATAGGAAGCGGAATCATTGCAAACGACTTTTACGCAATGCCAACGATCGTTGCATTTATGATTGCACTTGCAGTGGCATTCTGCCAGAACCCGAAACTCAAATTTCAAGATAAGATCTCAGTCTGCACAAAGGGTATCGGTGACGATAACGTTGTGACGATGTGTTTCATCTTTTTAACCGCAGGCGCATTCAGCGGCGCGGTAACCGCAGCAGGTGGCGCAGACAGCACGGTATATCTGGGACTTTCCCTGATTCCGAGTCAGTTTGCGGTTGTAGGACTGTTCTTGATTGGGTGCTTTATTTCCTTATCCATGGGCACATCGGTGGGAACCATCGTTGCGCTCGCACCGATTGCTGTCGGTGTAAGCAATGTCACTGGATTTGCAATGCCGCTGTGTCTCAGTGCGGTTGTATCCGGTGCGATGTTCGGTGACAATCTTTCGATGATTTCCGATACAACGATTGCCGCTGTAAGAACGCAGGACTGCGAAATGAGCGATAAGTTTAAAATGAACTTTAAAATCGTTCTTCCGGCAGCGATTGTGACGGCAATCATATATTATCTTATGACAATGCACGGCTCTTCCGAACTGGAACTCGGAGAATATAACGTATGGCAGGTGCTTCCGTATCTGCTCGTTTTGGTGGGTGCGCTTGTAGGAATTAATGTTTTCGTTGTTCTTATTTTCGGAACGGTTGCTTCCGTGATTGCAGGTGTTGCTACAGGTGCAATGGCGACGAGTGAGATTTTTACAAGTATCGGCGCAGGCGTTACATCCATGTATGATATTACGGCGATTACGATTACGGTAGCGGCGATTGGCGCATTGGTAAAAGAATATGGCGGAATTGATGCAGTGCTGCACTTTATCCACAAAAACACAAAGAGCAAAAAAGGTGCACAGCTCAGCATTGCAGCCTTAGTTGCAGGTGTGGACCTTTCGACTGCCAATAACACGATTGCAATCGTGCTTGCAGGACCGATCGCAAAGGAAATCAGCCTGGAATATGACATCGACCCGAGAAGAACGGCGTCGCTCCTCGACATTTTTGCTTCGGTTGCACAAGGACTTATTCCTTACGGCGCGCAGATGCTTTATGCGGCGGCCGCAGCGGGCATTACGACCTATGCGATTATACCGTACACTTTCTATCCGATGCTTATGGCTGTAAGCGCAATTGTGTTTATCTTTGGATTTTCACAGAAGGAGACAAAACAGAGGAAAACAGAAGATGAAGCAACTGAATCCTAAGGAGATCAATACGACGGCGCTCGCCTATATAGGCGACGCCGTTTATGAAATCTATGTAAGAGAACATGTGCTGGGACAGGACCTCAGCGGCATGGACAAAAATTTCGGCGCACATGTGGATGCGCTTCATAAACGAGCGATTCGTTATGTCCGCGCGGATGGGCAGGCGAAGGCGGTAAAGGCGATGCTAAACGAAGGCTTCCTCAGCGATGAGGAAGCGGCACTTGTCAGACGCGCCCGCAACCACAAAACCGCATCGAAACCGAAGAATGCAGACGCTATGGACTATAAGTACGCCACCGCATTCGAGGCTCTGATAGGCTTTTGGCACCTATCGGCACAGGCCGGCGGTGATGGCAGCGCGGAAGCAAAGCAGCGCATGGAAGAAATCATTTTCAAGGCGTTTGAGAGAATCGAAACATAGGAGGACAGGCATGAGCAAGGCAGACAAGCTATTTGTAAATATGTGTGAAAAGATTCTGACGGAAGGATTTTCGACAGAAGGTGAGACTGTGCGCGCCCGTTGGGAAGACGGTTCTCCTGCGTATACGATTAAGACGTTCGGAGTTGTGAACAGGTACGACCTTTCCGAGGAGTTTCCGGCACTGACGCTCAGACCTACGGCAATCAAATCCGCGACGGATGAAATTCTTTGGATTTGGCAGAGGAAGTCCAATAATATACACGATTTGAAACCGCATATCTGGGATGAGTGGGCGGACGAAGACGGCTCCATCGGCAAGGCATACGGTTACCAGATGGCGAAGAAATATAGATTTGCTCAGGGCGAGATGGATCAGGTGGACAATGTGCTTTGGCAGCTCAAGAATCAGCCGCAGTCGAGACGGATTATGACGAACATCTATAATTTTGAAGATTTATCCGAAATGAATCTGGAGCCTTGCGCTTACAGCATGACATTCAATGTGACGGGCAATAAGTTGAACGCAATTTTGAATCAGCGCTCGCAGGACATTTTGGCGGCAAACAACTGGAATGTCGTTCAGTATTCCATTCTGCTGATGATGTTCGCGCAGGTCAGCGGGCTTATGCCGGGGCAGCTTGTGCATGTAATTTCAGATGCGCATATTTATAATAAGCATGTGCCGGTAATTGAAGAACTCATTAAGAGGCCGCAGTATCCGGCGCCGAAGGTGAAGCTGAACCCTGAAGTCAAGGACTTTTATGATTTCACGACGGCGGACATAATCGTAGAAGATTATCAGACAAATCCGCAGATTTTGAACATTCCAATCGCAATTTAGCAGAGAAAGGCAAGAAAATGAACTTAATCGCAGTCGCAGACCAAAACTGGGGAATCGGAAAAGACGGAGGACTTCTCGTCCACCTTCCGGGAGACCTCAGATATTTCAAAGAAAAAACAAAAGGCAAAGTTGTCGTTATGGGCAGAGCAACGCTCGAAAGCCTGCCTGGAGCTAGACCGCTGCCGGAAAGAACCAATATCGTTTTGACGAGCAATCCAAACTTCGAGAAAGAGGGCTGTATCGTCGTTCACAGCATGGAGGAACTGTTAGCCGAATGTGCGAAATATGCACCCGAGGATGTGATGGTAATCGGCGGGGAGCAGGTCTACATGCAGCTCATAAGGCAGTGTGACAGAATCTTTATCACAAAGATTTTTGAGATATTTGACGCAGACAAACATATCATGAATGTGGACAGGATGAAGCATTTTGAACCCGTTTGGGAAAGTGATGTAATGGAAGAAAACGGCATACAGTATCAGTTTGTCGAATACAGGAGAAAATAATGGCAAAGGTAAAGAACAAAAGAGAAAACCACGTGACAAAGCGAGGCACATACGGCTACGGTTACGGGCCGAAGAATGCGGCTCTGGCGAAAAAAAGCGTTCCGGACAGACCGGCTCCGAAAAGAGACGATTTTGTCGCAGAAAGAAACGAGAACATTATCGTGGGCAGAAATCCGGTCACAGAGGCCCTCAAAAGCGGCAGAGAGATTGACAAACTCGCTGTAAGCAGTACCGAAGGCTCCATGATAAAAATACTGGCTATGGCGAAGGAAAAGGGCATTCCGGTTATGAAGGTCGAGAAGGCTGCAATGGACAGAATTGCGCCGGGTCAGGCGCACCAGGGCGTGGCCGCGTACACCAGCCCATATGAATATTCAGAAATTGAAGACATCTTTGCGCGGGCAAAGGCGGCCGGTGAGGAGCCTTTCATAATCATACTTGACAACTTGGAAGATCCGCATAATCTGGGGGCTGTCATGCGAACCGCCGAGTGCGTAGGTGCACACGGGGTTATCATCCCCAAGCGCAGAGCCTGCGGACTTACGGAAACCGTTGCAAAGGCCTCGGCAGGAGCGATTGAATACATGCCTTGCGTAAAGGTAACGAATATCGCGCAGACGATTGACGAACTCAAAGAACGCGGAATCTGGGTGGCCGCATGCGATATGGGCGGACAGGAATATTATAAGGCCGACTTAAAAGGCGCGATTGCCGTTGTAATCGGAAGCGAGGGCTTCGGCATCAGCAAACTCGTCCGCGAAAAATGCGATTTTGTGGTTTCCATGCCTATGGTTGGAAAGATAACATCGCTGAATGCATCGAATGCGGCGGCGGTAATTATGTATGAGGTTAGGAAACAAAGAGATGGACAATAGTGCAGTGCATATTCTCACCGACGAGCAGCTTGTAAAGATGGCACAGGAAGGAAGCGAAACGGCAGAGGAGATTTTAATTGAAAAATACAAGAGCCTCGCAAAGGGCAAAGCAAAGGTTTACTACATTGTCGGTGCAGAGGCTGAAGATGTTGTTCAAGAGGGCATGATCGGGCTCTTTAAGGCAATCCGCAATTACGACCCGGAGCGTGAGGCATCATTTAAAACCTATGCAGACATTTGCATAAACAGCCAAATCATCACTGCGATTAAGAATGCCAACCGGAAAAAGCACCAACCGCTGAATGAGTCTTTGTCCCTCAGCAAGACCGTCATCGACGGTGATTGGGAAACGACGATGGAAAACCTCCTTCGCGACAGCGAAGAGAATAATCCGGAAGCACTTACATTGATAAGAGAAGTCGTGGACTGCCTGAAAGCACAGGACAGCGGGATTTTCAGCGAGTTCGAGTGGAAGGTATGGAGCGAGAAACTAAAAGGCCGTCCATACACCGAGATAGCGAGTCTGCTTAACAAATCACCGAAATCCATAGACAACGCGCTGCAGCGAATAAAGAAAAAAGTCCTTTTGTACATGCAGGAATAAAAACGAAATAATTCGGAAGACATGGGAGGGAAAGAATGATAAACAGTAAACAGAGAAGTTATCTGCGGTCAATGGCACACGATCTTGACCCGATAGCATACATAGGGAAGTTCGGAGTTACGGACAATGTGATAAAGCAGATTGATATCTGCCTTGAAGCCAGAGAACTCGTCAAGGTAAAGCTCCAGGAGGGATGCGACCTGAAAGCAAAGGATGTGGCCAACGATGTTGCCGAAACACTCGGTGCGGAATTTGTTCAGGCAATCGGCCACAAGTTTACGCTTTACAGAGAATCCAAGGAAAACAAACAAATTGTGCTTCCACGCTAGAAAAGCATGCAAAAATACTTTACAAAGATGATAGAACTGTGCTATAATAATCAAGCAAAAAAATATGCTGTTGTAGCTCAGTAGGTAGAGCACTTCCTTGGTAAGGAAGAGGTTCGGCAGTTCGAGCCTGCTCAACAGCTCCATTAGGATCCCGTACGGCGACGGTTATCGAGCTGCGCGGGATTTTTTTATGCGTGAAAATAATTTAAAAGTTGAAAAAACCACTTGCAAACCAGTCCCAATATGGTAAAATTAAGGTTAGGTTTGAGCAAAACCCAACAGTGGATTTGGGGACGCCCAAGTCTGCACTTCCAAAAAATAACGTTATATAATCAGGAGGAAATTTCAAAATGGCAAAACAGAAATTCGAAAGAACAAAACCGCATATTAACATCGGTACAATCGGTCACGTAGACCACGGTAAGACAACCCTTACAGCAGCAATCACAAAGGTTCTCCACCAGAGATACGGTCTT
>JALERA010000107.1:0-13072 GCA_022764365.1 Bacillota bacterium
CAGACCATGCCGGCGCCGGCGCTCTGTACTGATTGGAAACTGTCACCGCTATACAAGCGGATTTGTTCGATTTTTTCTCCGCCGTCAACCAGCATTTTATTTCTCAGGGTGCCGCTCGTTACTTTCAAGTAAGTAAGTCGATTGCCCTGTTTGTCCCTGCCGATTTTATATACTCGCGCTCCGAAATCCTCTCCGCACTCTTTTCCGAGAGTAAATCTTCCGAGTGCTTCGATGAATTCTTCAACTCCCTCAAGCTTCAGCGCCGAGCCAAAGAACACCGGAAACAGCTCGCGCTTTTCGATAGCCAATCGGATGCTTTCCTCGCAGAAGGAACCCGTCTCCAGGTACTCCTCCATCAAGACCTCACTCGCACCGGCAATTTCTTCGGCATTCCGCTCGTCAAAGCCGCATCGCTCTTTGCCGCATTCGCCACTGTTTGCACCGCCTGTGCTGCCGGCGCCGCCTTCTCTGTCCGCACCGGCTGCGCCGCCTACTCTGCCCGCACTGCCAAAATCCGCGAAAACGCCGCCGCCAAGCTGCTCGGAAAGCTCCCTTATTATATCCTGCCGCTCCGCGCACGGCCTGTCCATCTTATTCACAAACACAAAAACCGGAATTCCGTAATGCCTGAAAAGCTTCCACAAGGTCACCGTATGTGCCTGCACCCCGTCCGCTCCGCTCACAACAAGAACCGCATAATCCAGCACCTGAAGCGTTCGCTCGGTTTCGCTGCTGAAATCCGTGTGTCCCGGCGTGTCCAGAAGCGTGAATTCTTTTCCGCCGGTTTCGAAACGAGCTTCCTTTGAGAAAACGGTGATTCCGCGCTCACGCTCGATTTCATCCGTATCCAGAAACGCATTCTTGTGATCCACTCTGCCGATCTTGCGTATCGCACCGGCAAGGTAGAGGACGGCCTCAGATAAAGTTGTTTTTCCTGCATCGACATGAGCCAAAATGCCCATGGTGATGTGTTTTGTCCGCATAATCGTTCCTTTCGTTTTGCTCCATGTGTCTTGCGACCCCGCTACATCAGTTTCGTGCTTTCGAGTTTTTCGGAGAACATTTCGTTCAATCTTATAATCGGTTTTCGTAATACGATACCCAGAATCAGGAATGCCGCCGCATAGACTGCCAGGTATCCCAGCGAAATCCAGTAGGTATTGCCGTACAGTCCGCCGATACATTCCCGCATTGCGCTCATGCTGTAGGTAAACGGCATGAGACCCGCCATGTTTTGGAAGAACTGCGGCGTCATTTCGATCGGGAAAGTTCCGCCGGAGCCTGCAACCTGAATTACAAGCAGGATAACCGCAATTGCCTTTCCGACATCGCCGAACGAAATCGTCAGCGTGTACATGATTACAGTGAAGACCACACCTGTGAACCAGCCCGCAAGCAGGAAGAGCCCCGGATGTTCACACTGTATCTCGAGGAAGAACAGATCTCCAAGGCACACAAGCCCGCTTTGAAGCAGGGCAATTACAATGAAGAATACCATTCTCCCCAGATAGACCTGATAATCCCGCAGGTCTTCCAGTTCCCGCTTTCGTTCCTCGGTCAGATTCACCTTGAGCATTGCCGCCAGTACGATTGCGCCGACCCAAATCGACAGAACCGTATAGAACGGCGCCATGGCGGAACCATAGTTTGCCACCGGGAACATTACCTTCTTGTCAAGGACCACCGGTGCCGAAACGAACTCACTCAGTTCGGAAGCGCTGGCTCCAAGCAGGCTTCGGATTTTTTCGGCTTCCCCGGAATGGATTGCCTCTGCAAGTTTCTTTGCACTCTGCTGCATATTGCCGCCGACCGTTTTCATTTCCTCGGCCGCCGTCCGAATTGCCTCAGAAGTCCGGCGAAGCGACTCGCCTGCAGCCCTTCCGTCTGTTTCAAGATCTGCCGCCAAAACATCCATGTTATCAAAGACTTCGCTCACCGCCCCGTTTGTCTCGATGAGAGAAGCGCTGAGTTCTTCGATTGCCGGCTCGATTTCCGTCACATATTTCGTCCTTATCACATCGATGTCCTTGCGAAGTTCGATGCATACGGCTCTTACTTCCTTTACCGTTTTCTGCACCTTTTGAATTTCGGAAATCGCAGTGGAAATCGCTTTTGCCGCATCGTTTTGTCTGCTGATAACATCATCCAAATCGGCAATCAGCTTTTTTGCGGCACTCCGAAGCTCGGTGTAGTCTTCCGGGATCTGATCATATAAATTTTCCGCAGTGCTGCGAAGCTTCTCGAGACCCTGCGTCATTTTGTCCAGTTTTTTCTCAATCTTTTCGAGTTTTGAAACGACTTCATCCGCCCCTGCGTCCGCAGCATTTATAATCTTGTCAAGATCCGCTGCAATACTGTCATAGGCATCTGCTGCCTTGTCAAGCGCACGCATGATTTCCCTTCCGATTTTCTCAAGTTCGGCAGCCGTTTCACTTACTCTGCCGGATGCCTCGGCAAGGAGCTGCTGCGTATTTCCTGCGTTTTGCGTCATATCGCCGGCAAGCTCCGTTGCTGTCACTGCAATGTCCGCCAGCGAATCGGTAAGCAGCGCATAGGTTTCCAGTATCTCTGCATTCTGCGAAGTCTCCGCGCCCGCCGCCTCGAAATTATGCAAAAAAGCATTCATGTATTTGTCGGCATCGCCCTTTTCCAGCAGGGAAGATAAGCCGCTTGCAATTTCAAGTACGATTTCCGTAATGCTGCGCGCAAATACCGCATCAATTTGATTTTTTACCGCGCTCGCGCCCTTATCCGTTATCTTCGGTGCAATCGCATTCTCTTTTTCATTCAGAAAATAGATCAGTTCCGAGCGGTGCACATCCGGTGTGAAAAAGCTCATCATGTCGCGGCTGAAACTTTTCGGAATGACCAGTGCTGCATAGTAAGAGCCGTCCTTTACACCTTGGATTGCGTCCTCTTTGCTTGTGAAAACCCAGTTCAAAGCATCGTTTTCCCGCAGGGAAGAGAGAACCTTGTCCCCGATATTCAGATTCATCGATGTTAAATCGCCTTCGTAACCTATGTCTTCGCTTTCCACAGCGACCTTCAGATTGCCCGTGTTCGAATATGGGTCCCAGCTTGCGGCAATATTAAACCATGCGTAAAGCGATGGCACGATGGTCAGCCCGATTATCACAATCCATGCGATGGTATTGTTTCGTATTTTGTCGAAATCGCCCTTGATAATTTTCCATATATTGAAGGAGCCTTTTTTGTCTACCATGCCTTACACCCTCCCCTCCAATGAGCTAAAAAGCTCGTCTCTGCTCTTTGATGCATAGCGAAGTTTTCTTTCCAGATTATCATGTATAAATTCGATAATCGTAAGGTAGAGAACCACCGCCACGATAGAAGCAATCCAAAGCACAAGAAAGACCATCTTCGAGCTTACGCTGAACATCAAAACGAGGAAAATCAAAGGCAGCACAAGTATCAGGAGGATTCCGGACAGCTTGAGTTTGTTATAATTTTTTTCAAATTTTTCGGCCTTTTCCATCATTTTCGTGTGAAAACTTTCCTGCCCGTTCAAAATCGCAAGAAGCGTCGAAAGCCTCACTCTTTCCCGTGTCATGCCGTTTTCGTCGCAGATCATCAGCCCGGTTTCTTCAAGCTTTTTGTCGAACATTCTGTTGAGGTTCAGCATGAGCGGACGGATTCCAAGCCCGATTATAAATACCGGAGGCAGGAAAAGTGCCAGGAAAAGCATATATTTCCAATAATAGTTTTCGTACATACCCGCCATTGCTTCGCGCATTGCGTTTATCCCATAAGTAAACGGAAGCAGCGGGTGCAGTGCCCTGAAAAATCCCGGAGTCATTTCAATCGGATAGGTTCCCGCAGAACCCGGAATCTGCAGAATGACCAGCAGAACACAGATTGCTTTGCCGGTATGTTTAAAAGTAATCGCGAGGGCATATATCATATTGACATAAACAAATGAAGCCAGAATTCCCGCCGCAAAGAATGCCGGAACATTCTCGCACTGAACGTCAAAGATCAATAGATCGCCCGTGCATATAATGGCTGCCTGAAGAAAGGCAAACAGCATATAGGTCATCCAGCGTCCGAAATATGCCTGGCTCGCCGTCAGATTTTTCAGTCTTTCGTCGCGGTCAACCTCCATCTTCAAGACCGATATTAAAACGATGCCGCTGACCCAAAGTGCCAGGTTCGTATAAAACGGTGTCATTGCCGTTCCGTAATTCTTTACGGGATAAAGGCTTACGGTTTTCACATTTACAGGAGAGGAAATGAATTGCGAAATTTCATCGGTATTCAATGAGCTTCCGTCTGCAAGCTGCCTAAGCGAAGTATAGATTGCCGCACTCGAAAGCGCAGACAAATCCTCGCTGACTCCGTCAATTCGGTCCTCGGTCTTTCGCAAAATATCGGCCGTCTGCTCTATGGCATCGGAAGATTGGTTCAGTGCCGTCTCGGTCTGCGTAAGCAGTCTGTGCATTTTTGCAAATGACGGCTGCATCCCGTCGAGGCTCTCCGCCAATTTCACTGCCAGTGGGTCATTTGTAAGTTTGAGACTGCGCGATGATGCCTTGACTGCCTTTTCCGTGCTGCTGAGTGCGGCCTCGGATTTTGCTATTTTTTCACCGTTTTGTGCCTCGGTTCGGTAATGATTCTTCAGCGTTATTTCGGCATTTTCAATCTTTTCCGAGGCCTCTGCCGTCTTGCGCAGCATATCATCGTTTAATTGCGATGCATCATCGCTTGCCTTCTTCGCTGCTTCCTGCAGGGCTTCAACCGCTGCCTCGGATGCTACAGATACAAAGGTTTCGTCCACTTGCTGCTGGATTGTTGTTGCGCCGGTATCCGTCACCTTTGGTGCGATTGCATTCTTCTTTTCGTTGAGATAATATTCAATCCGCGGGGATTCGATTTTGCCGGAAAGTATGCTCACCAAATCCTCACTGAAGTCCTCCGGTATCACGATTGCCGCGTAATAGTCTCCCGCTCGCACGCCGCTTACCGCCTCACTCTTGTCGGTGAAGACCCACCCGAGAGCATCGTTCTTTTTCAAGTTTTCAATGATTTTATCGCCTGCGTTAAGGCTTCCCGTCGCTTCGTTCTGCGTCCCCGCGTCGCAGTTTGCCACGGCAATGTGTATTCCTGCGGTGTTTTCGTAAGGATCCATGTTTGCATCTATGTTAAACCACGCATACAATGCCGGCACGAAACACACCCCAATCGAAACAATGACTGCCACAAAGTTCTTGGCAAGCCTTGTTATATCTCTTTTAAAAATCCACAATACATTTTTCATATCCAAACAACCTTTTCTGATAGTTTTTCACAATCCCCGCTGTTGTGCGAAATCAAGATAACCGTCTTCCCTTTCGTGGTTTCTTTCCATAATCTTTCCACAATGCGGTCCTTGAGTTCCTCGTCAAGGCCTCTGAAAGGCTCATCCAATATCATCAGGTTTGCATTCGAAAGAAACGTTCTTCCTAAGGAAACCCTGTGCCGCATTCCTCCCGAAAGTTCCGCAGGCAGGGAGAAGAGGACTTCCGTAAGTTCCAGTGCCTCCGCCGTTGTGCGTATCTCGGCATCAAGTTCATGCCCCGCATCGTTAATCCTGCCGAGTGCCATGTTATCATAGACAGTCAGCCACGGCAGAAGCCGGTCCTCCTGAAATAAAAAGGAAAGTTTCACATCTGCGCCTCCCCGCACCACAACTCTTCCCGCGTCTGCTTCAATAAGTCCTGCAATAATCATGGCCAGGGTGGTTTTCCCCCGTCCCGACGGGCCCGAAACCGCTGTAACCGTTCCGCTCTCAAATGTTATTGCAACATCACTTAATACCGATTTATTTTCGTAATTCTTCGAAATGCCGGAAAGTTGAATTTCCGGTGCAAGATCCTGCCTCTTCTTCTCTCCGTGCGGCTTCAGCCGGACTGCAGCATTTTTTTCGACGCAGGAAGCAGCTCGCATCACAAGCTTTTCGAACAGTATGCTCAAAAACACGATTGCAGCAATATAGGCAAACAATCTTCCGGTTTCAAGGTAGTACTTCGCATTCATCATTTCGTAGCCGAGGGAAAAATCCGGTATGGAAAGCACTTCCGCCGCAATCACGGCTTTCCAGCTCAGTCCGCATACAAGCCGAAGCGCCGCATTCAGATTCGGGCGAATCGAAGGGATATAAATCAGTCTGCGTTTCTGCGCCTCTGTTAATCCGTATACGGCTGCCACATCAAGAAACTCTCCGGAAACCGCATCCAGCCCCCCGAGCACATTCGTATACACAATCGGAAAGCACATGATGAAGCATACGATGACCGCAACGAAATTCGATGATACGAGCAGAATCACATAAATGATGATTGCCATAACCGGAACCGACTTAAAAAAGCTTACCGGTAATTTCAAAAAATCCCTTGCCGTCCGGTGTTTGTATGCGGCCCATGCCGCCGCAATTCCCACCGCAAAGGAAAGAAGCATTGCAATCAAACACCTTGCAACGGTCCATGCGGCATCGATATAAAATCCGGTTTCCCGCACGAGCTGCCCCAGTGCCTTCAGCGTTTGCAGCGGGCTCGGAAGCAAAAGTTCGTTTCCTACCGCAAAAGCTGCAAGCTGCCAAATAACAAGCCAAGCAAGGCAGATGAAAACCTTTCTGCCTTGCTTGATTTCGCGTGTCTTTCCCTTATTCTTTTGTTTTTTTTCCGTCCGATTACTCGGCACTTCCGTAATACAATTCTTCATCCGGTAATGCTCCGCCTACCGAGGCAGGCTCCATATCATATAATGTTTGATTAAACGTCCTGAGAATATCAGCACCTTCACCTGCATTCGTTCCCGTGAAAAGAACCATCTTGCATTTTGAGATTGCGGATTTTGCAATCGCTTCCTTGCCGATAAATCCTTTCTCGACAATCAGTGCGCCGGCTCCGTCATCACTGTTTACAAAATCCACAGATTCCGCATAATCCTTCAGCAGCACTTCAAGGTCTGCCTGTCTGTCGCTGACAAAATCCCTGCGTGCCACGAGTACACCCATAGGGAGCTCCTGCCCCGTTGCTTCGTTCCAAAGTTCATTCAGGTCGAAAAGCTGTTTCACAGAGTCCCCGCCCGCCGCAAGAGCTGTTGATACGAACGGTTCCGGCAGCATGGCGATTGCGCCTTTTTCGCTGAGCAGTTTCTGATTTACGTCCGCATGGTTTGCAAGCCATTTAACCGTAACATCCTTTTGCGGATCGAGTCCGGCGGTCTCAAGCACTTTCTGCAGCACATATTCCGGTGTGCCGCCCTGTCCGCTTGCGTAAATCGTTTTCCCCTTAAGTTCCTTAACATTCTGTAATTCGACATCATTTCCCAGGACATACAGCACGCCCAGCACAATCGGGCTTACCGCCACAATCTGTCCTTGTGTCTTGTTGTACAGAACCGCCGCCATATTGGAAGGCAGTGCAGCCACATCAACCTCGCCGCTTATGAGTTTCGGTGCGATATCGGTCGGTGCCTGATAAGTCGTGATGTTGTACTTATCCGCCATGCCCATGAGCTTAACCATTCCCATACCCGTTGGTCCGTTCAAAGCGGCAATGTTTATCGGTGCGCTCACGGTGTCCGGCGTACTGTCCACGGAATTTCCGCAGGACGCAGCAAAGGTAAGCATGAGTGCAAGTGCCAGCAAAAGTGCCAAAATCTTTCTATTGCTTAATTTCTGTTCTTTCTTCATTTTCTTGTCCTCCTTCGTTGTCCGTTTTTTCGATATTTATGTCCTGAGGATTCTTAATCTGAGGCATAATGTGATTTGCATCCGTAAGGAAAATATAGATAAGCATAAACGCAATCGCAAAAAGCCCCGCGGTTTCAACATATAAATCTCTGCTGAATGTGACCGCAGCCACACCCATAATTCCGCTCACTCCGTACAACATGAGCGTTGCCCTTCTCTGCCCGTATCCGAGCCGCATCAGTCTGTGGTGAAGATGTCCCTTGTCCGCTTCCATAATCGGTCTCTTGTTCACAACTCTTCTGAAAATCGCAAAAGCTGTATCAAAGATAGGAACACCCAGCACAAGCACCGGAATAATCACCGCCACAACCGTAGCGCTTTTTACCGGCCCGATAATCGACATCGTCGAAAGCATGAATCCCAAATAAAGTGACCCGCCGTCTCCCATAAAAATCTTCGCAGGATAAAAGTTGTACGGCAAAAATCCAAGTGCACCACCCGCAAGCGCGAGCATTGCTCCGGAAGCCAGGTACATTCCGTGAATATACGCAACATATGCGATGCAAAGCGATGCAATCGCCGAAGTTCCCGCCGCAAGTCCGTCCAGTCCGTCGATCAGATTGACCGTGTTGGTTATGCCGACAATCCAGATGATCGTCACGATGAAGCAAAGGATCGTTCCTAGCTCGCTCTTGCCGCTGCCGAAAAAGTTGCTGATGAACTCGATGCGAAGTCCGTACATATACATGATAACGGCGATGATGGTCTGTCCGATAAATTTAACTTTTGCCGGCAGATTTTTTAAATCATCCACAATTCCGAGGATATAGATCAGGATTCCCCCAATCAGGATTCCCATGATGCGGTTGTCAAGCTGCAGCAGAAAAACAGCCGTTGATACGGTTGTCCCCACAAAAATCGCAAGTCCTCCGAATCTCGGCATTGCTTTCGTGTGCATGCGTCTTGAATCCTTAGGTATATCCATCGCACCGATCTTCGGTGCAAGCTTGATTGCTACCGGCGTCATTGCAAGCGACAATACGAAAGCCAGTAAAAATGTCATCCAAAGTGTACTATACATATATTATCTCCCAGTTCGCCATTATTCTTCTTCGCTTTTTTCAAGTTTTTCAACCACAAGCCCCGCTTCATTCAGGATTTCAACCGCAAGCTCGTCCGGATAACCTTCCCGAACCACGATTCTTTTAATCCCGGCATTGACAATCATCTTGGCACAGATCCCGCACGGCTGATGTGTTATGTAAATCGTTCCGCCTTCGATGGCATGTCCCATGGAAGCGGCCTGAATAATTGCGTTTTGCTCAGCATGAAGTGCCATGCAGAGTTCATGTCTTTGACCCGACGGTACGCCGAGTTTCTGCCGCAGGCAGCCGCCTCGCTCTTCACAGTGCTTGATTCCTCTCGGAGCACCGTTATATCCGGTTGCAATTGCGTGCTTTTCCTTAACGATAACCGCTCCGACATTTCTTCTCATGCATGTCGAGCGTTTCGCGGTGAGTTCTGCCATTTCCATAAAATACTCATCCCAGCTGGGTCTTTTCATTGCTTTTCTCCTTACCTGCTAAAAGTTTTCGTAATATACCCTGACAAGATAAAGGCCCTCCGCAGGAGCCGTATGTCCCGCATTCTGCCTGTCTCCTTTTTTGATGATTCCCGCTATGTCCCCGGGCTGCTTCTTTCCGAGACCCACCTCGACCAGTGTTCCCGTAATAATTCTTACCATGTTATACAAAAATCCGTCGCCGGTCACTTCAATTATAACATTTTCTTCTTCTCTATATATGTCGAGTCTGTGAATTGTGCGTATCGTGGTCAATCTTTCGTTTCCGCCCGCCGCTTGAAAGCACTTGAAATCATGCGTTCCGATGATGAATCCTGCCGCCTGCCGCATTTTATCCGTGTCGAGCGGTTTTGGCACCTGATAACAGTACTTCCGTTTGAAAACATCAGCATCCGGGCAATTTCGAATGATGTATCGGTAAGTTTTCCCTTTCGAGTCAAACCTTGCGTGAAAATCGAGCGGCATCTCTTGCACTTCCGTGATCCTGACATCACCCACAGCCGACTGCGAATTTTGGCCGCCTGCCAAAAGGTTGTTGGCGGCCCGCATGATCCTGTCCGCCGGTATTCCGAATTCACCTTTGAAGGAAGCTCTCTGCCCCAATGCATGAACACCCGCATCGGTGCGGCTTGTCCCGTTTATCGAAATATCGCATGCGCAGAGCTTGGAAAGTACTCTCTCAAGTTCACCCTGCACGGTTCTGCAGCCCGGCTGTCTCTGCCATCCACTGAATCCGCTGCCGTCGTATTCAATTGTCAAAAGAATGTTTCTTTCCATAAACTCTTTCCTAAAGCACAATATTAAATTCATTATACAACAACTCACGGAAAATTACCATGTATAAAACCGCGGCTCCTGTAATATACGGAACCATCGGCCGTTCGTCCGTGCGTTCTGCCTTTTTTCTGAGCAGAAGCCATGCAAAATGCCCCGCACTTGCAAATGTGCTTACAACAAAGATAAACAGAATCCCTTTGATTCCCGTCAAAAGCCCCAAGGCAGTAAAGAGCTTAATGTCGGCTCCTCCCACGGCGCTTTTCTTATACGCAAGCCTCCCGATAAGTGCGATTGTCCCCGTAAGCGCAAGTCCTATGGCTGCCCCAATCAGACAGTCAAGCGGGCCTCCCTCCGTCTGCGGTATCATTCCGAGGCCGCACACAAGCAGCATCAGGAGAAACTGGTCTGGTACGATCATATATTTTATATCGGCAATTGACATTTCGAGCAGCAGCCATACCGCAAGCACTGCCGCAAAAGCGTAAAACGGGTTGTCGATGCCCATCTTGATTCCCACCACGATGAAAAATCCCGTGAAAACATACTTCCATGGCGTACTTTTTATTCTCTGGCAGCTCGGATGCAGAAGCTCCTCGTCCGGTTCTTCTCCGTAATCGACCAGCCACTTCCCCGGGATTCTGTTAAATACCCAAACCGCTCCGTTGCCGAGGATAACCCCGATAAACAGAAACACGGCACATATGATAATCATGCTGAAATGCGAATCCATTTTCTCACTCCTTTGGGTCTTATCATACCATGATTTATACAAAAAATGAACATTTTTGCGGTCATTTTTTGGGATTTTTTGCCCCTTATGCGGTTGTGCTTCCCTTTTTATTTGATATAATAAAATAGTTGATTTAATACTTGGGAGGAAATTTCATGGATTTTATAAAATTTGACATCGTGGGCATTGCCCTGAACCCTTTTGTTCTGATGTTCGTAACGGTTGCGCTCGGACTTTTGTTCGGCAAAATCAAGTTCGGCAAATTCAGCTTCGGAACGTCGGGTGCCATGTTCGTCGGTCTTGCAATCGGCTTCGTGGTTTACGGCTTTGCCCAGAAACTATACAATGCAGGCGATGAAACCGCAGCCGGCTTCAAAGCGGCGGCACAGATTATGGAAGGAAACGGCGGAAAAGTCATCAACTCGTATTTCTTCACCGCAGCGCTTTTCTTCTTCGTTGCGGCCGTCGGGCTTTTGGCATCCAAGGACCTTGCTATCGTCCTCAAAAAATACGGTTCGAAATTCGTTGTTCTCGGACTTTTGATTACTTTGGTCGGCGCAGGCGCGACCTATGCCTGCACAGCAATCTGCAAAGGCACGAATTCCTATGCAGTTGCCGGCGTCTACACCGGTGCTATGACAAGCTCCCCGGGGCTTGCCTCTGCGCTTGAGACATCCGAGCTTCAGGCGAATGAATATGCAGATAACTTCGCAAATCTTCCTGATAAAGAAAAAGAGGCAATCCTGACGGTACTTGCACTCGATGAAAAATATGCGGATGTTACCCTTGAAAACACGCCGTCACTCTCAAAAGATCAGAAGCAGGCATACATAAATCAAGCGACGGCGCAGGTCGGAATTGGCTCCGCGGTCGGCTACCCATTCGGTGTTATCATCGTAATTCTGGCAGTGAACTTTCTCAGCGTCATCTTCCGCTTCGATGTGGAGGCGGAGAAGCTGGCCTACCGCCGTGAGATGGAATCTGCGCGTGAAGTCGGCGGCATACGCGAGGTGGAAACGACGGATTTCAGCATTCTGTCCTTCGCAATCGTATGCTTTGCGGGATACCTGCTGGGATCAATCAAAATATACATGGGCCCGCTCGGCTATGTCAGCCTCGAATCGACAGGCGGCATTCTGATTGGCTCTCTAATTCTCGGTTATATTGGAAAAATCGGCCCGCTTTCGTTCCGCATGGACCCGAAAGTCCTTGCAATTATCCGCGAACTCGGTCTTGCCTTTTTCCTTGCGATTGTCGGCCTGAATTACGGCTATGGTGCAGTTGATGCGCTTACGGGTTCCGGCATTACGCTTGCCCTCGTAAGCCTGGGCGTCGGTGCGGCTGCCATCATGGCAGGTTTCTTCGTTGGCCGCTATGTATTTAAACTGAACTGGATTATGCTTTCCGGCGCGATCTGCGGAGGCATGACTTCCACGCCGGGCCTCGGCGCCGCTACAGACGCAGTCGGAAGTGACGACCCGGGCGCAGGCTACGGTGCGACCTACCCGTTCGCACTGTTCGGAATGGTTATCTTCACAATTATACTGAATAAGCTGCCACTGCTGTAGCAGACGACTTTTACAAAAAATGCACCCGAAAGGGTGCACTTTTTATGGCTCTATTCGATTTTATACCCGAAAAGATATATTTCTTATATATCCAGCTTCTCCAAAAGTCTCTGCACATAATAGTCATACTTGGAATAATCCTTTAACTCAAGTCGGAAACCCGGATTCGTGTTATCGTTTGGGTATTCCTTCTTCCAGTCAGCCACAGTCACGCTTTCGGTATGCGTTTTCCCGTCTTCCGTTGTATAAGTCCAGCTGATTTCTCCGCAGTTGTCGATGAGCGCAATCATCGCATAAGCATAGTTTTTCATCTTCTCGCTGCGATTTTCTGCTTCTGTGTCTTTCCATGGCTCATCGAATATGAGCTCCCAGCCGTACGGATATTCCCAGCCTTCCTTTTCCTCAGTGTCAAGCTTATTCGTATAGCTTCCTAATTTTTCGCCGACCCCGAGAAGATTCGCTATCTTCTGGTCCGCACTGATGTCCCCGATATACGGATTACGCGCGGAAAAAAGCTCCTTCGCTTTTTTCGTAATCCACCCATTTTCACCGTAAGTATCACCCTTGATTGTGATGCTTTCCTGTAAATCCTCCACATAAATATTGCCGTTTATCGTTTTCACCGGAATCGGAATCCAAATCTGCATTGTGGTTTCTTTGTGGAAAATCGAAGCAGGCGCGGCATAAAGGACAACTTCTTTCCCCTCATCGGTTTCCCGTAT
>JALERA010000109.1:0-15270 GCA_022764365.1 Bacillota bacterium
GACACGAAAGTGGTGATTTTCGGGCAGGATCCGTATCACCAGGAAGGTCAGGCACATGGGCTTTGCTTTTCGGTCAACCGCGGAGTGAAAATCCCGCCGTCACTTCTCAATATCTATAAGGAACTCAAAGATGACATCGGAATGGAAATTCCGAGCCACGGGTGCCTTTCATCCTGGGCGTCGCAGGGAGTGCTGCTTTTGAATGCGGTGCTGACAGTGAGGGACAGCATGCCGAATTCCCACAAGGGCAGGGGATGGGAGACCTTTACCGACGCAATTATACGCAAACTCAACGAAAGAGAAAAACCCATCGTCTTCATACTTTGGGGTGCCAATGCAAAAACAAAGGAAAAGCTGATTACCGCAAAGCACCACTTGATTCTGACCGGAACGCATCCGAGTCCGCTGTCGGCACATACGGGTTTTTTCGGCGGCGCATACTTCAGCCGCGCAAACCGTTTCCTTGAGCTGGAAAATCAGGAGCCTATTAACTGGGCCTCTGTTTCAGATAATTAAACTACATTACATATTGACTGGGAGGAAAAAAACATGGTTGGTATTATTATCGGCGTAATCGTTGCAATTCTCGTGATTTATGTTATCGCAGGATACAACGGTTTCGTTAAACTCAAAAACAAATGCGAAGAAGGCTTCGCAACGATGGACGTATATCTCAAGAAAAGATATGACCTCATCCCGAACCTTGTTGAAACGGTAAAGGGTTACGCGACTCACGAGAAAGATACGCTCGAAAAAGTCATCGCAGCAAGAAACATGGCACAGGGCGCTGCAACCATCGAAGACAAGATTGCAGGCGAAAATATGCTGCAGGGCACTTTGAAAACTCTCTTTGCGGTTGCGGAAGGCTATCCTGACCTCAAAGCGAACACGAATTTCATGGATCTTCAGAATCAGCTGAAAACTATGGAAGGCGAGATTGCAAACTCGAGAAAATATTACAATGCGGTTGTTAAGCAGTTCAATACGAAGTGCGAAATGTTCCCGTCGAACATCATCGCGTCTATATTCCATTTCGAAAGAAAGCCTATGTTTGAAGTGGAAAGCGCAGAGGAGAGACAGAATGTTCAGGTTAAATTCTAATTTTTTGAATAGACTTGCGAAGAAAATACCGGTACTGGTATTTTCTTTGGCTTTGGTGATAATGAGCACCGCGTCCGCTTTTGCATACACGACGGAGGCATTCGATGTTGATGTTGTGGTTGCGGAAAACAACAGCTACGAGGTGAGCGAAACGGTCAAAGTCAATTTTGATAAGCAGCAGCACGGAATTTATGTATACATACCGGAGTCCGGCATAGAAGGAATCGACCTTCCGGACTTCAAAATTCCGAATCAGCGCGACCCCGAAATCGATAACGTATGGGTGAAAGACTGGAACTATGAGGTTTACAGCGAAAACGGAAACAAAGTCTTCCAAATCGGAGATGCGGATGAGACCGTTACCGGACGCCAGACTTTTGAATTCGGATACCGCATGACAATAATCGACGACCGAGACACGACGAAGGACTTCATGTACCTGGACCTACTTCCGACAGGCTGGGAAACGGCAATCAAGAGCACCACGATTCATGTGACGATGCCAAAGGTCGTGGACTCTTCCAAGATTCAGGTTTATGCCGATACCTACGGCTCAAATGACATGGTTTCGAATGTCAGCTGGGACTGCGACGAGACCGGACAGAACATTACCATTACAGGAAAAAACCTTGCAAAAGGGCAGGGCATCACGATTTTTGCGGAACTTCCGGAAGGCTACTGGCAGGATCAGCTCAATTACGACAGCGTCCTTACCCTGATTCCGATTATCTGCATCGTGCTTGCGGCTGTGCTCCTTGCACTGTGGATGATCTTCGGCAGAGATAAAGGGATCGTTCCGACGGTTGAATTTTATCCGCCGGCAGGACTTACCCCTGCGGAAGTCGGTCTGATTGCGGATGGAAAGCTCGACAAGGGCGACCTGGTATCGCTGATTATCTATTTTGCAGATAAGGGTTATCTCACTATCGAGCAGACCGGCAAGAAAAAATTTGCTTTCCGCAAGGCAAACGATATTGACAGCTCCGAGAAAAAATTCGCAAAGATTTTGTATGACGGAATCTTCGAAAACCGTGATTACGTGGAGATGGACGATCTCGGCGAAAGTTTCGGCGAAGCCTACATGGCATCCTACGCGGCACTTTCGACAATGTACCGCAAGTCGAAGAACCGTCAGACGACGCTTTCTTCGACCGTATGCCGCATCATTGCACTGGTGATTTCCGTGGCAATGCCGGCGGTTATCGGTACTTTTGCGGGACTTTATAACGGGGATTTTTATTCGTTGATTGTGGGCGGTGCATTCGGAACTCCGGTGATACTCGTAATGCTTGCCATGATTCTTTCAACGAAAGACAAAGAGTATGTCTTCAGCAAAGCAAAGAAAATAAGACGCTTTATCATCTTCGGGGTAATCAACCTCGCGATGGTGCTCGTCTGCGCGTTTATGATTTATCTTGATACAACAAGCATTGCCTGCGCTGCGATTTTTGCGGTATGCATGGCAGCGTGCGAACTTTCGGCGTGCATGATGGGTAAGCGTACAGACTACAGCGTTGAGCTCATGGGCAAAATCCTCGGCCTCAGAAACTTCATCGAAACGGCCGAGGCTGACAGAATCAACGCGCTCGTCGAGCAGGATCCAAGCTATTACTACAACATTCTTCCGTATGCGTACGTGCTCGGCGTTACCGACAAGTGGGCAAAGAATTTTGAGAAAATCAATATTCAGCCGCCTTCATGGTACTACGGCAATACCGCAGACGGAATGTTCATGGATGCATGGTTCTACTCGTCCATGATGCGAAACTGCAGCACTGCAGTTGCCAAGAACATCCAAATCAGCACCGACTCGATTGACTCGGGCGGCGGCGGTTTCAGTTCGGGCGGCGGCGGTTTCAGCGGCGGCGGCTTCGGCGGCGGTGGCGGCGGGGCTTGGTAAAGCCCGCGAGCATCCGGCTAAGACCGGCGGATGCCGGCAGGACATGCGAGCATCCGGCTGCGGCCGACAAAACTCCAAATCGCTTGACGAAAAATGACAAAAAAACAAACGGGCGGGTAACCTCGATAAAGCCGAGGTTTCCGTGCCCGTTTTACATTTACACGCTATACCGAAGCAAACTTAATCGGCATAGCTACCTGCGTTATGTATGCGTCTTTGTTGGATCCGTGTGTAGGAGGACCTTCCATGTAGATATTGCGGAAGAAACCTTGCGGCGTCAGGTCGTGGCCCTGGGCATATTCCGAAAGCTGCTCATGGATTTTCGGAAAGCTTTCATAAGGTCCGCGGTAATAAATACAAATCGCCGCAACCGACGGAAACTGACGAATGTCGGGACCCGTGCATGTTGGAGTCACGGGAATAATAAAGGTACCGCTTTCTTTGATAGGTTCTCCGGAGCAGCCACTCTCTCCATTCGCTGCATTTTGATCGCCGTGCCCGGTTAGGCACGCAGGCTGAATCGGAATCTGCGTACACATTTTATTGATACTGTCAACCGGATAATGCTTTAGTGCGTCGACATAAGTCTGTCTAAGCTGAGTCGCCTTTTCTGCAACATCCGCACTCTCAAAATCCCTGCAAAATGCCGTAAACCCCGGAAGGGTCGTCGAAACGACTTCAAACTTGCTTGCGCTCGCCTGACGGAACCTGAGCTGAGCGATATAGCGGTCAAGCTGGTCCCGCAAAAGTATCATGTGATCGATTTGATCGTCCAAATGTTCGTTATCTTCAATGTAGCTGCGGATTTCCGGAAGCGAAAGCCCGAGATTCTGCAAAGCGCGAATCAGGCGAATGTGAACAACATTGTCTGCCGAGTAGTAGCGAAAACCCTTTCCCTCGTTGCGCACAGTCGGCGTAACCAAACCGAGATCTTCATAATTTATCAAAATTCTTCGCGTCAACCCGAGTGCGTCGGCAACCTCGCCGATTTTAAAAAATTTAGCATCATCTTCTGCATCAGGCAGAATCTTTTGTTTAATGTTTGAATTTTTTTCCATAACATTCCCTTTCTACACACATGTAAGTACACATCAATGTACACGACACATTAATCATACAAAACTCAATTGAATTTGTCAAGGGGTGGTGAGAGCGAAACCTGCAGCAGGATTGCGGAATTATTTTTATAAACTTTTCATAAATTACTTGACATGAACATGGATGTACGATGTATGCTGTTTACATAAGTATTGAGCATATTTATCAAAAGTTGACTTTTCGGCGCACTATTTGCGCCTTCGTTCCGCAAATATTGAAGTGCCGAGACGCTTGTGATAGACTTGCGAAAAGAAACACATGCAAATAACCAAAACAGAAATAAGGAGGTTATATTCAAATGAAGAAAAAACTATTCACAATAGCGATTGCGCTGTGCATGGTCTTTACGATGATACCCAGGGGGGTATTTCAGATTGAGACCGCATGGGCAGCTAGCGGAGATACGCCAGCCAGCGTAAAAGTTGGCGGTGTGAAAATGGTGGGGAACAATGTGACCTACTATAAGAATGACGGTACGGAAGGAAGTGCCGATGACTATAATGCAATGTATGACCCAAGCAAAAATACATTGACATTAAATAACTTTAACTATACGGGAACTCAGAATGGCATTTATGCGAATTGCCATTTGAATATTGTTTTGCAGGGTCATAATTCAATAGAAGCGAAGGGCATCAATGACTCTGATTGGAAAAACAGTTATGGTGTTTGGACAGAAGGTGATCTGCGGATACGCGGCGAAAACCAGGACGAGGATAAGTTATATATAAGGGCACATAATGGAAATGCAATCTTTGCGTTTGAGGATCATAGCTCGCAATACAACGAATCAATTACAATTAAAAATGCTAATATCATTGCTGAATCCTTTGCAGATGTTGGAATTGTTGCTTCAAATAATGTAAGAATTGAGAACTCGCATATTAAGAGTTATGGAAAAACATACGCAATTCAGGGCGGCTACTTTGATAATGGTGCGGGTGCGCATGGAAGCATTACTATCACTAAAAGTGATGTGATAGCGAAGACGCAAGGTACAAATGCAAAGAGCGCTTACAATATTGTACCTACCATCAGCGGAGTATATGAATGGGCAACAACAGAAACAAACCGTACATACACAAAGTCTACTTCCAAAGAATTTGATAATGCAGGCAACCCTAAATTTGTAGATATTGTATGTTGGCATTCCCATTGCGTCTGCGGAAAAACGCATAATAAAGTTGGCACGCACGAAAACGAAGAGGAATTAGCTTTCAGAAACTGGGAAGACCCGAATACATTGCCTAAGAACGCAGGGTATTATTGTCTCATGCGGGATGTATATATCGCAGAGCCATGGGAGCCTGCGGACGGTACAGTACTGTGCCTGAACGGACATAGTATCACTTGCACCGCAGGTACAGATGACAAGGCTATTTCTACTATTAGTGTAGGATCCGGGGTTGATTTTACTTTGACCGATTGTTCGAAGGATGAAAATGGCAACAATAAGGGAGAGATTACCCACCGTAATGATTTAATTGGTCGTGGTGTGGATAATTATGGTGTATTTTCCCTGTACGGAGGTAATATCTCCAAGAATAATAATAGAAGCAATAGCTTCAGCGGAGGCGGTGTGCAGAACCACATTGGCGCAACATTCACAATGTATGGAGGCAGTATTACAGGCAATAAAGATGAAAATGGCGCCGGTGTATATAATTCAGTAACAGAGAGTACAGATAAGAGAACCGTGTTTACGATGTACGGTGGAACCATTTCCGGAAACCAGGCTAGCTACATGGGCGGCGGCGTGTTTAACCAAGGTGATTTTATTATGAACGGCGGCAGCATCGACGGCAATACTGCTACAAGCACAGGTGGTGGTGTCTTCATTGAAGTGAATACAGAAGGGTCGCTTATAGGCACATTTAATGTTTCCGGAAATGTGAATATCACAGGCAATAAAGTGAATGGTGAGGACGACAATGTTTATCTTGGAATGTCTACAGACAGGACCAAGACCGCAAGCATCGAAATTGGCGGTACACTGACTGGCAGCCAGAAAATCGGCGTGAAGACGGCAAAGACCCCAACGGGAGGCGATGACACGGTTACCATTGCCACGGGAGCAAAGAGTGGCGATGAGAACTATTTTGTAAGCGATGATAGCAATTATGTTGTTGCTTATGACAATGGAAAACTTGTGCTCAAGACAAATCTAACTCCACCTGCGACCGAGCATAAGCACTATCTCTGCGGCAAGACTCACACGGAGATAGGCGACCACACTTCAGATGAAGAGACCAAATTTACGGCATGGACAAGAACAGACAGCCTGCCGGATACTGCAGGTAACTATTACCTGACCGATGATGTAACACTGACAACCACTGTCAAGTATCCTGGCAAAATTGGTGATGACTACTGTAGCTGGGATGTACCGGATGGCGTAGTTCTTTGCCTGAACGGCAAAAACATAACCATGAAAAATCCTGACGGTATGAAGGACGATGTAGATGTCATTAAGGTCTCCGCTCAGTTCGCATTGACAGACTGCAAAACCGGCGATGCACAAGGCAAAATTACGCACGCGACAGATTCATCCAACAGCAAATATGAAGGCAAAGGTGTGAAAGTACTCGGCGGCACATTTAATATGTACGGCGGCATCATCACCGGCAACACATCCAATTATGACACCGGCGGCGGGGGTGTTAGCGTCGAAGGAGTTTCTGATACAACAAAGGCAAGCATATTTAAACTGTATGGCGGAAAAATTAGCGGAAATACTGCAAAGAGCGGCGGTGGCGTGCATGTTAGGAGAATTGTTTGGTATGGTCCATCTGAATTCCATATGTATGGTGGCAGTATTACAAATAACAATGCTGACAGTACCGCCGCAAGTTACGGTGTAGGAGGCGGCGTATATGTAAGCTGGACATCTAAATTCATTATGGATGGCGGTACTATCAGTGAAAATACAGCCACACAGTTTGGCGGCGGTGTATATGCTTCGGCATTAGCAAGGAAAAATGCTTATGATAGCGGCGGAGCAGCCGAACTCAAATTTTCCGGCACTGCCACGATTACAGGCAATAAGGCAGGAAACGAGAACAGCAATGTATGTCTGGATAGTGACACATCAGACAGTAACTATGAAACGGTCAGCGTAAAGATTGCCATTACCGAACCCCTGACCGGCACCATCGGTGTGACAACGAAAGACTTGCCTACCGCCGGCAGACCTGTCACCATCGCAACCGGTGCAGCTGCAGGTAAAAACTACCGCACAAACATTACGAGTGACAAAAATGGCTATGAAATCGGACATGCTTCCAACCCTACAGAGTTAATTTTGAAGGTGACGGGCGATCCGGATCCTGCTCCTGTAACGGCACCTACCATTTCGGAACAACCGAAAAACCTTGAAATTACATACGGCAAAACCGGAAACTTTACAGTTAAGGCGATGGCCGCAACCGATACGGCATATAAGCCTTTACAATATCAGTGGTACAAGAATACAACAAACAGCAATACAGGCGGAACTAAAATTGAAGGAACAACATCAGCGACTTACAGCGTTCCAACCGATACACCAGTTGGCAACTACTATTATTACTGCGTAGTAACGGCAACCCGTGCGGACAATCAGGAATCAGCAACAGCCACAAGCGAAATTGCCAAGCTGACCGTTTCCAAAGCACCTGTTACAGTCACAGTGAACAACCAAAACGCATACATCAATGGAACGCTTCCGGCTAACAGCTACAAGGCAGACGGACTGGTAAACGGCGATAAATTTGATGAGACAAATGTACAATACGAGTACAAGAATGCGGAAGGCAAAACCGTGACACCGAATTTGGAACAAACGGGAACTTACGCGATTAAGATTTCAGGCCTTACACTTGCGAATGCAGATAATTATGATGTCACTTATAAGCCGGGTACTTTGACCGTCATCCCAAAAACATCCGGCGGCAGCGGTGGCTCCTCTACGAGAACCGAAGTTATCACAACCGGAACTATAGACAGCAAAGTAACAAGCTCGCCGACAGAAGTCAAGAATGAAACAAAGACTGACGCGAACGGCAACAGTGTGACAACTGCAACAGTTACGGTTTCCTCTGCGAACCAGAGGGAAATCTTAAGGCAGGCGAAGGCAAACAAGTCCGGCGAAATCATCATCAAAGTTTCGCAGAACGAAGTCAAGGACGGCGCTAAGCTCGAGCTGAACCTCGATAAATCTTTCATTCAGTCCATCATCAACGATACCGATGCGAAGCTGACGGTGCAGACGCCAAGCGGCGAAAAGACTTTCACGCAGGACGAACTGAAGAAACTTGCGGCAGAAGCGACAGGAAACACGGTAACGATTGACCCGACGAGCGCAGGCACAACCGAGCCGACCGACCCAACCGAACCGACCGACCCGGCTGCAGACAAGAACGCAAAACTCATCAAGGGCGTTGAAAACACAACAATCGTTCTTAAGTCAAAACTGACAAAGAACGGAGACGTGCTTTTGACTTGGACGAAGTCGAAGGGCTACAAGGTAGACTATTTCGAATTCTACCGCTCTGTAAAGAGATACAGCGGCTACGGCACGAAGGCATTCTTCACGACGGCAGACGGAAGCTGGTCGAAGTACCTGAACACCAAGGAACTGAAGGCAGGCAAGACCTACTATTACAAGGTTCGCGGCGTTCGCGTAATCGACGGACAGAAGTACTATACACAGTGGTCCAACAAAGCTTGGAGAACCATTAAATAGAATATAAAATGTTGAAAAATAATGAGGCAGTTAAATGTGAACTGCCTCATTTTTTTCTTGTGATTGTTTCCACAATGGCATATAATTTAGTATATGGCAACATATACTAAAACTATCGGCGTTTTTCCAAAAAATGAAAGTGGGTGATTATGTGATTAACAAAGCATATTTTGGAGAAAGCAAAAACATTGAATTCAAGCGCGAGATTCCAAGCAATCACGAAAAACTTTTAAAAGATATTATCGCTTTTTCGAACAGTACGGGAGGACAGGTAATCCTTGGCATTGAAGACGAAACCGGTATCGTCTGCGGCATAGGAGAGCAGAGTCCGTTTAAACTGTCAGACTCGATATCGAACATGATTTCGGATGCCTGCACACCGCAAATAGAGCCCGATATTTCAATACAAACGGTAGAGGATAAAACGATTCTTGCGATTGATATTGCGCCGGGAAAATTCAGACCGTATTACCTTGCGAATAGAGGAAAAGAAAGCAGCACCTATATCAGAATCAATGGGACGAGCAGACCGGCAGATGCGAGGAAGCTACAGGAATTGGAGTTGGAAGGTCAAAACATATCTTATGACACGCTTCAGGAAATCGGCTGCGAATATGATGAGGAAAAGGCACTAAAGCTATGCAGAAAAATGAAGCAGACCGCGATGGATTCTTGTGAAACAGAGGAGGAACGACTTACGGTAAAAGAATTGACATTGGAAAAATTGCATGACTTTGGTGTGCTTTGCAGGGTTGGCAGAAACCCATATCCGACACATGCTTTTAATCTTTTGACGGATAACACGAACAAGGCCGCTAAGATACAATGCGCTTTGTTTAAAGGAACAAGCAGGGACATCTTCATTGACCGAAAAGAGTTTAGGGGACCAATATATGAACAGATTGATGAAGCGTACCACTTCGTTTTGAGGCACATTGATATGGGTGCGGAAATCGAAGGTATATACCGAAGGGATATGTACGAACTTCCGATATCAGCAATCAGAGAAACCATCGCAAATGCTGTTTTGCACAGAAGCTATCTCGATAAATCCTGCATACAGGTCTGCATTTATGACGATAGAATGGAGGTCTCTTCTCCGGGAATGCTTTATGGAGGGTTAGACATAGAGACTGCGAAGAGGGGAAAGTCAACATGCAGAAATGAAGCAATCGCAGAAGCGTTTCATTATATGCATATTGTCGAAGCTTGGGGAACCGGTTTGCCGAGGATTATAAACAGATGTCGGGAATACGGTTTGCCGGCTCCACTGTTTGAAGAATTCGGCGACGGGTTTAAGGCGATTCTTTTTAGAAGAGAAAGGAAACTTGTTAATCAAGTGAAAGAATCTGATTATAAGCATGACACTCAAGCTGACACTCAACATGACACTCAACATGACACTCAAGTTGGCATCCAACATGACACTCAAGACACTTCAAAAGATGTCTTGAGCCGAATTGCTGAATTGATAAGACAAGACAATAAAATTACTACAAAGGACATTGCACAGGAATTAGGTGTGAGTGTGTCCACCGTTAAGCGACGGATCAAATCCATACCGAATATTTCTTATATCGGAAGTGGTTTCAGCGGACACTGGGAGATTCGTGATTAAAAGAATTAAATACTGAGGCAGTTCCATGCGAACTGCCTCAGTTAGTACATTTGATTATTCTGTTTTCGCGAACTTAATCGGCAAAGCAATCTGCGTAACATAAGCATCTTTATTGGCACCGTGCGTCGGCGGACCTTCCATATAAATATTGCGGAAGTAGCCGTGCGGTGTCAAGCCGTTTTCGGCAGCGTAATCCAAAAGGCGCTTGTGCACCTGTGGGAAGTTCTCGTAAGCACCACGGTAATAGATGCAGATTGCAGATGTCTGCGGGAATTTACGGATGCACGAACCGACGCTGTCCGATGCAACCGGAATGATGTACAGACCGTCAGAATCGGAGTTCGCAGATACCTGAATGCACATTTTATGCTCGTTATCCAAACGATATTGGTGCATGGTATCAATATAAGCCTGACGAAGTTCTGTGGTTTTCTGTGCCAAATCTGCATCGTGGAATTCACGGGAAAATCCTGTGAAGGCCGGAAGCGTTACATTGCAGACCTCCATTTCCTCAATACTTGTGTGCGTCTGACGAAGCTGAAGCTGAGCGATATACTGGTCAAGCTGGCTCCGGAGACGAACGAGACGATCGATTTGCTCGTTCAGATGCGTTGTATCATCAAAATAGTTTCGAATTTCAGTGAGTGACAAGCCTAAATTCTGAAGCGTGCGAATCAGGCGGATGTGTACGATGTTGTCGGCACTATAGTAACGGAAGCCGCGGTTGCCGTCCTTGAATGCAGGCTTCACTAAGCCCAGATCTTCGTAATTTATAAGCATTCGGCGTGTAATCCCCAAAGCTCTGGTTACTTCGCCCATTTGAAAAAGATTCTTATTTTCGTTATGCATATAGTACCTACCTTTTTACATCTCAAAAAAATTTTAAATTTTTTTAAGATTTTTTCATAAAACACTTGACTTGCACATCGGTGTGCGGGATATAATCATTATATATAATTGCTATTCGTATGTCAAGATTCAGATGGCATGCAATCAGCAAAGAAACTCACAAAACAGAGGGGGAAAACAAAAATGAACAAAAAGAAAAGCCTGGTTTTGCTCTTAGCACTGTCTCTGGTAATTTCCATGATTCCGCTGCAGGCATCCGCAGCTGTAAAAAGCGCAGGAACTCCGGCGGAAGTGCAGAGTCTGACTTCAAGCGAAAATTTAGAGCATAATTTTGTGAATGTGACGGCAAACGGAACTTCCTTGTATGTGGAAGCGGAAACTCCGATTCAGGCGTCGGAGTTCAATGTATCCGTCAGAAAAGTACAGTCCGGTAGTAGGAGCGCGTGGTATACCCGCGTTTACCCGACAAATGCCGGCGACTATTATCGCTTTGAATTCAGTCTGCCGAACTATGTACCGAGAGCAGGCGGAGCGCTCAGCGGTGACTATGTGCTGATTATCACGATGAAGAGAGGCACCGGCACAAGCGATGTTTTCTATAAAAACTGTGCTTTCCGCGTGTCAAACGGACAGTTCTCGATTTTGCAGTACGATAAAATCATGAAAGAAAACGCAAGACTGGATAAGAAGGCAAACAAGAAAAAGGTTTCCAATTTTAAGAAAACCAATATGAGCGATGTGAAATCCATTTGCTTCCGTGACCCGGTGACGAAAAAGGTAGCTTCCGTGACAACGAAGAAAGTGAAATACTTTAAGACTGTTTCAAATCAGGTTGTAAAGGGAGCAAGCACGGACTACGAAAAGCTTTTGAAGATTTATGAGTACATAGCAGAGAATTTCTACTATGATGACATTGCATTTTCCAGCGGAACGAAACAGTATGTCGATCCGTACCGCAATCTCTACAATATGAGAAACAAGAAGAAGAGTGCAAACAGCCAGGGTGGCAAGGTTGCAACGACCTGCGTGGGCTACTCAGCTGCAGTATGTGCGCTTGCCAGAGCACAGGGCATTCCGACCAGAATCGTAAACGGACACCACATCAGCCTGAACAACAGTAGTTTTAACACATGGTCGACCGAAAAGAATATTACCGAACTTGACCACTGGTGGAATGAGTGCTATGTGGACGGACGCTGGATTACCGTCGATGCAACGCCGGGCAACAGCAACAAGTGGAACAGAAACACCAACAAGTGGACTTACACAGGTTTGACGAACTATATCTATTTCGACCCGACACCGGAACAGCTTGCAACATCGCATGTATTGCTTGAGATTAAGGGTGCATAAAGATAGTAATGAAGAAGCTGTCGCGCAGCTGACTAAAATCGACCGTGCGGCAGTTTTTTTTAGTGTACTCTTTTCAGCCTCGTAGTGTCGAATTTTGCCGGAAAGCGTCGGAATTTTCTATGATGTAATTTCCATCATAGAAAGCAAGCTCTTTCCGAAGGCAATCGGCTGTCACAGCATTTTCTCCGTCGGGAAGCAAAAAACAGGACATCGCTTGTCGGACCGTCTTGAGTTTCATTTCCTTGTGCTTGGAAAAGTCGACCCCAATAAGCCGATTGGAGGGATGAGCCAAATAGAACGGCTTGTGATGTATTTAAGATATGCCGATGATGAAAACTACAAAGACTCCATACAGGAAATATGCGGAAGTGAGGAGGAAATCATCATGGCTGAAAACTTATATCGAACGGTAACGAAGGAAGAGCGAGAGGCAGCATGGCGGAATGTTGCATGATGTATCAGCACGATATAGCCTCGATGCGCGAAAATGCACGCAAGGCTGGTCTTGCAGAAGGTCTTGCGGAAGATCTTGCAGAAGGCCGCAGCGAGGGTGCCGCACAGGAAAAACGCGAAATTGCGAAAAGATGAAGGCGAAAAATATCCCCACTGCTGACATCGCAGAGATAACAAGCGGCTCAAGAGAGCCGTTTTTTGTGCGCCCTGCCATGCGCCCGCGGCAACTCTTTGTGCCTTGCCCCTGCTGCGACTGCTTTGTGCTTTACGGCCATACGCCCGCCTTGCTTTCGCCGCTTTACTCCCTGCCGCAGTTGGGAAAAAATGGATAATCGTGCATAAAGTAATATCTTTTTGCCCAAACCGCATCAAAAATAGAAGCCGGGAGCCCCGCGGAGGGCTCCCGACCTATAAAAAAAGCATAATCCCGCGCTGCAAGATTATGCGTAAAAATCGTCTTGAAATGAAATCGTTGAAATTTCAACGATTTCATGCAAATAAGAATTTTGACGATTTGAAACAGTCTTTTCGTCGCCCGAAAAATATCCGGTAAAAGAGGGGGGAATCTTCTATATTTTCGGCCCAAATGGCAAAAAGATAGAAGAAACCGGCATTTTATGCACGGCGGCCTCAACAGGCGACCCGTCGCGCACAAGCCGCCGGGCGCATTGCTATTTCAGATTCTCCGGGTTCAGGCACTTCAGCTCGTCAACCACGAAAAGCCCGTCTTTGCGAATCAGAACATCGTCGAACCAGATTTCGCCGCCGCCGTATTCCGGGCGCTGAATCATCACCAGATCCCAGTGGACCGCGGATTCGTTGCCGTTTGGTGCATCCTCGTAGCACATGCCCGGCGTAAGATGGAAGCTTCCGCAGATTTTTTCGTCGAAAAGAGTGTCCTTCATAGGAGTCATCACATACGGATTGACACCGATGGCGAATTCGCCGAAGTAGCGGGCACCCTCGTCAGTGTCGAGAAGGGCGTTGATTTTTTCGTCGTTGTTGGCAGTCGCCTTGACGATTTTGCCATTTTTGATTTCAAATCGAATATTTTCGTAGGTGTAGCCCTGCTCCTCGCTCGGGGTGTTGTAGGAAATCACACCGTTCATCGACTCGCGGACAGGGGCCGTGTAGACCTCACCGTCCGGGATGTTGCGAAGACCGTCGCACTTGACCGCCGGAATGTTCTTGATGGAGAACTTGAGGTCGGTGCCCGGACCCACGAGATGAACCTTGTCCGTGCGGTTCATAAGCTCGACGAGGCTGTCCATCGCGCGGCTCATTTTTTTGTAGTCGAGCGTGCATACATTGAAGAAAAATTCCGCAAATGCTTCCTGTGACATGTTCGCAAGCTGTGCCATCGAAGGGTTCGGATAGCGCAGAATCACCCATTTGGTGCGGTTTACGCGGTAGTCGAGCGTCGGGCGTGTCATCTTGTAGTAAAGATTGAGTTTTTCGGAAGGCACATCGCTGAGCTCTGCGGTGTTTTCATTTCCGCGGATGGCAATGTACGCGTCCATTCCTTTCATCTGATAAAGCTGGCAATCGTTGAGGAACTCCAGCTGCTCCTCGTCGCAGCCCAGCAACATTTCGCGCATCAGGCGGCTGTCCCGGGAAGTCACATAAGGCTTTGCGCCGAGCTTGTAGCAGTCCTTGATAAGCTGGCAGACAAGCGGCCGGGTGGCTTCGCCCTCGTAATCGATTAAAACCCTGTCGCCTTTTTGGAGGTCGCAGGAGTAACTTGTAAGCATATCCGAAAGTTTGATAATTCTTTGATCCATGATTTCTCTCTCCTTGTTTTTTTCTGACTTTATTATACCCCAAAAATCGCCAAAAAACCATGCTGTCTTGACACACAAAGCACTCAAATGTTATCATACACTTATAGGAAAAAGTGGATAAAAATGAAACAGACAAAAATCTAAATTAAGGAGGAAGAAATGAAGAAAAAATTATTAACGCTCGGCATGGCGCTCTGCCTTGTATTTACGATGATTCCGTTTAGTGCGGAAGCGGCTTTCGGCTACGGCGGGGAGCCGGACGATGTACCTCCTACGGTTACATTTGAGCCAAACGCGAGGGGAAGCGAGTTTTATACACTTAACTATGATTCGCAGTACGGCTGGATTCTTGAAATCTTTGCCGGCTCAGACACGGAAGTCTGCGATGTAATCA
>JALERA010000005.1:0-6414 GCA_022764365.1 Bacillota bacterium
TCTTCCAGATTTTTTCCTCGAAGAAGATGCTGGTGCCAACCTTGCAGATATACCCGAAAAAAACGTGTTAATTGATCCCATCAGAGGACGTAGGATTGTATTTGATACTATTCATGGCGTTAAAGGTGAAACGCATGATGCGACTCTATATCTTGAAACCGATAGACAAGGCGCATCAGATTTGAAGCGGATTCTTCCGTACTTTGGGGTTGGTCGTTGCGGTAACTCAAATCTATATGATTCCAGCCGTAAACTTGCATATGTTGGTATGAGTAGGCCTAAAAAGTTATTATGCGTAGCAATGCAGCCAGCCACTTATGAAAAAAGCAATGGCGTTTTTGATAATGACTGGGAGATTATTGACTTGAGGAAATGCTAATTCAATAATAAACTGAGAGAGCATGCATGACATCAATATTCAGCCTGTCTTGAATATCATGGATTAAATATTGTTCAGCTGCTTAATCAATTCGGATTAACAGACAAGGCAACCAAGATTAAAAAAATAATATTGTTCAAATTGTTTGGCTATGTGGATCACAAAGATTATTCACTAAGCGGGCTATTGGATTGTTATAAACAGTTGCCATTGTCAGAAGAAAAACTATTAGTCCATGGAATGAAATTGCTAACCATTTCTGACGTAGCGCGTTCTATCGGTGATAACCGGATGTGTGGTGAAATAGAGGATGTAATATTTGAAACTGCCGCAGATCTGGGAATCAAATATATCGCTTCTTTGTTTGAGTTAAAGAACAATCCTAAAGATTTTTATAACTGGCGCAATTGTTTTTTGGATGTGTATTTCAAAAAAATATTGTCTGAAGACTTTTCTGATGACGTGCTTGTAGCTTTATACAATATTGTGAATGCTTGGATTAGCGAAGAAATAGAGTCCAGCATAAGGCATGGAGGCAATCAAGTAGAGCACTTATATCACTACAATTACAGGATTATAGAAAAGATTAAGAATGAAGAACTGCGAAAAGTATTGCTTTCTAAGGGTAAAAGTTCTCCTAAAGTTACAACTGATATAGATGACTATGTTGCAAAATCAAAAGATAACAATAAAATTCTTGTTGATGAAATACGGCAAAATGGGTATTCACAAGATGCGGAGCATAAAATCATTTCAACTTTTTCTGATCTATATGGGGGACAGTCAAAGCTATTGATGGATATTGGAGAAATAATTGATATCTCTAATAACCACAATTATATTTCCAACTGCGTCATTCCATTTATTGTTACAAGAAGAAAATACGGTTATCGTAGTGCTGGACTCAATGAACTCATATTCAAATTCTATTCTTACTTTTCTAATGATGATTGGGTAAAGCTGTTCCGCAATATAGTTGATTCAATATCGCTAACAAATATGGAAGACTTTTATAGTATAAATGAAGACATCGAAACATTGTGCCTGTACTATTATTTAGGCACACTTCCAGATAAGTTGATAGAATTATGTGCAAATAAATTAGATACGCATTGGTGTTGGATAACATCGTGCGGATTGCTTGATTTTGAGCCATACACTTTGACAGTTGATGCCAATATGACTTCTTTAGAGATGTTTGCAAAATATCAACTTGTGACACATTAATTAAAAACCAATCCGAACCGATTCCGATTTTTGAAGTGGTTCGGATTGGTTGTATTTGGTGATGCGCATGACATTTGAATTATAACGCATCTCGTGCCTCTGTGCAAGCCAATCAAATCCTTTTGTTGAACACAAAAACTAATGTTTCGCGGGCATCTTTTTTGTCAAAACTTAGATGCCAAGCGGCATTATTTTTGTCAACTCTTTAGTTTTCACGAATATCCCACCAAACTTAAAAAAGATTTGAAAAACTTTTCGAAAAGTGGCAAAAATCCTTGAAATATAAAGGTTTACGCCGCTTTCAAGGTGGCATCTTTTTTGTTGAATAAACCCTCAAATGTGAACCACCGAGTTTCATTTGAGGGTTTGTTTTTGCTTATTCCACAAGTATTTTCGGCATTTCATGAATGAAACTTATCAATCAGAAAACGTTAATTTTGATTCAAAAAACCGTTTTGCCTCTTTTATGAACCGGCATGGTACCGAATGCCAACGAATCAAGTCCGGTTATACTTTGTAAAATAGTCCACTTCCACCCGTTCAGGCGTTTTGTAATGCAAATATGTATGAGGCCGTTTCGAATTATATCGTTCGATATAATTCGAAACGGACTTTTTCATTTCAACTTCCGAATGGTATTCGCGTCGATACAGTTCCTCTTCTTTCAACGTTTTGAAAAATGCTTCGCAAACCGAATTATCATAAGGGTTACCGGAACCTGAATAGGAATGCGTGATATTCATGAGGCGCAATGTTTGGTTATAAACCTTTGAAGTGTAATTGACTCCTCTGTCGGTGTGGAGAATCAGGGGTTCTTTTGGATTTCTCGCCTCATACGCTTTTTTTATCGTTCGGTTTACCAATTGAACGGTTGTTTTCATCGAGATGTGAAAAGCAATTACTTTTCGGGAAAAGAGATCAAGCACCACACAAATAAAATATTTGTATTTCCCGTACTTGATTTCTGTCACATCACTTACCCATACTTCATTTGGCTTTGAAACTGAGAATTGCTGACAAAGCAGATTCTCCATACGCTTTTGATTTTGCAAGTACAGTTTCTTCGCTCCAGCTCGAACACTGAACCAGCCATTTCTGTGCATAATCTTTGCTACCGTGTCTGGCGATACCGAGTAGCCCATTTCACGAAGAATTTCTGTTGTCTTTCGAGCACCAGATGCTTGCTTGGATTCATCGAATATCTCTTCGATAATCGGAGTCAGCATTCTGCATTTGATTTCAAATTGTGTTTCTTTGTTTTCAATGGTACGGTAGTATGTTGCTTTGGGGACTCCCAGTGTCAAACATAAGAGATTCAAAGAATACTCACCGTTCAGTTTCTGAATTGCTTGTACTCTTTCAGAAAACGGACTGCCTATTCCAAGTCCGGTTTTTTGATAAATCGCAAGCATCTTACGCTGCCGCTCCAACTCAACGACAGCTTTTCTGTCGACATTTATTCCTATACTACGCTTGTCCTTTGTTTTTTGCAATTTCAACCAGCGATATAGGGTTGTTTTTGAGATGGAATAGCGAAGCAGTATTTCGCGAATCGACTTCCCGTTTTGATAATCTTGGCAGCATGCAGAGATTTGCTTTTCATCGTGTCTTTTGCACATTTTTAATCCTCCTAAAATGAAATACTCTTATTATATCATACAATATCGTACAATACTTGACAAGAACTGTTTGCTCGTGTATAATATAATTAGATGTATTGATGAGGTGCGAAAATGACAGATATTGAAGATCGTTACTATTCCATGCCGGAGATTATGAAATACTTGGGCATAAGCCGCGACACGGCGCTTCGCTGGATCACAACAAAACAAATGCCTGCCCATAAAATCGGGAAAAACTGGAAGTTCAAACTTTCCGAAATTGATGAGTGGGTAAATAGCGGTATGGCAGAGGAATAATTCTTTATGGTATATGGTATAAAAAATATTTGGGATTGGTGAAAGCAAAATGAAATACTTAGACTCGTTAATTAAACAAAAAGACATAGTAACAGATGAAGGAGAGATTGTTGAGGAGTATGAACTGTCAAAGATAGAAGAAAGTGCGTTTAAAGAATGGGCATCCCATTTTCGTCAAAACTATTGTGAGGATGAACTTTTAGAGTTGTTTGTTAACGGAACTGGTATGACAAAGCAGGAATATCTATTATCTTATAAATTTCCAGATGCTAATGATGGGTTTGGTCCTGGAACGCGTTCAGGCGATTTTGCGGAGTTGCTGATTTCTGATTATTTGGAATTCACATTGGGATATATTATTCATCGTGAAAGATATAAAAATAAATTCAATCGAAACACTTCCACTCAAGGCACCGATGTTCTTGGATTTAAATTTGCGGGAACTAAGCCATCGCCGGATGACGAGTTCGTTACATTTGAGGTTAAGGCACAGTCAAGCGGTAAAATATCAAAAAATCGGCTTCAAGATGCTATAGATGATTCACACAAAGACTCCATACGTAAAGGAGAAACATTGAGTGCATTAAAACAAATATATATTGAAAAGGGTAATTCTGAAAAAGCTTCTCAAGTGGAGCGTTTTCAAAATAAACCTGATAGACCATATAAAGAAAAATATGGTGCAGCCGCAGTACACGATACCACAACTTATTCAGAAGCGTTGATAAAAACTGCAAAATTAAAAGGTGAAAAGCGATGGATGATAGTAATAAAAAGGGATAAACTTATGAGTTTAGTGCACAGACTATTCGAGGTGGCTTCGCAATGTTAATTGAAAAAAACGCTCAATATTATTTGAAGAGAACTCGAGCATTTGCAAAAGAAATAGAATTTGATATTCCTGAAGAGTTACGCGCTCAAAAAGACATTAACATAGACGAACTGTTCCCGGTAGCAATTGCCTGTATTGCAGACTTATCTGCGGATATTGTTCGAGGAAAAGAAAGTGACAAACAGATAAAAGCGCGAAAAAAGGAATTATACTTTGCATCAAAATTTTACGACTCATATTTGCATTTGAATAGTTCCAATAGACTCTCTGATAGAAATTACTTTAACCTGATTGGCGCGATAGCGTATTATCTATGCGATCAGATTGGCAGTTCAATTGTTTTAATAAAAAATATTGATGTCGAAACGTTGGATTTGTCGCACAATAAATTAGACATCCTAATATATCATTTGCTTAAAAATGATCCACACATTGATGAATCGCAAGCCTTAAATTCTGATAGGAACGAGTACATTTCTGAATTTGTGCACCAATATAATGAATTGATGACTCGTGGTATCACGCTTGATAGGAATTTTATTAATAAATTTAAACAAAGTATTTATGATACCAACGATTTTAGGGATATTTTTCTTGTAGATGCATTGTTAGCAATTTTCATCTTAAAAATAAACCATTCGATATTCAAGATGCTTCCCAAAAGTTCTAACATTCCCTTGGACATGCTGGTGAAGATTGTTAACAGTGGGCATTTTGTCAGAGAGCTATGGCCGTCTCAAAGATATATGTGTGAAATGGGCTTTTTTAAAGGCAAATCCGGTGTCGTTCAAATGCCCACAGGCGCTGGCAAGACTAAAGCGATGTCTATGGCGGTTTTGTCTGCATTTTGCTCTGAAACAATAAAATTATCGATAGTTATTGCACCTTTCAGGGCTTTATGTAGAGAAATCAGTAATGATCTGAAGCACGATTTGAAATTCGATACCAATATACAAATCAGTGAAATATCTGATTTGCTTCAAAGCGACTATGTTTTAGAAGATTTATTTAACCCAGAACGCAAAACCGTTGTCGTAACCACTCCTGAGAAATTTCTCTATATTTTACGTCAAGATGAAAGCATAATTGAGAGTATTGGACAATTGATTTTTGACGAAGGACATTTGTTTGATGATGAAGAACGTGGAGCAACTTATGAATTGCTTCTATCATCAATTATAAAGCAAGTTGACTCAGATGTTCAGAAAATACTCATATCGGCGATTATACCTAATGTTGGAGTGAATATAGCGCCCCAGTTGAACACCCTGGCCGTTTGAGGTTGAACACCCTCGTCGCGGTTGGTTGAACAGTTGCGTCGGCGAAAACTGTACACCCTCGTCGGCGAGGTTGTACATTGACAAGGGATGAATTTTATGGTATCATAATAATGCTTTTAGCCGTAACGGAGGATAGGGCAACGCTGAGGAGCGACCCGAGCGCCGGATACGGGATTTGGCGGGAAGAGTGATACCATGCCGCACATGGGGTCGCTCTTCTTTTTTGTTTGTCATAGCCATCACTCTTCCCGGAAAATCCGTAAAGCGTTAAACCTCGGGCCCGGGCAGAGCCCGATGAGCCGAAGGCTCCTTACGCATCAGATTTCCGACACTCCTTTCCGCTTGCGCATGGATTCCTTGCAATCGATTACGATTGGGTAAGAGTCATGTACAATGCGGTCTCAGATGGCATCTGCCAGAATGGGATCACCGATCTTGTCTCGCCAACCCGGAACGTCGAATTGAGAGCAGAAGATCGTAGACGCCTTCTTGTATCTTGCCTCAGCAATTTCAAGCAGATCTCTTGCCTCTGTTTCTTTCAGCGGATACAGTAACCATTCATCCAGAATCAAAAGAACAGGCTTCTTGTACTGCTGAACGACCTTTCGGTAAGTGCCATTACTACGGGCAATGGCGAGTTCGGTGAGAAGCTCCGGTAAGCGAATGTATTTCACGGAGAGGAATTTTCTCACCGCCGCCATGCCAAGAGCACAAGCCAAATAGGTCTTGCCGCTACCGGTTGCACCAAGAAGCATAACATTGTGATGATCGATGATG